>QHBP01000439.1 GCA_003244175.1 Chloroflexota bacterium | reverse complement strand
CGCCGAGCTGGAGCGCGACATCGAGGCGTTGCTGCGGACCAGCAACAAAGACTCGCCGCTCGATTGGCATGTCTTCCGCGACGATTACGGATTTCAGTGGATCGTCCTGAGCGCCGGTGAGTTCGAAAACCTCGTGGCGAGCGTGCATATGGTAAGCCGCGAGCTGCAGGACAACGGCTTCGGAGAGCAGCTGTTGGCTTCCGTCTTCCAATTCCGGGACTCGCATGGCCAGAATGTGTACTGGATATACAACTACAAACGCGGCACCTTCTACCCCTTCGTTCCCCTCAAGGGACAGGATCGAGACAATGCCGAAGAGCTGCGTCTCAGCTCCGTGATGAAGCGCGAGCTGGTCGTCGAATCCGATTTGACGCGGTGGTATGCCCTATGGGGCGTGCCTCTGACGTAATTTCAGCCTTCGGGCCCGTGTCTACACCCGATAGCGCCAGACACGGCAAGGGGTCTGGTCCTTCTGGGAACGGAGCCTTTGAAGGATCCCCTTATTTTTTCTTCAGTTTGAAGTTGAGAGAACGTGCATCCATTGCACTTCCTAAAGTCACAGTGACACGCGCCGTGAGATGACCGACCGACGTCTTCAGCTTGAATTTGAAGGCTGCATAAAAGTACGTGGTTCCGTCCGAAAACTTGTCGGATTTCATGTCGCCGTTGGCGATCTCTTTCGACCCCTTCAGGATCGTTACCGTCGCCGATGGCGTGAGCGTGCCGGCGTTCTCAGCCTGGTAGGTTGCCACGAAGAGTCCGGCTTCCTTCAGCTTCAGCGTCGTCGTCGCCTTAACCTTCTTCTTGACGGTGTGAACAAGCGCAAGGCCACTGATCGAGATCGAGGGTTGGGACACCGCAGTGGGAATGGGAGTCGGACTGGGCGCCGCCGTCACAGTCGTTTGGGGTTGTGGTTGCGGGACCGGGTTGGGAGAGGAGCTTGCGCAAGCCTGCTTCGCTTCTGTAATTCCCACCAGGAACGTGTCGGCAAGTACCTTCGTAACGTCGGCCGAATGTTGGTTGATGAGAGTTGGATCTCCCTGATAGCCGGTCTCGATCACGCAGTAGTTGATCTGGGCAACGTTGTACAGATCGAGCTTTCCTCCGCTCGTATTGAATGCCTCTATCTGGCAGGGAACACCCACGGTGCCGCTGCAATCCGTCGGAGTGGTAGTTGATCCCGTACCGGCCAATCCCTGCACCATATATGCGCTTGCGGACGCAGAATCAGAAAAGACAGTCCCTTGATAGTAGAGCGTCAGGATTGGTTCAAAGTTGAGATCCGCGGCTACACCACTCTGAAACCCACCGTAGCTCTGATGATAGCCGCTGAATGGACCCTGGCCCGCAGCGACCGAGCCCTGGCTGCCGTATCCGGAGACATCGCTGTCGGGCAAAGCCAGGTCCGAGCCGGAAGTATTCGTTCGAGAACGGGTGTTCCCCTCCGGGTGAGCCCGAGGAAATGCGCGAAAGACGGCAAGCTCACGAAAAGCTCGCATGGTCTGGATCACCGAGGTGTGCTCGCTCATCCGTCCCAGGCTGGTCAGCGTTTGCGCGGCAAGTAGACCCCGAAGACTCTCACCCTGGGTGGAGGCCGGGTTCGCGGCGTGAACCACGGAGCCGCTACAAAATAGAAGCATGAGGGCCGGTATAAGGCGTTTCAAGATCGCGTCCCTTCCTGGTGTCTTGTCTAATAGGTCCGGATGGGGACGATCATAGGGCCACACCAAGGGTCTGTCAACCCCGGCAAACAGCCTTGACGTAGGATGCGCGGCGGGCGGGAGAACCTGACGTGAAATCGCTCTAGGCGGATACCGGCGCCATCAATCCCTCATCGGTGAAGAACCTGCGCGCCTCCTCGAGATCGATGTCTTCCGGCGGCACGACAACGTCGGAGGCCGGGATCTGGTCGTTCGGCACGGGCGTGCCGTTGCTGCGGACGAACTCGACCGCTTCGTGAAGTAGCCGGTGGAAACTTTGCTCCTCTTGGGTCTCGATCGCATGCGTCAACGCCTTGTCGATCTCGTCCAGGCGGTGGCTCGCGTCGTCGTCCAGCCGAAATTGTCCCGTGCCGCTAATGCGCACGATCATCTCTAGCCCTCCAGCTGCGGTTGCTTGTTCTCCCCGAGCTGTTGCTTCATGGCCGCGAGCTGCTTGTCCACATCGCCGCCGGTACTCAGTTGGGACAGCTGACGATCGATGTCGTCCCCGCTGTCCGTGTAGTCGGTGAGGGCACCCGTCGCCACGAGATCGTCCAGAGCGCCGGCGCGAGCCTGCATCTGCTCCGTCTTGTCCTGTGCACGCTGTATCGACAGCCCCACGTCGGCCATCTCCTCCGAGATACCGGTGGCGGCCTCGCCGATCTTCACCTGGGCCTCCGACGCTGTGTACTGCGCCTTGATGCTCTCTTTCTGCGTTCGGAACGTCTCGATCTTCGTCTGGAGCCTCTGCTCCGCATCCGTGAGCTTCTGCTGCTGTGCCTCCAGCTGCGCGATCTGCGTGTCCAGGTTGGAGAGCTGCTGCTGCACGCCTACCTTGCGCTCGAGGGCCAGGCGCGCCAGGTCCTCCCGATTGATTGCGAGGGCCTGATGTGCCTGGCTGTCGAGCCTCTCCATGTCGGTCTGAATCTTGTCGTGCTGAAGCTGAAGGCGGCGTTTGGATGTCACCAGATCGGCCAACCCGCGTTTCACATTTTGCAGTAGCTGTAGCTGCTTCTCGTAGGAATAATCCAGCGTCTCGTTTGGATTCTCGGCGCGATCCATCACCTTGGTCATCTTGGCTTGCAGGATCGTGTTCATCCGCCCGAACATGCCCATTTGCGACTCCTTTGTTTGCCATGGTCCGTTGCCCCTCAGCCTAGCCAGCCCTTCCGCGCCAGTCAAGTGGACGTGCATGCTCCTGTGCTAGCCTTGTTCGATCTCTCACAAAGCAGCTTCTATGACGGCGGTCCAACCACGATCGCGCGCCGCGCCTATGGCGATGGCTCGCGTTGCTACACTACCCACGCTCTTCGTGATTGTCCTGGTGGCCGCCACCCTCTTTGGGTCGGTTGAGATTCCACGGACGGAGGTCATTCAGATCTTGCTGGGCAAGCTTGGTCTGTATCAGACCTCTACATCCTGGCCGGTGGGCGACCAGACGATCGTGTGGGACATTCGCTTACCCGAGGTCCTGGCGGCCGCTCTCGTCGGCTGCGCACTCGGGGTGGCCGGGGCTTTATTTCAAGCAGTCCTGCGAAATCCCCTTGCCGATCCGTACGTCATCGGAACGTCGGCCGGAGCGCAGCTGGGCGTGACGTGCGCCCTGATCCTGCCCTGGCAGGTGTCCGTCGCGGCCTTTGGTCTCCTGCAGGTATTTGCGTTTGCGGGCGCGATGGGGACGGTCCTGGTGGTCTACTGGCTTTCGCGATCCGCCGGAAAAACACCGGTGGTGACTCTGCTGCTCGCGGGCTTCGTCATCAGCTCCTTCCTCATCTCCGCGACGTCCCTCTTGATGCAGATCGAGGGCAAGATCGACCAGGTGACCCGCTGGACGCTGGGTGGGATACAGCTTGACAGCCCGGCACAGCTGGCAGTCGGCGCGCCGATCATTCTTCTGGGAAGCGCCGTCGCCTTCCTCCTGGCGCCTCGCCTCGACCTTCTGCTGCTGGGCGAGGACCAAGCGGGCCATCTGGGCGTGCGGGTGGAGCTCTTGAAGCTTGTCGCCGTCGCGCTCGCGGCGCTCTTGACGGCCGTCGCCGTCACCCTGGGAGGCGTCATCGCGTTTGTGGGACTGGTCGTACCCCACACCATGCGCCTGCTCTACGGTCCGAGACATCGTGCACTGATTCCCGCGACCGCCGTGGGTGGAGGCGTTTTCCTCATGCTCGCCGATCTCGTAGCTCGCGTGGCAATTCCTCCGGTCCCACTACCCCTTGGTGTCGTTACCGCCGTCATCGGCGCGCCCTTCTTTCTCCACCTCCTGAAACGAACGAAGCGTGAGTACGCTGTCTAGCAGAACGGTGCCGGCAGTGTCCCCCACTCTTGAGGTGTGTGGGGTGGACTTTGCCTACCAGGAGCAAAGGGTCCTCGCCAACATCTCGATGCGGGTGAGGGCCGGTGACATGGTGGCGATTGCCGGGCCGAACGGATCCGGCAAAACAACCCTTCTACGACTCCTGAGCGGTTCCCTCCAGCCGGTACGCGGAGAGGTGCTCCTTGACGGAGAAGACCTGCGCCGCGTTACCGCCCGGGGGCGGGCGCGACGGATCGCCCTCGTGTCGCAGCAAATCGATGCGCGACTCGGCTTTCGCGTGGACGAGATTGTAGGCATGGGCAGGGCGCCGTACGTTGGGCTGCTGGGCGGTCCGAAGGAGGTCGATAAGAGCGCGGTGCGGCGCGCGCTCCACGTGTGCGAGCTACTGGATCATGTCGACCGGCGATTTGACGAGCTGAGTGGGGGCGAGCAGCAGCGGGTCATGATCGCCATGGCTCTGGCGCAGGATCCCGACTTCCTCTTACTCGACGAGCCGACGGTACATCTGGACCTCGGGCATCAGCATGCACTTCTAGAGCTCTTGACGCAGCTGCAGGCGGAGCGAGGTGTATCGATCGTGGCAGTCATGCACGATCTCAACCTGGCCATGCTGTACTTCCAGACCATGGCATTGATGTACGGGGGCCGGCTCATCGCGCTGGGCCCTCCCGGCCAAGTAGCCGCGAGCACCGGCGCCCTCAAGGTTTTCGGCGCGCCGTTGGATCAGGTGGAGCACCCACAAACAGGCGCGCCTCAATTCCTCATTCGCCGCGGAGACGCGACCGCTGACTGACCTCAGAGCTGGGAACTGTCTCCCTCGCGTAGAGCGAGCAATGCGGCGCCCATCAGGCCCGCGTCGTCCCCAAGCTCTGCCCGCTCCACTCGTACCGCAGACCTCGGCACGGCCAGCGTGTAACGCTCCACCGTCTCACGAACCGGTCCAAAGAGTAACGGCCCCGCCTGGACCACGCCACCTCCTAGAACGACGGCGTCCGGGTTGAAGATGTGAATACAATTGACAACCCCGAACCCGACAGCCCGCGCACACTCCAGAAAGACCGTCGACGCAAGCACGTCTCCGTCCCCCGCGGCGAAGGCAACATCCGCGGCCGTGAACCCCCGCTGATCGGCTCGTTCGTTTGGCGCATCGGGCAGAGCATCCAGAGCCTCACGGAAGCGGCGAGCTATCGACGTGCCGGACGCCAGGACCTCCAGGCAACCGACGTTCCCGCACGGGCATGTGGGGCCATGGAGATCGATGGTCATATGCCCGATTTCGCCGGCGGTGCCCGAACTGCCCTCGAGAAGCTCGCCATCGACGATGATCCCTCCGCCAATGCCGGTACTGATTGTCAGATACACCATGTTGCGTGTGCCGCGCCCGGCTCCCGCTGTGAACTCTCCCAGAGCCGCGACATTGGCATCGTTGACGATCCGCGAAGGGACACCAAAGGCTCCGTCGAGCCACGCCTTTAAGGGAACTCGCTCCCACCCGGGTAGGTTGGGCGGGTCAAGCACCACGCCGGCTCTGGAATCCAGGGGTCCCGGGCAGGACACGACGACCCGCCCCAGGCGATCGCGCTCGACGGAGGCAGCCTGCAACGACGCCCGGCCCATGCGAACCATCTGAGCAAGCGCTCCTCGCGGTCCATCCTCCAGCCGGCTACGCTCGTGCATGCGTCCTCGAGGCACGCCGTCGGGTCCAAAGACCGCGGTGCGCACTTGAGTGCCGCCGAGATCGATTACCAGGTTCGCGAGCTCCATCACTATGTCACCGCGAGGCGCCCCCGATGGGGCCTACCGCAAATCGCGCACCTGCTGAAGCACGTGCTCTCGTTCCCACTCCGTCCAAACCTCCTCGTATTGTGCATAGAGCTTCGCCCGCTCCCGCAGCTTTGCGGCCATCACCTGATAGAGGCCCATGATGTGCTGTCGGTGACGACGATCGTCAAAGATTTTCCGCAGAAACCGATTGCGGTCTTCGTCCTCGACCTGCTTCGCGGCCATTTCGAGGACCTGTTCCTTGTGAGCACCGTCGAGCTGGCCGGCACGGTTCTTCAACAGTCGAATCAGCACGTCCAGATCATGAATGCGTCCCAACACATCCTGAAGCGCGCGCACTCTGTCGGCGAGGTGTTCGACATGCGCCTTGGAAAAGCAGAAAGCAAACGTTTCTAGACTATACCGCAGCCGTTTGCCCGCAATCCTGAGATTGTGCAGAGCGGTCACATCCCCCGGCCCCCCGATCTCCGCTCTCCGGCTGTGCATGTCATCCGCTCGGCCGTGCAAGACGCGACGCGCCAGAATGTCCACACGGATCGAGCAGTCGAAATCCGGTATCTTCCCGGCCTTGACCATTACCTGTGCCTGCCAAGGTAGCTGAGAAATGCGCGATCGTACGCGCGTGACCGCAAATCCGTCAGCAGGAGTCGAAGCTCATCCCGCTTGCCGTCTCGCTCCGCCTTCAGGTCGCTCACATAGGCCTGGACGGCATGCCGCTGTTCCGGCGGCAGCTTCCCCTCATCTCCGCACAGCTCGTCGATCAACACGTCGCGGTCGCGCACCTCACCCAGCAGATCCGCTACCGACTGCACAGTCCGGAACTGTGCCTTGAATGAACGCTCGGAAAAACACGTGCGGAAGGTCTGCATCGCCACGCGTAGCCGCCGTGACCCCACGCGCATGTCGTGCACGGCTTCGACATCGGTTCCTCCGATGACTGCGTCGTGCAGGCCCCACATATCTTCGAAGCGAGTCCAGATGATCTTGACCGCGGCTTCCGACACGCTATTCGACGGGTCAATGGCCCGTACGGTCGATGCTTTGGCCATCAATCCCTACGCTGCAGAACGTCTAGCATGGCACCTTCGCGGATGCCATGTCGCGTTACGACGATCCTGGACACTGCATAATGCATGACGATGGCGTGGACGGCGGTGACGCCGGCGGGAAGCACCTGGGCCCTGTCCAGCGTGACTCCGTGGGCCTCGACGACTTCGGCTGCCGAAAGGGAGGTCACCACCTCGCGGACGTGCGCAAGGTCCGTCAGCGTGAGAGAGGTCGTCGACCCTTCACACTCCGCAAGACGCGCGATGTGGGTGGCCGTCCCACCGGTAAGAATCGCTGTTCGGGGTGAAGCCGGCGGGAGCGAATCGAGCAGGTCGTTGACGTGTGTGCTCAGAGCCGCGAGCTCCTCCGGGGAGGGCGGGTCCACGTGTATGAATCTCTCCGACAGGCGTCCCGAACCAAGCGGGACCACGTGCGCCCATGCCGTCTCGCCACTCACCATTGAGATGATTGCGGCGCTGCCCCCTCCAAGGTCACATACCAGCGCCGGCCCCTCAACAACCAGGCCGGAGACAGCTCCAAGGGCGGTGAGACGAGCCTCTTCGTCGCCCGCGAGAATGCGCAAATCAACCCCGGTTGCCTCCGCGACTCGGAGAACGAAGTCGGGGCCGTTGAGCGCGTCGCGGACCGCACTGGTCGCTATCGCCTCAAGTGTGTGCGCGCCACGTTGCCGCGCAATCGTCAGCAGCGAAGAGATGGCTTCCAGCGCGGCCTCCATGCGATCCGTCCGAAGCTCGCCGGACGCGTCCACGCCCGTTCCCAGACGTACGAACCGGCTCTCGTCATCAATGTTTTCCAGGCCGCGGGCCGTCGGTTTCGCGACCAGCAAACGAACTGTGTTGGAACCGACGTCAAGCACGGCGAGGGGCTCTCCGTCTCTCACGAATCCGAGCCGTGCCCATCGAGCTTCGAGGCGTCCCGCATCTGGGTGTCGACGGGAGCATTCGGCGCGTCGGGGATGACCAGTGACGTGTCCGTCACGCGCGCGGATCTCTCCTCGATGGCCTGCGGGTCGTCCGCCGCCGCCTCCGGCGACTTAATCGGGGCGGAGACGTGCTCGGGTTCTCGAGATGAGGTCCTGGGCGGAGCCGGCGGCTGCACCCGTCTGAGCCGCTCCTCCAGTCCCGCGAGCGCTGTCGCCATTTTCTCCACACGGAACGTGGCGGTAGCCAGACGCTGTTGCGCCGCGGCGCGCGCCTTCTCGATGGCTTCCTCACCCTTGCGCTGGATCTCCAGACGCCGGTCCTGCACGCGCGCAAAATTCTCCTGAGCCTTCGCCACCTTACGGCGCAGCTTCTCTTCACGTGTTGGGCCACCGTCGCGCTTCTTTGCAGACTTCTTAGCCAATCCTGCTCTCCCTTCTGTTCGGCAACACGCAGCCACTCCCAACATGGTGTCGCGCCGGGATATGTCCAATGATATCGGTCCTCGCGAGAGACAGAGACGGGTACGGGGGATTGGCGGATCTTGAAACGACGGAGCGAGCACAAGGACTGAGATTTGGTGACAGTTCATCGGCTCCCACGATGAAGGTGAGGCACGTGCCACGGAGGGATGGGTGTTAAACGCCCACCCGGTGAGGAGGTGCTCGTTAGGAATGTACAGCGGCGTGCACGATAGCGCACCAACGTTAGGAGGGCAGAGAGCGAGCTACAGTCCCTATCGGAATGTTCGTGGGGGCCGAGATCGTCCTAAATGGAAAGGAGGACAGGCGCACACCTCGGGCGAGGCTGAACGGAACCAGCGAATGCGCCCCCTTGTACACGTAGAATGGCGTGCGTGTCCCCGCCGCGCAGAAAGTGAACCCGGGTTGGTCGAACAGGCAAAGGGCTCAAAGACGAGCGGACACAAGCAGGGCGACGCGTCAGATTTGCACTCCTCCCGCCTGTACCTCAACCGAGAGCTGAGCAATCTCGGATACTTCGCGCGGGTCCTTGCCCAGGCAAGTGACGACAGGCACCCACTGCTCGAGCGGCTCCGGTTTCTTGCCATGGTCAGCGAGCAAATAGACGAGTTCTTCATGGTCCGCGTGTCGGACCTACTGGAGCAGCTCGATCAAAAGCTGGTCGAGATCCCACCGGAGGGGATGACACCGGTGCAGCAGCTGGCGACGATCCGGCGCAAGGTGACAAATCTCTTTGTGGAGCAGCGTCGTCTCTTGTGCGAACAGCTGCTTCCAAAGTTGGACGAGTATCAAATCAGAATCGTGGACCTGCGAAGCCTGACAACAACCCAGCGCGCCGCCCTCAGAACGTACTTCGAGAAGCAGGTGTTTCCCGTGTTGACGCCGCTGGCGGTTGATCCGGGACACCCGTTTCCCCACATCTCGAACCGCAGCGTCAACCTCGCGGTGGAGCTGGTGGGTGAAGGCAGCGAAACCCGGTTCGCACGCGTCAAGATTCCGGACGTGATTCCTCGCCTGATTCACGTCGAGCGCATCATGGGACAGCATGCCGGAGGCAAGAAGAGCCGGTACACGTTCGTATGGCTGGACGACATAATCGCCGCCAACCTCTCGTCTCTGTTCCCCGGGATTCCGGTTCTGTGCTCCCACCTTTTCCAGGTGATTCGAGACGCGGATATCGAGATCCATGAGGAAGAGGGCGTTGATCTTCGACGCCGCATGGAGAAGAGTCTCTTGCAGGCCCGTTTCCAGGAAACGGTGCGCCTCAACCTGGAGACGGGGATGCCGGAGGCGACCCGCGCCATCCTCACCGATGGTTTGAAGATCGGTCACGACGGGATCTACGCCGTCGATAGACCTCTCGGGCTCGACAGCTTGCAAGAGCTGACCGCCGTGGATCGTCCGGATCTCAAGTACGCTCCGGTGATCGCACACGTTCCGGCCGCCATCGCGGCTGGCGACTCCCTCTTCGCCAGCATCGACCGGCACGATCTCCTCGTGAGCCTCCCTTACGACTCTTTCGCGACTGTGCTGGACCTATTGACAACGTCGACGCGCGACGACAAGGTGCTCGCCATCAAACAAACGCTGTATCGGGTCGGCCGCAACTCCCCCGTCGTTCACGCCCTCCTCGAAGCCGTCAACGAGGGCAAGCAGGTAGCCGTGCTGGTCGAGCTCAAGGCGCGCTTCGACGAGGAGTCCAATATCGAGTGGGCGCGCGAGCTCGAGCGCGCCGGTGTCCACGTGACGTACGGCTTTGCTGATCTGAAGACGCACGCCAAGGTCGCGTTAGTCGTCCGCAAGGACCATGACGGCATCCGGCGCTATGTGCATGTCGGCACAGGCAACTATAACGTGGAGACGGCACGTAGCTACACGGACATCGGATTGTTGACCTCCGATGCAGAGTTCGGGGCCGACGCCACCGACCTGTTCAATTACTTGACGGGATACTCCGAGCAGAAGAGCTACCGGCGGTTTTTAGTCGCTCCTGTCAATCTGCGACAGGGGCTGCTGGATCGAATCGAACGCGAAATTCGGCTGCATAAAGAAGGCGGAAGCGGCCGTCTCATTTTCAAGTGCAACGGTCTAATTGATCAGCAGTTCATCGAGGCGCTCTACCGCGCGTCGCAGGCCGGGTGTAAGGTCGATTTGATCGTCCGCGGAATATGCTGCCTCCGCCCCGGTGTTCCCGGTGTGAGCGAAAACATCCGGGTTGTCAGCCTCGTGGGACGCTTCCTGGAGCATAGCCGCGTCTACTACTTCAGCAATGCCGGCGAGCCCGAGATGCTGACGGGCAGCGCCGATCTCATGCCACGCAACCTCGATCATCGTGTCGAGGTTATCTTCCCTATTCTCGACCCGGACATCCGCGAGCGCGTGTACCAGACAATGCTCCAGGCGCAGCTCAGAGATACAACGAACGCCTGGTCGCTCCGCTCCGATGGCGAGTACGAGCGCATTCGGCCGGCGCGAGGAGAGGCGCCTTTCGACAGCCAGGCGACGTTACTTCAGACCGTGGAATCGCACCTACCCATGCGGAGCAAATCGACGCCTCACGGTCGCTAGCGCGAAACCGGCAAGGACAACCAAGAGAACGGCCAGCGCCAGCCCAAACGCCGGGGAAAACGAGCGAGACGCCGTATGCTCTTGACCCACCGTGGGTTGGTCCGTGGCTCGTTCACGCGTGGTCACTCGATTGCTCCGCGCTCTCACCGACGAGGCAGTCAGCTCGTGAGCCAGCAATCGGACCTGACGCGGCGATAACGGGCCGAGATCGACCGCGTAGGCTCCGGTGATGTCATCGGCTCGGACAACATGCCGCGTCGCCCGGCCGCCGCCTTTACCAACGCGGAGCGAGACCGCCTTGCCACGCTGGCCCTTTCCCAGCAGAAAAGTTCGCCCGGCCCAATGGAACAGGTACCCGGTCCAGCTTCGGGAGCCACCGAGTGCGATTCGCCGGTGCCGGGTGACCAGAGCCGCATGGGCGAGTGCATGCAACAGGTCGCTGCGTGCGTCGGGCAGGACATCCGTGGAAGCGATGGAAGCAACGAAGGGAAGACCGTACAGGCGGCCCGGTTGCACCCTGCTGTCGATCCGAAGCGCGCCGAGAACCGCATCCGGCTTCGCTCTGAGGCCGAGGGCGTGAAGGGACCGCAAAGCCGCCGCGATCCTGACATGGACCTGGTGGATGAACCCCGCCGTACCAACTCCGCTCGCCGGCAAACGCAACAGCAGATACACCGGTCCGGGCTCGCGCGGCAAAGAATTCATGCCCGGCCAGTCGGGGGGCGGGTTGACCACGAGCGGAGCTCGCCGCCAGAGATATGTGGATGTTTCGCCCTTGTAGCCGGCAAGCGGGTCTGGTCCCTGCCCGGTCCATCCGTAGGGATCGGTCGGAGTGCAATTGTGGAACACGGTGAAGTGGAGATGCGGGCCGGTCGAGTGGCCGGTGTTACCGCTGATACCGATAACCTGTCCACGCCGAACTTTCTGTCCTCGGTGGACGAGCAGCCTGCTGAAGTGGCCATAGAGGGTGACGTAGGCGTCGCGGTGACTGATCATCACCATGTTGCCGTACCCGTGATCGGGCGCGTAGGAGTACTCCAGCGCGGAGTAGATGACCTTGCCGGGCGCTGCCGCGTAGATTGTCCGGTACGACAGGTTGTAGTCGTACCCGTTGTGTCCGTCGTAGTACAGGAACTGACGGTATGAGCTGCTCCAGTAGGCGGGGAAGTCGTACGCCTGGTGTGTGAGGTCGGGGGTGGCGTGCGCTCCCGTCGCGGTGATGATCTCGCCGTCACGCAAGAAATTGGGCGAGTCGTGGTCGAAGTACGACACGATGGAGGTCCAGTGGTGGTACGGAGACGTGAGGAACGGCTTGGACGCCACGGGCTTCGGCGGACCGTTGCAGGAGACAGGCGCTATCGAGTCCTCCGCTTGCAGCGTGATGGGAGGGGTTGGGCTGGGAGCTGGAGTTGCCGTGTAACTTGGCGTCGGCGTGGGATGCGCGTGCGGTTTACGCCGGTGATGATGGCGCCGCGTGTGCTTTCGCGGCTGAGGCGCCGAGGACGTTGCGCTGGACGTGGGTGCTACGGACGGGGTCGGCGTCAGGTGGCGGCGCCGTTTTCGATGTTTTCCGCTCTTCCGATCGGACACGGGAGTCGGAACGGGTGTCGCCGTGACGTGAACGGTGGGGGTGGACGTGGGCGTGGAGGTGACGGTGGACGCGGCGGTGGGAGATTGCGTTGCACTTGCCTCCGGCGTCGCGCCCTGCACGGGAGGGGTGGGTGTACCCCCCGGCGAAGCAGCCAGGGCGGCAACCTGGCCCATGGTCGCGGGCAGAAGGAGGCCTCCCACGATCAGCACGCGGCACAGCCGCCGCGCCTGACGCCAATTGCGGCGCATATGTCTTGAGAACCCTGTGAGGGTCACGGCGCGCCGATCAAGCCAGGACCGGCTTACGCACCTCGTATGATTGAATCCGCTCTTCTACCTGATCGATGACGACATCCGGCGTCGAGGCGCCGGCGGTCACGCCGACTCGATCCGCATTCTGGAACCACTCCGGACACAGATCATCCAGACGCTCGACCTGATACGCGGCGGTGCCCTCCTCCTGGGCCGCAAGCACGAGCTTGCGGGTGTTCGCGCTCGCCAGTCCGCCGATGGCAATAACGACATCCACATCCCGCGCCAACTCCCGCACCGCTCTCTGCCGCTCTTTGGTGGGCTTGCAGATGGTATTGATGACGCGTATCTCGATGCCGCGCGCGACCATGTCACCGACGAGGTCTCGCGCCAGGGCTATGAACTTCTCGACGTTGGAGGTGCTCTGCGAGATGAGCGCGACTCGCCTGGTGGGCGTCCATCCCTCGAGGTCCGCCATCGAGGCAATGACCCTGGCCTTGCCACCACTCCAGCCGACGATACCCCGCACCTCCTTATGCTTCGAGTCTCCATAAATCAAAACGGAGTAGCGCTGATTCACGAGGTCCAGGGCGGTCTTCTGGATTCGGGTCACAAGAGGGCAGGTGGTATCGATAATCTTGAACCCGCGGGCCTCGGCGTTCTCCTGCAAATCGGGCGGGGCTCCATGCGCCGTGATCGCCACCACAGCCCCGGGAGGCACGTCGTCCAGGTCGCCGACGACGTGGACGTTGATCTCTTCCAGCTGCTCGGCGATCTGCGGGTTGTGCACGATTGCTCCGAGGGTGTAGACGGTGGTGCCGGCCTCTCCCAGCTCGCGCACGACGTCGATGGCGTCCCGAACACCAAAACAAAAGCCCATGGCCTGGGCCCGTACAATTTCCATGAAGTTAGTCCCTGTGTATGGCCGATTCGTCCCAATTGTACACGGTTATCGACCCAGTGGGGCCGAAAGCCGGCGATGAGTCGGCGCGCAGGCCGCTGGTATGATGGAGCGTGGCCGGCGCGTGTCTGGCCATGTATTTTTGTGATCTGGATGGTGGCTTCTGGCACTCCTCCTGCGTGAAATCGACGTTGAATCGCTGCTGTCCATGTCGGATGCCATGGCACTGGTGGAACGGGTCTTTCATCTGCAAGCCGTTGGAGACGCGGTGAACGGTGTCCGGCAGCGCGTCCGGTACGAGGGCGGCTTGCTCCACCTCATGGGTGGCTCGATCCCCTCTCAACAGGCGGCCGGTATCAAGACCTACGTGTCCACGCGCGGCCGCACGACCTTCGTCGTGTTGCTCTTCAACTCCATGACCGGCGAGCTTCTGTCCATCATCGAATCCGACTGGCTGGGACGAATACGCACCGGAGCGGCTAGCGGTGTCGCAACTCGGTACTTGTCTCGCGAAGACGCGCGTACTGCCGGCGTCATCGGCGCCGGTACTCAGGCGGAAACCCAGATTCTGGCGCTTCTCGAGGCTCGGCCTCTGGAGAACATCGCTGTGTTCAGCCGCACCCGGGACAAGCGAGAGGCTCTGGTGGGCCGGCTCCGCGACAGGATCGACTGCCGCATCGAGGCCGTCTCGACGGCGCGGGAGGCGGTAGAAGGCAAGGACATCGTCACCACGATCACGAGCGCCTCCGCGCCCGTCTTTGAGGGCGCCTGGCTGAAACCGGGGGCACACGTCAATGCCGCCGGCTCGAACAGCTTGAGCCGGCAGGAGATCGACGTGCAAACGGTCGCGCGCGCCTCATGCGTGGTCGTTGATTCACTTCCACAGGCGCGCCTCGAAGCCGGAGATCTGTTGGCCGCGATTGCGCAAGGGTCATTTGAATGGTCCTACGTTCGGGAGCTGGGTGAGATGCTCGAGGGGGAAGACCCTTGCCGGGTGACGGACGACGAGATCACGATCTATGAGTCGCAGGGTATCGCCATCCAGGACATCGCGGTGGCGCGTTACGTCTATGACGTGGCCGTCCAGCAGGGGTACGGCGAGGATGTGGCATTCGGGGCAGCTCCGTGGTAGCGGAATCTCCGACGCGATTCGTGATCGTCGGCAACGGTGTGGCAGGCACAACCGCAGCCGAGCACATACGCAAGAACTCGCCGGGGGCGGAGATCACTCTTGTGGCCGGTGAGCCGTACCCCCTCTACAACCGCGTCGCCCTGCCAATATTCTTGAAGGGACGAGTACCCGAAAAGAACGTCATGATGCGCACGATCGATATCCACCAGCAGCGGAACATCGACCTTCGCCTCGAGACGTGGGTAACGGGGTTGTGCCTGGACGAGCGGACTGTCGTCACCGCTGAAGGACAGGAATTGCCGTTCGACCGACTTCTCATTGCCACGGGTGGAACCCCGCGCGTTCTTGACGCCCCGGGGGCCTATCTCCACGGCGTGTATCAGTTCCAGACCCTCGACGACACGAAAGCATTGGTGCAGCGTTGCGAGGAATCGCGAAGCGCGGTGGCTCTGGGCGGAAGCTACATCGGATATGAGCTTGCCGAGGCATTCTCCCATCGTGGACTGCAAACCTCCTGGATCATGCGCGGCGACCGCTTTCTCCGGAGATTGCTCGATCATGACGGCGGCCAGGTGGTAGACGCTCTGGCCCGCGATCGCGGGGTCGAGGTTGTGTACAACGACTGGGTCAGCTCCATAGACTCCGACAACGGCGTGCCCAAGTCGGTGACGACCAGGGAAGGTCATACGTGTCCCGCGGACATGGTGGGATACGGTATCGGGCTTCGATACTACACGGAGCTGGCAGAGCAGGCCGGTCTGGAGGTCCGCAAATCCATCATTACGGACGAGCATCTTCAGACGGCCGTGCCGGATGTTTACGCGGCCGGGGATGTCGCCGAATTCCATGACGTTACGCTTGACGCGAACAATCAGGTAGGCACATGGGATAACGGCGCGTCGCACGGCAGATTGGTCGCGCAAAATATGTTGGGCAAGTCTCTCACCTTCACGGAAGTGCCAACCTATGTCACCACCATGTTCGGCTCGCGCCTCAGCGTTCTGGGTTTGACGCCCGAGAGCCATCCCGAGCTGGAGCGCGAGGTCCAGGTGAATCTGACAACGCGGAAGTACAGGGCTCTCTTCTTTTATCGCGGCCGTCTTGTAGGCGCGGTTATCATTGGCATCTTGAAGGGACGCCGTAAGCTGGAAGAGTGCATCAAGGGGCGCCAACCGATCGAGGGAGATCGCAGGGCGCTCTTCGACCTGCTGGGATCCATCGAGGAACCCGAGCCGGCGCTCGAGGAGTAGCGATGTTGACGGCGATCGTAGAGCTGGCCATTGGTCTGGTATCTCTGGCGGCCGCGGGCTTCCTGCTCATCCGCCTCTGGGACGCGCAGCGTCACTCCGGGAAATCTCAAGGCCGGTAACCGCCTGTCGCAGGACGGAGCTCTCTAATCCCGGCGATTCGGCGCGGCCGGCCGCCAGCACAGCCCGAAGGTTTTTCGGCGCCTGCGTAGAGAGCCCGCTGATATACTTGGCAGGGCACGGCAAACCAGAGCTGCGCCGAAGCGCTGGCCGCCGAGAGACTCTCTGTGGGCCAGGCGGAGGCAGGCCCTGTGCACGTCCGCCGTCGCAGTCAGACTGTGGAGTCGGGAGAAAAGGAGAGTCTGCAATGTCGCACCATTTCTCAGGGCCGAATTTTGGCTTCCCGCGGGACGATGCCCGCCTGGACATCACGGATCTGTTTGCGTTTCCCAAGCCCGGAGACGCCGGCAAGTCGATCGTGATTATGGATGTGCATCCGTCGTTCAGCGTCGCGCCGCCGGGGCCAACGACCACCGAACCCTTCGCGCCTGAGGCTCTCTACGAACTCAAAGTGGACACGAATGGAGATCTAATCGCGGAGATCGCTTATCGGGTCCGTTTCGTCCCGGCTGCAGACGGCGGACTGACGGCGACCTTGCGCCGCACGGAGGGGCCAGATGCGGCTGGAGTCGGGGAAACGGGCGACATCATCGTGCAGGATGCGCCTGTTTCGACCGGCCACGAGACGCACGTGACGGAGGCCGGCCCGTACCGCTTCTTCGCTGGGTGGCGGAGCGACCCATTCTTCTTCGATGCCGGCGGCGCACTGAATAATCTGCAATTCACGGGAGAGGACACCTTCGCCGATAAGAACGTGTGTAGCATCGCTTTAGAGCTGACCAATACCGCCCTGGGTACCGCTGGCGTGAACCTCTGGCATCGGTCGCTGGTGCAGGTGGATGGTGCGGCGAACGGCTGGGTGCAGGCCGATCGGGGAGCGCGACCCTCGCAGTCTGTCTTCTTGCCGGGCGAAGACCGTGATGCGTACCTCGGCGCCGAACCGGCCCAGGACGACGGTTTCGTGGACACGTTCAGCCACGCTCTGGAGCATGCTGGCGGCTATACGCCTGAAGACGCGCGGATTGCCGCTCGGAGCCTGCTCCCGGACGTGCTGCCCTACGACTACACGCTGCCTGCCGCGTATCCCGCCAACGGGCGCGCGCTCACCGATGACGTGGGCGATGTCTTCCTCGCCATCCTTACCAATGGCAAGGTGACGAGCGATAAGGTGGGACCGCACACCGACCTGTCGAGTGAGTTCCCTTACGTGGGTACGCCGCACAATGCCACGCCGAGGGACGGTGGGGCCGGATATAGCGCGACGGCGGGCGAGTTGTAAGGGCTCAACGCCGATTTCAGACCCAATGGGAAGTCTCGCGTCACCGGTCGATGCCGGTGATGCGAATGCGCGAATGCGCCTCATAGATGCGGTTCAGAGTGATTAGAGTCAGCGTACCGCCGCGGTTTGCCGCAAGCCGTGGCGGGAAGCGAATACGTCTCTCGTAATCGTCATCCGCACTTCGTTGTGGTAGCCAAGCCTTGTCGAGTAGCGACGGCGCGCTTCCTCGGGGCTGAAACCCACGCGATCGTAGCTGTGCTGCGCGCGCAAATTGGATTCATAGGTGTGCAAGTACACGGACTGGAAACCCAGATCGTCGAAGAGATGGCGAAGAAACGTGATCAAGGCATCGGTCCCGTATCCCTCGCTCCAACGGTCCTTCTCGCCAATGTAGATTCCGATCTCTCCGGTCTGCTTGCGACGATCGATGTTGTAGCAGCTGACCATGCCGATGAGCTCTTCGTGGTTCGTCAGAATCGCGTAGCTGATGCGGCGCCCGTCACTTGGCCAATCCCTCTGACCCACCGTCGCGGAGAACTGCGCAAAATACCGTCCGCCGGGAATCGCACCGCTCCAGTACTGCAGCTCATCGTCCAGGCTCCATTGGTAGCGGCGCCGCAGCTCCACGTCGCTGAAGCCCCAGGCGGCTGGACGGAGACGTGTCTTCTCGCCCTGCACCAACCGATACACCGCTTTCCCCTTTGAACCAAGTTCTCCATTCTAACCAACGCCTGTCCGGCACGCCGCGTGCAGAGAGGCAGCTAACCTGGGAGGTCTCACAATGATCCGCTGCCAAGCATGCGGGACCGAAAATCCGGACACCGCGGCCTATTGCTCCAAATGCGCCCGTAAGCTCGATCCCGCTACCCAGCAAGCGGTCGCCGAGCTGCGCGCGACGCACACGGCCACCGGCATCCGCTGGTCCGCGGTCATCCTCACCCTCATCCTTCTGGTTTTGATCATCGTGCTGGTTGCTTTATTTGCGCTGCATGTCCTCTAACCCATCCATAGCTACGTGAACGTGTGGACGCGCTCGCGCTAAGATTTCGCTTGGAGATACATCGAGCATCTTGAAGGAAGAGTTGCACATAGACAGCAAAGGAGAGGAGACCGGCATGTCGACGCTCGAGGCACCAGCGGTAGATCTGCGGACCCAAGTGGACCAGTACGCGGAGCTCCTGGTGAAGGTCGGAGCTAATGTCCAACCGGGACAGCAACTGATGATCGGTGCCGGTCCGGAAGTGTTCCACGCACCTGTCGAATCCGCCGATTTTGTGGTGACTTTGGTGGAAAGGGCTTATGCGGCCGGGGCAAGCAATGTCCAGGTGACCTGGTTCGCCCCGGCGGTCGCACGGCTCACGATGCAGCATGCGGCAATCGAGCAGCTGGCTTCGTACCCTTCCTGGAGGGCGGACTCGTTCATGCAGCTCGTCGAGCGGGATGCCGCCTTCCTTCTGATGCACGCTCCCGATCCACACCTCTACCGAGACATCGATCCCGAGCGGATAAGCGTCGCATCCAAAGCCGAAGCAGAAGCGGGCCATCCCTTCGTGCAGGCAATCCACGGCACGTTCTCGGTCAATTGGACCGTCGGTGCCGTTGCCACCGCGGCGTGGGCAGGTTTGCTCTTCCCGCATCGCCCGCCCGACGAGGCAATTGAACTGACCTGGGAAATGATCTGCCGGTCCACGAGAGCAGATGCGGAAGACCCGATCGCCGCCTGGCAGGAGCACCTGGATCAGCTGCGGCGCCGCGAAGTGCATCTGAACCAAGCCGGTATCCGGAAGCTCCACTACCGAGCCCCGGGAACGGATCTGGAGGTCAAACTCATACGGGGTGCTCAGTGGATGAGCTGCGCCAACATCCGCAGCAAGAGCGGGGTGCGGTTCGTCCCCAACATCCCGAGCGACGAAGTGTTCACCACGCCGCTGCGCACCGGGGTGAACGGCACGGTGAGGAGCACGTTACCCCTCAACTACAACGGCGTTCTGATCGAGAACATCGCCCTCCGTTTGGAAGGGGGCAAGGTAGTCGAGGCTTCGGCAGATACGGGGCTGGATATCCTGACCGGTCTGCTCGAGACTGATGTCAACGCGCGCTATCTCGGGGAGATCGCCCTGGTCCCGGCAGATGCTCCGCTGGCCGGATGCGCACGACCTTCTACAACACCCTCTTTGACGAGAACGCCTCCTGCCACGTCGCTCTTGGCAACGGTTTTTCCGCAACGATCGAGGGCGGGACGGCGATGACGGAGGGGGATCTGCTGGCGCGTGGCGTGAATCAGAGCGCGACCCATGTCGATTTCATGATCGGGTCGGATGAGCTGGATATCGAGGGAGAGACAGAGTCCGGGGAGATAGTGCCCGTGTTTCGCCGAGGGATCTGGGCAGGGGCCTTGGCGCAATCGTGACGGTCGCTGAACGGTCGTAACGTCCCGTTCTCAGCTCCCTCGATTCTCTCGTCCCTGGGGATAGGTCTATCGCCGGCTCGACACCCAGCGAACCTCATCTTCGGCCGCGACCAGGTCAAGGAAGGCGATCGATTATTGAGGGGGTAACTCGTCTCCCCGAGCATGTGCCTGAGCGCGAGCTAGGATTTCTTCGACCACATCGGTCTTGGCGTCGGCGTAATTCTGCACGTACTTCCACTCCCTCTGAGCAAGCTCACGCTTGGTGCGCTCATACAGCCGGCGGTCGGCTTCGTTGTCGCGCAACCAGTCGCGGAAAATCAGCATGCGGTCGATCTCAGGACAACCGGGCGAGAACACGTGAAGGTTGACGTCGGTGTCGGGTCCCTTGAGAAGGCGATGTTGGAACCAGTCCGGCTCTCGGATTCGCGATGTATAGCCGCAAGCTTCCAGGGGTGGGACATAGTCCGCCTCATCCGCCGAGTCGGCGACGACGAGGAGTATGTCGATTCTCGCCTTGGCGGCCAATCCCACGACTGAGGTCGAGCCCACGTGTTCGATCAGCAGGACTTTGTCCCCGAGTGCTTGCCGGATTCTCTCGACTTCGGCGAGGTATAGCAGAGGCCAGTCGGGATCGTAATCGGCGATTTCGATGGGTTCGGTCAGCGGGGTTCGCTCACCTACCGTGGCGGCGCGAATTTGTTCTTCCGCCGATGGAGTGCGGTCGGAAGGATAAGGTGGCTTTGTTTCACTCCGTGAGTTGTCACCCACGCGAAGCCCGCTTCTCCGGTCTCCCTTCACTTATCCTCCAACATCCTTCATGGCCTGGCAGTTGCACTTAACTCCCAATCATCCCTCATGACCACGGGTTAGATATGACCCGTCTTTTTGCCGCCGTGCTCACACCGGCCAGGTCCCGCGTCAGTGACGCACCTCCCCCACCGTGCCCACCTCCACATGCAAAGTGGCGGCGTCCACGGTTTAGACTCTTGAGGGTAATGACCACATGATCATGATGCTCGTTCCATTATTATATTCTTCGACGGGAAAGTTGGAAATTCTGTCGTACTTTTTGTATTCGTAGGAACTAAATTGACCTGAGATAGATGGTTAAGTCCGAATAGGTGACCACTTTCGTGTTTCAGCGTATAGTTTTCATTAATCGGTGAATACTCACCATTGATAAGTGTTTTTCCAGCAAAATAATAACTCCAAGTGACTGCGCCTATGTTGCGTTCGGCTCTGTTGGGGACTAATAGAGATTAATCGGGGATGACCGGTTATGGTTTGGTCAAGCGATTGAACAACGTGTCCCTTTCACCACAGGCTTGCCAACAAGGACTTGCGGGTCCCGGACAATGCGGTCGGTGAAGGGCACTCTCTCGGTTGTCATAGCATCTTTATAACGCTTCTTGCTAGTTTCGTGCCGCCTGCCGGACGTGCCCTACCTCAGCTTCACCACCGCAACCACCGCCGCGATAATCACCGGCACCGCCAGCGATATCAGATATCCCGGTGTCTGTCCGAACAAAGGTCCATACACGGAGAGGCTCCCCGCAAACACGGCCAGCTGCGCAAGAGCGAGGCCCGCCACGACGACCACCACGGCGGCTATTTCGAGCCAGCGGTTGTCTCGGCGCTTGGCCAGGCGGCTCATGGCCTCGGCGACGGCGGCGCCCACGAGGATGCTCAGGAAGAAACGGAGAAATGGGACCAGGGACACCAGGTACCAGGCGATGGCACTGACGGCCAGTCCGCCCAGGGCGGATCGTGCCAATAGGAGTGGAGAGATCTCGTACTGCGGGAGACGGCGCATCTGCGCGCAGTCTCGGCAGCGAACGCCGACCGGCGTCTGAACCATGCACTTCGTGCAGATGGGGCGTTCGCACTTTCCACAGCGAACCGCCGTTTCCCGACGCCGGTGGTTGACGCAAACCATGCCGCCGGGTGAATCCAGGTCGTCGAGGCTCACGTCTTGGCGGCAAAAGCCGAGCGAATCTCGTCGAGGTCCCAGTCCCGGTACAACCTGGGAATCATGTCGTACGGTGACCACTCGCTCTGCTGGCCGTATTTGCCGTGATATTCCTTCAGCGTCTCGCCCACGTAGTCGAACTTGATCTGGCAGATTCTCAGGCCGACGGGGAGGACGATGCTGCAGGTCGAATGGTTGCTGATCTCCATCGTCCAGCGCGAGATGTAGCCCACGTCGCCGGCCCCGGCGCATTTGCAGACGGACAGCGCGGAGCGCCCGATGCTGCTGCGCGCATGCATGGTGGTGGTGATGCCGTTGGTGGCGCCCACCACCTCCTGCGTATGCGCGAGAATGGTCGTTCCCGGCTTGACAACTATCGATTCCACGGCCCGGATCGGCTCTCCCCAAAAGGCGAGGGCCTGGTCTTCGTTCGTGAAGTCGACGGTCTCGGAGTATTTCGGCGACTGGAAGTACCAGTCGCCCAGCCGGCAGTCGTAGGAATTGGTGCCCAGCTGGCGAATGTCGAACGGGTCGATGACGATGTTCCCGTCATCCCTCTCTTCAACGATCCGCTTGTCCGACAGCAGCAAAGACCCCTCCATACCGGCGATTCCGCCCGGATTTTACCAGCTACAATGTGGAATGTCGCTCGACCCGCTTTCCGACTTTGACAGGGAAATCCTGGAGTTCTTGCAGTCCTGTCAGATCGATCCGGAGCGGGTGCAGATCAAGGTCCCGCCGCAGCGGGAGTTCGGTGAGCGATCGCTCAATGTGTTCCCGCTTGCCAAAGAACGCAGGAGACCACCTCAGGAGATCGCCTCCGAGCTCATCGGGGCATTCGATCCCCACCGCTTCAGGTTTATTGCCGAAGTCCAGCGGGCCGGCGCGGGCTTCGTCAACTTCTACCTGAGATACGACACGTTCGTACCCCACGTCATGGAGGCCGTGGCTTCCGCCGGCTCCGCCTACGGGAAGCGAGAGGGCGCCGTCACGGAGCGCATCGTCGTAGAGCATACGTCTGTGAACCCCAACAAAGAGTGGCACATCGGACACGTGCGCAATGCCGTGTTGGGCGATGTCATTGCCCGCTTGCTGACGCACATCGGCCACGACGTGCAGGTTCAGAATTACATTGACGATACCGGACTCCAGGCGGCGCAGGCGGTGTTCGCCTTTGAGAGGTTTCCGGAACCCGCAGCTCCCGGCGAGAAGTTCGATCAGCTGGTCGGACGCTCGTACGTCAAGATCTCAGCAGAGCTCGGGGCCGAGCGCGACCTCAAAGAGCGGCTCGAGCGGGTCCGTGAGGCCGACGACGACGGCGGCTCGGGCGAACGCCGGAGCCTCGAGGCGCGAGTTGAGAACATTCGGTCGCTGCAAAAGGACGTGCTGCACACGATGCACGCCCTGGAGCGCGGAAAGTATCACCCTATACTCGAACGAATTCTGAATGGCCAGCTTCAGACGGCGTATCGACTCGGAATCTTCTACCAGCTGCTGAGCTGGGAAAGTCACCTCGTGCAGTCCCACATCTTCGACGCCGCTGTTGAGCGCCTGTGTCAGGCATCCGCCGTATCCAGACCGAAAGACGGCAGGTACGCCGGCGCTCTCGTCATCCATACCGGCCATATCGTCCCGGATGATGAGGAGCCCAAGGCCGAGGTGCTGATCCGCTCCAACGGCATTCCAACATATGTCGGCAAGGACATCGTGTATCACATCTGGAAGTTCGGCCTTCTCCCCGATCCCCTCAGTTATGTCGAATACACCCGCCAACCCAACGGGGAGACCTTATACAGCACTTCCATGCGCGGAGACCGGCCGCGGGCGGAGAACCCCGATCGCGTAATCAATATCATTGGCGTGCATCAGAGTCAGGCGCAGGACACGGTCCAGGCCGCGCTGCGAGCTGCGGGCTTTGCCAAGGCGGCCGGCGATCTCTTCCATCTGGCCTACGGAATGGTCTCGACTTCCGAAGGCAAGATCAGTGGACGCAAGGGCACCGCCGTGTCCGGCGATTCGGTCATCGATCAGGCGGTGAGCGTCGCCTATGAGCGAGCTACCGACAAGCGCAGCGCGGATCTGAGCGACGACGAGATGCGAAGCATCGCCGAGGCCGTGGGAGTTGGAGCCGTGCGCTACTTCATGGTCCAGTACAACCCACTGCGTGACATCGTCTTCGACGTCGCGGATGTCGTCAGTTTCGACGGCAACACCGGTTTGTATGTGCAGTACGCCCTGGTGCGCACGTTCGCGCTTCTGCGCCGGGCGGAGCGGGAGCACGGCATCGACCCGCGGACACTAAAGGGAGCGGACACCGCACTTCTCCAACACGAACAGGAGAGGCGACTGGTCTATCACATCTCCCAGTACCCGGAAATGCTAGCGACCGCGGCGCGCACCCTCGCCGTCAATCTGGTGGCCGAGTATGCCTACGACCTCGCCACCATTTTCAGTCAGTTCTACCGCGACTGCGGCGTGCTCAACGCGGAGCCGGAGGTTCGGAGAGCTCGCCTGCTCCTGGTTCAAACAGTGCGAGACGTACTGACGAACGTGTGCGGGATTCTGGGCATCCCTGTCATAGAGCGTCTGTAGTTACTGCGTCCCCCCTCGTGTCACGCTACAGACTGCCCCATACTCCAATGAAGAGCCCGACGACGCCGAGAACGATCAGAATACCGGCGACGCGAGCGAGGCGTTGTTCGTTCTGACGGCTCCCCGCGATCAATATCGCGATCCCGGCTACGACCGCAAGAGCACCGCCGGCGACCGCGAGCAGTCTCTGCGACGCCGTAAAGCCGCGAGAGGCGGCGGGTCGGTGTGCCTGCTGCCTCGACCGACGGCGACGTGCTCTCCTGGAGGTCATGGTTTCAGAGCGGATCCGCGGCCAGTGCCGCTGGATCGGCCGTCAGACGGCCGGCAAAGATCTGGATGGAGTCGTCGTTGTCGACGTACACACGAGGGAGGGTCAGCAAGCTATCACTTCGCTCCAGCCACCCTTGACGGGTGGTGAAGGCGGCGCGGAATCCGGAGCGCTTGACCGTTTCCAGCACTGCTTGGTTATAGGCGCCGTACGGATAGGCGAAAATCAACACGGGACGATGGAGTCGTCGCTCCAGCGCCGTGCGCGACCCGGCGACCTCCGAGACACGTTGGCCCGGCGAGACGACCGTCAGATCGGGATGGGTCATCGTGTGCGCCTCGATATCCATTCCGTGCCGCGACATCGTAAGCACCTGTCGCCAGGACAGATAACGTGGCCTTCCCAGGAACCCCGGCACTATGAAGAACGTGGCGACCAAATGGTAACGCCGCAGGGCGGGGAAGACGTTCGCGTACACGTCGCTGTACCCGTCGTCGAAGGTGACGACCACTGGTCGAGACGGCAACCGCCGGCCGGACAACAGAGCACGCACCAAAGCGTACGCGGAGACCGTGTGGTAGCGATGGGCCCGCAGGTACCGAAGCTCGGCATCGAACTGCTCCGGGGGCACCGTAAGGCCGCGCTCAATCGCGTTGTCGCCCGGCAAAAACGCTTTGACATGGTGGAAGACCAAGACCGGAGCAAAAATCTGATGTGGACTGGTCGGAGCCGCCTCAGTCGACGACGTCCCGAAGCAGATCAGGAGCCAGCCCGCAACGAGCAGGCGTCTCAGCGAACCACCCATTGGGCACTCGATCCCTGTGGGACCACCTCGACCCACGTCTGCCCGGGGTTCAACGCGACCTGCCGCCATCGATTGTCGGAGAAACGCAGCGGCGCGAACTGATTGAGCTGCTGCCAGTGTCCGTCGATCGCCTTGCCGTCCTGGAAAATGGTTGCCTTGCCACTTCCCAATGTCGGAATCAGGATGCTCTCCGGTGTCGGGCCCGCCAGGAGGTCCGGCGCCGCCGGGCCGGTCTGCATAACGATGACATTTGAGGGTCGAATCTGTTTGCCATTGAGCACATCGACGTGCGGCAGCCCGCCCATGATGCGGCCGTAGGTATTGGAAACGCGGTCGTAATCGTACCGCACCGCATAGTCGGAATTGGGCAGCGGACCCAATGGATTGACGAATCCGAGGTTGATGGTTGTGGCTTGACCCCGTTGGCGGAGCGGAGCCGGTTGTTTGTGGGGGAAGCTCGCCCCCGCGTACACCCAATCCTGACGATTTCGATCAGCATAGGCGCGGAGCGTGACCGTATTGACATACATGTTATGCGGCGCGACTCGGTCGGTACTTCGCCAGAAGAGAGGCGTTCCGGTGTTGTTCAAATTGATCTCCCACCGGTTCTCGTCGATGTTGAACACTTTGGACATATGCCAGAGGAGACTCTGCGCGTCGTCGTTTCCACCGACGTGGGCCAGGATGGAGTGAAAACCGGCCGCCCAGTGATCAAAGTACACGCGCGTGCTTCGCACCGGTCCGACCTTCGTTGCGTCGTTCTCCAAATACAGGGCCATGAAACGCGTGACCCCGCCCTCCGCAAGCGTCTCGAAGACCGTGCTTGCCTGCGACAGGCCGGACTGCGGACGGGAGTCGGGCGCGTAGTTCTCCAGAATCACCGCCAGGGGGCGTCTCAACGCGCGAGCACGGGCCGTCGCCATGCCGTCCAGCGGTCCCGGGACAAAGGCGGGAGGCTCAATCGCGGAGAGGGTCTTGCCACCGAGGGAAGTACCGACGCCGGCGGTCCCGGCGGTCCCAGCGGTCCCGCAGCCAGCTACGAGCAGACTGAGAATGCTCACAAAAAAGAGAGAAAGCTTCCGAATCACACATCACCTCAGAAAAAAGAGACGTGCGAATCTACCACACGGCAGAAAGGGTGGTAAACGTCGACGCGGCGATTGGCTAGAAAGAACGCGCCACTATGTCCAGAGTCTTTGACCCCGTCGAGGAAAGTACCGCGCAATAGTGCTAGCAAGGCAGACGACAGATGCCACGCAGAATACAAACAGAACGGCGATCAATACCGCCAGGTAGCCGCTTCGCTCGCTGGTGGCAAGCACTTCCGCTGCAGCAGTGCTTCCCAAAGACCAGGGGAATCCAACCGCAATGCTAGAGATCCCGGCCAACATCCACAGCACAAGTAGCGGGCCCGATCGTCGCCAAAGTGTGAGCACCCGTGGCGCAGGGCGGACCTTTTTCTCACGATCAAAGGCGGCATGCTCTTCCAGCCGGTTCAAGAAGTTTTCCACGAGCTGCGGCTCATGATCCGGTCCCAACTCCTCTCGGGCGGCCAGGACCGCCTGCAGCTCATCGCGCAGACTGTCGCGATTCAGTGACATCGCGCCTCCTCTCTTCGCGGGTTTGTGCGCCAGTCTTTGAAGCCTGGCATCGAGACCTCCGCGTGCGATATCGATGACATCCAAGACAGCAATCGGGCGCTGTTCGAGCAGCGCTTCGAATTCCTCTCCGTACCGCTCACGCCACGCCCGCGGATAGATGCGAATCAATCTGTTCATGTGACCAATCCGCTTCCGCGGGACAAATGCTGTGTGTGTTCGCGGCGCGTGCCGGCAAGAAGGAGGCTTAGGCCCAGCGGCAGCCAACCAAGCCCAAAGGCCAGGGAAATGTACACCTCGCCCTGATTGACCACCTGGTAGCGGGTCTGTCCGGAGGTTGCAAACGCTGCAACGAGAAAGCAGGCAATACAAAGGCCGGCGATTGCAAGCGGGAGTCCAGCCCATCGAGGAAACACGCGAAGTCGCACAACGGCGATGCCGGTATACGCCAATGCCAAACCAAAGCAGCCCATGCCAACCGCAATCGAACCGCTGAGGAGCGCCTGCGCATACCACAACGTGCCCAGAAAACGGTCCGCCGCCCACGCGATGTCGTAGGTGGCGAGTCCCACCACCATGCCCGCAACCGGGAGTGTCGCGAATGTTCCGACCCGGCGCCCTGTCCCTCTTCCGCAATAGATACCCGCGAGTCCCAGGAGGAGTAGGAGCGGGACATAGCT
>QHBP01000363.1 GCA_003244175.1 Chloroflexota bacterium | reverse complement strand
TGTCCACTCAACCGGGTCAAGTCTTGAACGGCGCCGGCCAGACGGTGAAGTACGGGTACGACCTCGGGGGCAACCTCACCGGCCTCACCTACCCGAATGGCTCGCAGGTGACCCGCGCCTACGATGCCGCCGATCGGTTGCAGAAAGTGACCGATTGGCTCTCGCACAGCACGACCTTTGGCTACGACCCCAACAGCAACCTGACGAGTGAGGCATACCCCAACGGCACGACCGCGACCTTCAGGTACGACAACGCGGACAACCTCACGCAGATCCACGATCTGAAGGGCTCGTCGACGCTGTGGACGTTTGGCTACAGCCGGGATGCGGACAATCAGCTCCAGACCAACACCGACCCCATCGAGGTGAAGAACCACACCTACAGCTACGACGCGCTCAATCGGCTGAGCGGGGACGGTAGCGCCGGTGGGAATACAACCTTTGGGTACGACGCTGCCGATCGGCTCAAGACGATCACCGCGAACACGACGAGCACCCTGGGCTATGACAACGCCGACGAGCTGACGAGCCTGGTGAAGCAGCACGGAACCAGCACCACCCAGAACCTGACGTTGTCGTACAACGCCGACGGAGATCGGACGCGGCAGTCCGACAGCGTGAGCAAAACCTCGAGCACCTTCGGCTACAACCAGGACGACCAGCTGATCAGCTACGCCAAAGGGAGTAGCGGCTGGACCTACAAGTACGACGGGGATGGGCTGCGGGCGAGCAAGACGGCCGGGACGGCCACGACCGACGAGACGTGGGACGTCGCCGAGGGGCTGCCCCTGCTTGTCCAGGACGCCTCGACCTCCTACGTGACGGGTGTGGGCGGCGTACCGCTGGCAGCAGATCGGCGCCGATTCCACGGTGTACTACTACTACCAGGATCAGCTCGGGAGCACGCGTGCCCTGCTGGACGGCTCGGGGAACACGGTCGACACATATGCGCACAATCCGTACGGGAACCTCTCGAGCAGTACTGGTAGCGTCGCAAACCCCTTCAAGTACGCGGGACAGTACACGGACGCGGAGTCCGGGCTCCAGTACCTGCGGGCGCGCTACTACGACCCCAGCACCCAGCAATTTCTGACCGTTGATCCGTTGACGGCAGAGACTGGCCAGGCGTACTCATACGCGGGCGACAATCCGGTAAATGCGGTTGATCCATCGGGATTGTGTGCCCAATATGCGCGCACAGTCAATTTGTCCCGTGCACAACTGGCAAATGCGCGGCTCATCTGCAAAATTGCACGACATGCTCGACTCTCGCGTGGAAGGGCGCGGGAGATGGTCGCGGCTGCCATGATGGAGTCGAGTCTCATCGCGACGACAGTCAACCCCTTGTCCGGGGCGGTTGGCCTGTTCCAACTGCTTGCCCCGGGATACCTTGAGCGGGCCAACAAGTGCGGGGGACCGTCCAACCCCGCGTGTAACACGCACGTGATTCTGCCTGATTATCGCGCCTACTGGCGACTACACCCCCATGCTCGCCGGGGCGCAGCCGCTGCGAGCGTAGAAGCTTCGGGCGAACCGCCGACCTGGTACGAGCTGCCACTTCACGGCGGGAACGCCTACTCACTGCCTTGGTCGCAGATTGGCTCTGGGTGCTGAGGAGGCACGAGCGGATTCCGTTCCTTGGAGGAGAAAAGATGAAACCAATGATTAGAAGCACCGGCGGAGTCGTCATCGCGACACTAGTGCTATGGAATGCCCACGCTGCTACAGCTACGGGCGACTCAAGACATGCCGGCGGACCGCCGGCCAGTTTGACGGCGAGGGGGCGACTTCTGTGGAACTTCGAGGGGCTCCTCTCCAAAACGTTCGGTCGTCAGATGGTCTCGGTGTCCATTAAGGACTACCGGCGCAGTGAGAACTTCTCCTGTGCCGGGGCGTGCGCTCCGCTAGCGGAGTATGCACCGTACTGGTACGTCTTCTCGCGACCGCACGACTCCACGTTCCACATCTCATCGAGAAAGCCGGGGACAACGTTCTTTGGGAACTATGCGGTGCCCATACTTATGCGAGGACGGATGATCGCGTGCGGGGCGCGCGCGAGCCGATTCCTGATAAGTTACCGCGACGCTGCCACACTCACACCTGGATGCACATCGCCACGTCCCATGCCGGGAGCGCCTCACGCCTTGCTACGCGGGAGTCGCTCAATTGGTGGCGCACGGTGAAGGGCCCGCGGGATACATCCTGAGCGAAGGGGGAAACGCGAGTTCCTTACCAAAGGGACTAACGCGGGAGGGGCATCGAGGGGTATCCTCGAGTCTGTCTTCTACAGTGTCTACAGCGCCAAGACGGACAACGATGCTGTTTCGGGTTGGTGTCCGCCTCCTTTTAGCTGTGGCTAGTACCCGCGAGCGCCTTGAGGCACGAGGCTACGGACAATGACCGAGGGCTGGATAGACGCCGGCGGAGAGTGGATTGAGCCCGAGGAGTTGAGCGCACTGGACGAGGTACTCGCCCGGCTCCGGGGCTACCACAACGGCGACCTGCAAGCGTTCCTCTGGTCTCCCGCGCGAGCGGAGCAGGGGCTGGAACCGTTCGCTCTGCCCGCCGCGGAGCAGCAACTCGCCAGGCAGCTACTCGCCCTCCCAGACCATCGGGGTGCGGTCGAGGAGGCGGTGCAGGCAGCGGGGGCGGAGCGTGCGCGCCAGACCCTGCGGCGGGCGGTGGCCGAGTGGGACGAACCCAAGGAGGTGCAGCTCGAAGTCTTGCTGTACCTGCAGCGGCGACAGGGGGAGGTTCTGTGGCTGCTGGAGGAGGTGAAGATCGGGGTCACCGGAGTGCAGGTGCACGTCGGCGTCGCGAGCCCGTTGCCCAGCGAGATCCCCTATGAGGCGTTTTACCCCGTCCCAGCTCCCTACCTCGATGAGCCGTTAGGGCTGGAGCCGTCGTGGGACATCTTCACGGCCGACCGGCTCGAGCTCAGCGACGACCTCGGCACTACGTACACGATCGCACCGGGTTCCGGAGGAGGAGGGGAGGTGCCTCTACGGGTGATCGAGGGCGGGAAGGAACAGGCGCGGACGGCGGAGCGCTACCTGTTCACGTTTACCCCGGGGATGCCCGTTGCCGCGCGCAGCCTGACTCTGAGCGGCACGAGCGACCTGGTGATCCATCAGCCGGTGACGGAATCCCCTCCCTGGCCCACAAAGCAGGTCCCGCTGGGCGAGTTCAGCTACACCATCGACCTCGAGGGATGGTGGCCGGCTGCCATCCGCGAGTACGAGTACGAAGACGAAGACGAGTGAGGGTACGTGCCATGCTGGACGCTGAGATCCGCCATCGCTTCCGCGTCGTGCTCTCCCGACGCATCTTCAGATGAGTTGCCGCACGTCCTGACTCGGCCTTACTTCCGGCAGCACCAGCAGCGGCTCGCGACCGACTCCTCACACCGCATCCTTCCCCTGCGTCTGTCCAACGGACTAACACTGCTGCCGGGAGGGGCGAGAAACGCCACCGTGAGGCTGCAGACTCTCCGGAACACCATCGAATTGGGGCTACGACCTGCTGAGCGAGGAGGAGCCATCGGTCCTCGGTCAGCACTTGCCCCTCTCGGCAACGCGTACTATAGAGAGAGGATCTCAAAAGAGCTGCATCGATTGCTGGCATGGCCGGTGCGCAGGACTGTCTAGGCCGTAGCCATACACCCCCCGGCGAGAAAGGAGAGCGACCAATGCAAACAATGACGTCATTCGAAGAAAAATTGAAAGGCTATGCGCACCCGGAGGTGCTCGTGAGCACCGGCTGGGTGGCGGAGCACCTGCGAGATTCACAGGTACGTGTGGTCGAGGCGGATGAGGATGTACTGCTTTACGAGGTAGGTCACATCCCAGGCTCGGTGAAGCTGGATTGGCATACGGAGCTGCAAGACCCGATCGAGCGAGATTTCGTGGACCGCAGCAGCTTCGAGAGCCTCATGGAGGAGAAGGGGATCAGCGACGGAGCCACGGTGGTTCTGTATGGAGACAAGAATAATTGGTACGCGACCTACACCTTCTGGCTGCTCAAGCTCTATGGGCACGCAGACGTGCGCGTCATGGATGGCGGCCGCGTGAAGTGGGAGCAAGAGGGACGTGAATGGAGCCGCCAGGAGCCTCGGCATGAAAGTGGGGACTACCGAGCGCAGGAGCCCGACACGGCTATTCGCGCCTTTCGAGACGAGGTGTTCCGACAGTCGGAAGAGAACAAGCCGTTGATCGACGTGCGTTCGCCCGCGGAGTACAAGGGCGAGCTGCTGCACATGCTGGATTACCCTCAGGAGGGAGCCCAGCGCGGTGGCCACATCCCGCGCGCGCGCAATATTCCATGGGGGATGGCGGCAAACGCCGGTGATGGCACGTTCAAGACCGCGGAAGAGCTGCGGGCCCTGTACGCGGAGAAGGAGGGGATTACGCCCAACATGGACGTGATCAGCTACTGCAGGATCGGCGAGCGGTCAAGCCACACGTGGTTCGTCCTGAGTTACTTGCTCGGATACGATAACGTCAAAAACTACGACGGGTCGTGGACGGAGTGGGGCAACCTCGTGGGCGCGCCGATCGAGAAGTAAGGTCCATGCTGAGCCGGCAAGACTATATCGAGAACATCCTCGATCACCACGACTATCCACGGAACAAGCGTGTTCTGAAGCCTACGGACATCGAAGTCAGTGGCGGCAATCCCGGCTGCGGCGACATCGTCGTTATGTACCTGCGTCTGGACGGCGACGACCGCGTGGCCGAGGCGTCTTTCCAGGGAGAGGGTTGTACGATCAGCTTGGCCGCGGCGTCGATGCTGACCGAAGATGTGGTCGGCAAGACGCTTGACGAGGTGCGTCAGATGAGCTTCGAAGACATTATCGACGCGATGGGCAAGGAGGTTGTGTCCACACGCACGCGGTGCGCGACCCTTGCTCTCACGCTGGTCAAGGGCGGTTCCGAGAAGTACCAGCGGGATCAGCGTCAGCTGCGGATCGACGCCGAAGATCGTGAGAGCATCCGGTCCAGATAGCTTAGCTTAAAGAACGAGACGGCCGGGCGGGGAACAGCCCCCGTCGGTGTCGGTGCACCATCGGGAGTGATTGACTTGCTCCGGCTCCCACGGGTGCCAGAGTTTGCACATTGCGATCCTCGCTATTATGCCGGCGAGAGACGCTCACGGGCCTCGCGAGCGGTAAGCGGAACGTTGTAGATGTCCGAGCCAGGCTGTTGCCGTCGTCCGCCATCCGCGAGCGATCCGGTATCGACCGCCGCTAATCCGCTCTCTTCGATGAGGGCCTGCACGACATCCTTCGCCTCGACATCATCACTTGCCACGAAGACGGCGAGTCGTTGGTCGAGGGGCATGTCGGGGTGACCCTCGTCGCGCAGCCTCTCCCAGTAGATGGTATTGAACGCCTTGACCACGCGGGCTCCGGGGAGACGGCGCGCCAGGAACTCGCTAGAGGTATCTTCACCCATGTCGATCTGCCCGTCGCGCTGCGGGTAGTAGTTAGAGGCATCGATGACGATCTTGTCCTGGAGCTGTTCGGCCGGCAGGGCCGCATACGCGCCGAACGGGATGGCGAGGAGAACGACATCCCCGAATTTCGCGGCCTCGGCCGGGCCTATTGCCCGCACACCATGACCGATATCCGTGACGAGAGGGGCCAGCGTGGATGGTTCGCGCGAATTGCTGAGCGCGACCTCATGCCCTGCCTGCACAAAGAGTCGGGCTTCTGCCTCGCCGATGCGGCCCGCGCCAATAATGCCTATCTTCACGAGTTCTTGTCCTTTCCTCGATGTCCGCGCTCGTGTAGTTTTGTCATGCGGTTCCGAATTAGGCCCGGATCCCTGAACGCACTGTCACCTCGCCAGCCATGTAAACCGCCATCAGCCTCCGTCCGGGTTCACGGCCATTGAGCAACGGAGAACTATCGCGCCAGGCCATGATAATACGCCGCGATGCCGTTGAGGATGAACTGGACAGCCAGCGCCGCCAGGATGATGCCGATGATACGGCCGACGACGTGGATCCCCGTCTCTCCCAGGAGACGCACCACGACACCGCTCAGCCGCATGACGAGATACGCGGCTAGCAGGGCGATCGAAATGGAGGCAAGCACCGCCAGGATCCGAAGGGCATTGGTGCCCGCCAGCGACATGTAGAGGATGACCGTTGCGATGGCTCCGGGACCGCTCAGGATCGGAATCGCGAGGGGGAAGACGCTGATATCCGCGCTCTTCAGGGCCTCACCCTGCTCCTCCGGTGTTTCACGCGTGCGCGAAGCGCGGGCAAAAAGCTGGTCGATGGCGATCAGAAGGAGAAGGACTCCGCCGGAGATATAGAACGCGGGCAGCGTGATGCCGAGAGAGCGCAAAAGAATCCGCCCGATCGCGGCGAACGCGAAAAGAATGATGAATGCGACGGTCACGGCATTACGCATGATGCGCAGCTTGCTGGCGGTAGCCATGCCGGGAGTGAGAGCTATGAAGATGGGGGCGATGCCGACAGGATCGACGACGCTAAAGATGGTGGCCAGGGACTGGATGAAGAACTCCACGCCGGCTTATAGCATCCCGTGCTGGATTGGCGCTTTTCGCCACTCCTGCAGCCGCCGCGCCAGGTCGGTGTTCCTCGCCTGCCTTCGGTTGGACTGAACGGCCATCGCAAGCGCTCGGGGTGATCCTACGAGCACGCACAGATGTTTGGCGCGGGTAATGGCCGTATACAGGACATTTCGCTGAAGCAGCAGGTAGTGGCGAGGGAGTAGGGCGAGAACGACACACGGAAACTCGCTGCCCTGGGCCTTATGGACGGATACCGCGTACGCCAGCGCCAGCTCGTCGATGTCTGCGGCCTCGTACGCGACCTGTTGCGGGACGCCGGCCGTTACAAACTCGACCATGCACATCTGATCTTCCGGGTCGATGTCCATAACCTTGCCGACATCGCCGTTGAAGACCTCCTTGTCATAGTTGTTGCGAACCTGCATCACCTTGTCTCCAAGGCGAAGTGATCGCTCGCCCCGTTGAAGCTCGAGCACGCCGGCCGACGGTGGGTTCAACGCTGCCTGCAGCTCCCGGTTGAGTGCGGCCACGCCGGCCGGACCCATGTGCATCGGCGACAGAACCTGGATGTCGTCCACCGGGTCAAAGCCGTACTTAACAGGGATACGATTGACCACAAGGCTCCTGATGACCTCCACAGCTTTCTCATCCTGTTCGGCTCGGACAAAGAAGAGATCGTGGTTGTCTTCATTGGGGATCGCGGGCACGATGCCCGCATTGACGTTGTGGGCCGCAAGCACGATGCGGGAGCCTCGCGCCTGACGGAACAGCTCGGTGAGCTCCACCGTCGCTACCGATCCACTGGCTATGAGATCTCGCAAGACGTTCCCTGGCCCAACCGACGGTAGCTGGTCCGCGTCGCCCACCAGTAGCAGGTGCGCTTCCGGGGGCACGGCCTTCAGCAGGTGATAAAAGAGAAGAATGTCGATCATCGACACCTCGTCGACGATGACGAAGTCGTACGGCAGAGGCCGGGAGGTATCATATCCGAAGTTGTTCGTCGACGGCTGGAACTCCAGGAGCCGATGAATCGTGGAGGCCGCCCTCCCCGTCGTCTCGGTCACACGCTTGGCGGCGCGTCCGGTGGGGGCACACAGGCAATAGGTTGCGTCCATGGTCTCGAGGGCAGCGATAATCGTGCGCAGAGTGGATGTCTTGCCGGTTCCCGGGCCGCCCGTCAAGACGCTCACTTTGTTTCGTAGCGCCTGCTCCACCGCGAGCTCCTGCTTGTCTGCAAGTCGAAGCCCCTGTGCCCGCCCGGCTTCCACCGCGATTTTTCCCAGATCGAGCCGTCGATCAAGCGTTATCGCCGATGGCGTACCCTCGATCCGCTCGATGAGCTCTGTGGCTCCGGCTTCCGCGCGGTAGAAAGGAGAGAGATAGACGTGGTCTCCGTCGAGCACCGCCATATCCCGCCGAGCCACCTCCAGGAGCGACGCTTCGAGCATAGCGCTCTGCGTCTCGAGGAGCTTGCCGGCCCGCTCCAACAAATCTGGACGCGGAAGGAAGACGTGTCCGTCGTTTGCCCCTTCCGAAAGAGCGTGACGCAGACCCGCCATGTATCGCGACGGGGAGTGCGGCGACATCCCCAGCTTCCGAGCCAGAGAATCCGCGGTCTTGAACCCGACGCCGTGGACGTCCTGTGCCAGCCGAAATGGGTCTTCGTACACGAGATCCACGGCTTTGTCGCCGTACGCCTCGTACAGGCGCGCCGCCAGCGCGACGCTTACGTCGTGTTCCTGTAGCCACATCATGATGGACCGCAGGTTCCTCTGCTCCGCCCATGCGGCCTTGATGGTCTCCACCCTCTTGGCGCTGATTCCGGGCACCGTGCGGAGCGAGTCGGGCTTGGCGTCGATGACATCCATCGTTTGAAGCCCGAAGCGCTCCACTACGCGCTCGGCGGTCACCGGTCCGATGCCGCGGATGGCGCCCGACGCGAGGTAGCGGCGGATGCCGTCGGGACTCTCGGGCAGCTCCGGTTCGAAGGTGTCGACTTTGAAGTTGCGCCCGTGGACGGGATGGATCTGCCACTCACCCGCCAGCTTGAGCATCTCTCCGGGATGGACGGCCGGCATTGTACCGACGATGGTGATCCCGTGATCGCCCCTCCCCACCACTTCGGATAGCTGAAAGCGAGCAACCGTGAACCCGTTGTCGGGATTGTGGAAGACCACCCGCTCGACGGCGCCGGTGACCGATGTCATCTATGCGAACAGAGGATTCTGTTTCGGCATACTGTCCATATATCCGCTGCCGATTTTCCGCCCCCCTGCCGTCCGCACAACCCAGCCGCGCTTGAGCAGGTACGGTTCGATGACGTCGACGAGGGTTTCCTTCTCCTCGTTCAGAGTGGCGGCCAGGGCCTCGATGCCGAG
>QHBP01000386.1 GCA_003244175.1 Chloroflexota bacterium | reverse complement strand
GCTCCGCATCGGCACGCCCACTGACTGAGTGTCGTGTGGATGCGGACCTTGCCACTTAGGCCAAGTCAACCCATTTCATGATCGCAGAGTCGCACGATCAAGTTCGACAGGCTTGGACGGGACTCCGGGTCGCCGAAGATCCCCGTACAGTCGCGCCTGCGCCCAGGAGATGTCCGGCTGTCCGGACATAAAACTGATGGTGAGCGCGGCGACACTTCCATCCGGCAGCGAACCCAGGTCCCACAGATAGCGCCGGTGCCTATCTCTTTGCAGTCGCAGCCGAAGCTCCCTCGTTCCGTAGCCTCCGTTTACCGTGCCTCTTGCCTGAACAATCCTGCCTCCTGCCGGGATATTGATCACTGCGATCAAGTGGGGGATGGCGGGGCCCGTATTCAAAGCCTTGAGTGTCGCGATCATGGCAGTTCTATCCGGAGGTCCGCCACGCATGTCCCGCCGAACAATGGCCGTGTACACGGGGTAACCATGTGTCCAGCATACGGCGGTGGGATCGCCGCAGACACTTGTCTCCCACGGCATCTGCAGGCCGGCAAGGCGGAGACCCCCCAACGCCAGTGCCACGAGCAGGAAAAGACAGCCGAGTGGTAGCAGCAATAGACGCTTCATCGCGTGTAGTGCCCACACACATCATGGGCGGCATAGCCTACAAGCTGGTCTTCGCTGAGCGCATTTGTCGCAATGAGGACCGAGACACGGCGCGCCTGAAACGCGAGCCACCGTTGTCCGTCGCTGTACCGGCCAACATAGACCTCGCAGGCGCCCGCTTTGCGCACCACGCCTCGCCGCAACTCGATGGGGAGGCCATGCATCTGGACCTGCTGTTCGATGTAGACATACGGACCCTGAACCGAAGCCACCCGTTGTCCCCCAAGAAGGCTTGGCGTTGACCGTCCATAGACGCGATCGTACCTCGGAGGCTTTGTCGGAATGGCGGTCTGATAGACGTCATCCAGCACATCCAACCAATCGGTCGATGTAAAACCCGTTGGCAATCCCGGGTTAACGAACGGACTACCGGGGAAAGGCACGCCGCTGGCTATCCCGACGTTTGCAAAGATATAGGGGATACGAACAGTTCTCACCGGCGGGCGAAATTGGAGATCGCGTGCCGGCGGCCCCATACCATAGCGAATCGACACGACCTGGACGTGAAGACCCGAAGTCATGGAACGATCGCTGCCTGCATCACTCGCCTCGTACCGGAGGACGATCGGGTAGACATGGTCGATCCAGACGCGAGCGAACCCCGCCCCACTGGGGTGGTGCATGCAATGACCGGGATGGTCAAACGAGCATCCAGTGATGTAGTCCGATCGCTGGAGCGGGCCAAACTCCACAATGTCTACCTTGCGACCAAGCAACCGGCCATGTCCGACAAGTCTCGCGTATCCGGGTGGGTGGAGACCCGCACTCTGTCGACGGAGGGTGGCCACAAAGTGGTTAATCGACTCATCCGGCGCCGGTCCTACTGCAGGACCGAATGACAATCCCGTCTTGAGCAGCGCCAACAGCTGGGCATCAGACATGAACGGGGACGGATGTATAGAAGCTTCCAAAGCAGTCTCGCTCCTGCGGTCGTAGACCAGAATCCGTGATCCACTGCGGACGTAGGTGACGGTCCCCGCGAGGAGCGCCGGTTCTACAGTCGTAATGTCGATGCGATAGTGTCGGACGTCTCCCACCGACCAATGCACGCGCAGCCGGTGCCCATCCAGGAAGGTCGCCGAAGCCGCCGGCACCAGCTCATCATTGCTGCCGAGCATGCGATAGCTCACCGTCGCCGTCCCCGTATTGGGACCGAGCTGCTGAGTGTCTGAGGCATAGCGGCGCAGCACGGGTATGCCGGAAGCGGTGACGCCTGAAGGTGTCTGATGTAGTGGCAGGAGGAGTACAGCAAGCAGGGTAGCAATCGCCGCTGCCCAGGGAAGCCACAGACCGCGGCGATCCTCTTTCTTGTCCCCGTGAGTGTTTATCAGCTCGAGCACCCTGACCCGAAGGTCCGAGGCCGCGCAGGCTTGCGGCAGGCCTCGCAGCGCTAAATCCTGCGCGCGGTAGGCGGACATGCGAGCGCGGCACTCCTCGCAGCTGTTCACATGGGCATCGATGTTTCGCCGTTTCTCAGCGGGAATGTCATCGTAGATACCCAGCAGGTGCTGCAACTGCCGATGTTCTTTCATCGTTTGTCTCCATAGAGTTTGCGCAGCCGTTCCCGGGCCCGCGAGATGCGCATATAGACCGCCTCAGGCCGGACACCAAGCATCCCGGCGATGTCCTTTGCAGGGAACCGGTCCACGACGAAGAGATAGAGCACTTCTCGGTCGCCGGGAGCCAATTGATCGAGAGCAGCGCGAATCGAAGAGGTGTCGGCACCTGGCTTCTCGGCTTCATTGTCCAGAAGCATCGAAGGTCGCTCGTGCCTGCGCCGTCGCAGTGCATCGATTGCTGCATTGCGCGTCACTGTGTAGAGCCACGCTTTGTTCACGGCTTTCCCTCGTTTCAGTTGTTCATATGCGCGCACGAACGCGTGTTGGCAGCAGTCATCAGCCACGTCGTTGTCATGGGTGATGGCAAGGGCAAAATTGAAGAGGGCGTGCTGCTGCTCTTGCATGAGGTCGACGAGCGCGCTCTCCAAATCATCGGAGGGCAATGCGGCAGGTTCTTCCGAGGTGCGGTTCCTCACCTGTCATCACGACCCACAGCTTCCTCCCGTCGCGCGATCGTTCCACCGGTATAACGACAGATACCGGTGAAACCTAACAGCGTGGCTAGACCTGCGCAGCATGCCATCGAGATCGGAAGCGAGATCATCGAAGGCCGTCATGCTTGTGACGCCCGCGGCCCGCTGCACGTTCACACCGGAAGGCTCTAGGGCGTCCTGGTCGCGCGGCACGACCTTCCCGAGCCGAGACACGACGGGCTAAAGCCGCTGATCTACGATTTCTTTGTCCGCAGCATCCCGTAGCTCAGGCCTTCAGGGCGTCCTGGTCGTGCGTCACGACTTCCAACAGGGAGACACGACGCTAAAGCCGGCCGCGGCTCTGCAGATCGTCGCCAGATCACGGGACCGACGCGCGCACCGCGAGGTCACCCGCAGAGTGAAGTCTCTACCGGGAAAAAGGTGGCACGACGCTTTGCGGTTTCCAGAGACTCACGTGATGAATCCAAACCGGACGGCAGACCCACACTAGGATCTGCTCGTGCATCCGTTGTGCCGTCGGCTGTTTACGGTCACGTATCTCTTCACCCGCATACTCCGTCACAGAGGAGACAATACCGTATCAGGTCGGCCGGGAGTCGTCGCCGCAAAGGTGCGGCGACGACTCCTTCGAGAGGTACGCGAGGAGGGCAAGAGCGCCCCTTCCGCGACTGCGGAAACGTGCCGCGAGCGTTCTCTGAGGGGTGACGCGACGGACGCGTGCATCCGTAATATCGCGTTAGGGTGTCAGGGCCGGGGAGATCTCTCTGCCTTTCATGCTGGATGCTGGATATGTGCACCATGTCCTGGATTGTCTCCGAGTGCTCGCCTGCAGCCCAACGAGCTAGGAGCGCAGCAGATTGGCCAGTCCTGCGGTACGCAGGCTTTCAGGGGTCAATTGTTTCGGATCCGGATCCTGCAGTAAAGCTCCGACGCCTTCTAACTGGTCGATTAGTTGTCGGTATCCTGCCTCGTGCTGGGATAAATTGGCGGGAATGACTCGATATAGGTTCAAGAGCGTCTTTTGTGCCCGTCCAAGTACTCGCACAAGCTTCCTGGTAGCCACCGGAATCGCCTTGTGTCTCGCCAGCTCTTCCAGCCACACGAGTGCCATGGCGGGAGACGGCGCGGAAATACCGTGGTGACGGGCAGTGGCCTGAATGGCAACCTGAATGGCATTCTCCAGCGCCGTCCGTCTGGCAGCAAGTCCGGGAACCGCCTGCGCTTCATCAATCACGCGCCAGAGGACCCGGGGATCGTCCGTCGCAACCGGGATGGTTTCTGAGTTGATCGCGGCACGCGTGTAGTAGGCGGTATGGGCCGCAAGGAGCAGGCGTAGACAATTGTCATCAAGCGTTGCTACTCGCGAAGCTTGCTGCAGATGATGCGCGTGGATTTGCTGCGCTCGCCGAAAGTGCACGATGCCGCCTTCCGGCAGATGGTTCACCAGAGGGGGCAGGAGGAGGAGCTGGCGGGGAGGAGCTGACGATTTCCATGTGTCCGGACGCGCGTCGGATTCCACCAAGGGTTCTATGGGAGCCACTTGGCGTTCCAGGTGAGTGGCTTTCAGCGCGAAGTCCCAGGTGGGTGTTAGCAAGATGGCCCATGTCGATGCGAGGGTGACGGTTCCGTCCAGCTCCACACAGGAAAAGGGGACATCCTTGAAGACGTCCCCTTGCATGAACTGCCCGCCATCCGCAAGCAGACGCGGAGGAGCAATATATCCGTCCGTCACACAGCTTTCCGAGCCGCCAGGTCTGCCTTAGTGGGTTCATCTATTGAGGGACCCAGCTCAATCGTGCCGATCAGGTCGCCCGCGGACGTAAAGGAAAGCGTCCCCGTCAGGGACATCCGATCTTGACGAAGGCACTCGACTTCCAATAGCCAGCTCGGGATTTCACCATTGGTCTCCAGACTGGTTGCGGCTAGTGGCGTGGGAAATTCCTCGCTCGAATCTCCGGGGCGGTCGTGAGTCTGGTCACGACTAGCGACGTTGGCCAGAGTCCAAAGCACCTGCTGGGCAAGGCTCGCATCTATGAACAGTCTTACGCTGAGGAACATCGCGAGTCGCTCGACCAGCATCGCCTGTGAGATACGGCGGTATCGATAACCGATGCGCAAGACTTCCGCGGGCGGAAGAACACGCTCTCCTCGACCGAACCCAAGAACGTTAGAAGTAATCTTTCCCGCCTGGGCCAGCTTTGACAACGTGCCTTTACTGAGGCCGGTGATCCGTGCTGCCTGGCTTAGATTTGGCCAGGCTGTTGGCTCAACGAGGGCCGCCCGTAGGGCTGTGTCGTCGATCATGCCGGACACGATAAACCACCTTCCTTAGCGAGGGTGACTTCCATGGGAACTGTTAGCCACAGCATATCGACTTAGGGAAACAAGGACAACAGTAGAGTCAATGGAAACGACTTATCGGATGAAGGCCTGAGTCAATAAGGTTTGCCGCCAACACCGGCGTGAGGCTTACAGGGCTGGCACAGTCAAGGTAGACGGACGCCACAGCAACCATAATGTCGATCGCCAAGGACTAGACGCGGTGTCGTCAAAATAGACAGACATCAGACGCTTACCCGAACGTCTTGAGGCGGGTTTCCGGCCCCTGCGGAAGTGCTGCGCTTGCCCTACCCTAGCGACGATCGCAAACTGATACATCCGGCGTTTGTACGACTGGAGCTATCGCCAGACGGCCTGGTTCGTCGATGACAGTCTCTCCTTGCGGGTATTCTGCCGTCTCTATGACCAGCCGGCACCGGAGTACAGCACCCTGATCCGCTGGGCAGGCGCCCTGGGGACGGAGACGGTGGAGGCACTCCATCGGCGAGTCGTGCACCTCGCCCGAGAGCAGAAGGTCACCCGCGGCCGCAAGCTGCGGATCGATGGCACGGTCGTGGAGACAACCATCCACTATCCGACCGACAGTGCCCTCTTGGCTGATGTCGGTCGGATGATCGGACGCGTGGTCCGGCGAGCCAAAGCCGTCGTGGGCGAGGGAGCACCGGCCACGCTCTTCCGCGATTGGACCAGGAGCACGAAACGGCTGGCACGGCAGATCGGGGAGGCGGCCAGGAAGCGGAGCGAGGCGGGCCAGCAGGTGCGGACGACGGCGTATCGCCGGCTGCTCAGCATCATGGGGACCGTGCATTGTCAGGCCCAGGAGGTCGTGGAGCGACTGCAGGCCTCAGGGAACGCGGGGAAGCGACTGCACACCGAGTTGGAGGCGCTGGTGCCCCTGACCGAGCAGGTGGTGCAGCAGACGGTTCGGCGTCTTGCCGGGGAGCAGGTCCCAGCGGGGGACAAGCTCGTGAGCCTGGTCGAGCCGCACACGGACATCCTTCGACGGAACAAGCCCCAGCAGCAGACCGAGTTCGGGCACAAGCTCATCTTGGGAGAGGTCGACGGTGGAATCATCAGCGAGTGCCAGGTCCTGGAGGGGAATCCCCCCGAGGCCCCGGAACTGGTCGGACAGGTCGATCGGCATCGGGAGCACTTTGGGCATGTCCCGGACATGGTGGCAACAGATCGAGGATTCTACGCCCCCGGCAATGAGGCGGCGTTACGGGCGCGGGGGGTGAAACGGGTGGCGATCCCAGAACAGGGGAAGCCGTCACCCGAACGGCAGACGCTGGAACGATCACGCTGGTTCCGGCAAGGGCAGCGATTCCGGACGGGGATCGAAGGACGGATCAGTGTGGGCAAACGACGCGGCTGGCTGGGACGCTGCCGAGATCATGGGCAGGACGGCTTCGACCGCTGGATCGGGTGGGGGGTGCTGGCCAACAACCTGGTGGCTATCGCCCGCTCCGAGGCGGCCCAGGCACAAAAGCAGGCAGCATGAGTGATAGCAGCCTCATCGAGCAGGGTTCCCCGGCGTCCCGTCCTGCCCTCCGTGCGCCGATCTCCATTTTGCACCAGAAACTAGCTACACCATCCAAACACCACGTACGGAAATATAGGAGATCCAGATACTTTCCACTCATCATCCATGAACAGGAGTGGCCGGCGACAGCGTGTGAGAAAATCGTTGGCCGCAGATCTAGCCAGGAGCACCACCGATGGCTCAACGACTGGGCCCAATCAAGCGAACCGAATTCGTTGCACGGCTTCGCTTACTTGGTTTTGAAGGGCCCGTCCACGGTGGCAGGCACGAACGCATGGTCTACCAGCAGCGGGTGTTGGCAATCCCTTCTTATCAAGAATATGGGCCCGGTCTACATCGAGAGATGCTGCGAGAAGTAGGGGAAGTTCTTGGCCGAACCGTTACTCGGGAAGAATGGGCCGGGCTGCAATGACCGTACAACGCGGCGGGGAGAGCGATTTCGCGCAATGATCCAACGCGATTTTCTCGCTATACTCGGAAACGGGAGGATGAGATGAACACAATCGAATCCTGGGCGAACCAAGCGGTTCACAACGCGGTCTATACAGACCTGGACGAGGGTGGCGTCTTTGGGCGAGTGCCGGGATGTCCAGGAGCGGTTGCGGTGGCGGCGACACTTCCCGAGGCGGAGACAGAACTCCTGTCTGTGTTGAGAGAATGGGCTGAGTTAGGAGTCAAGGTGGGCAACACTATTCCAGTTCTTGGTGGGATCGATCTCAACGCGGGCGGAGGATCCGACGCTCTTCCCGAGCGCGCGCGGAGCGATCCTCTCTCGCCGATCTCGTAGCGCCCGCGTCACGTCCCGGTGGCCACGATGACATACTCGGGCTCATTCCGGGCTGATGACACATTGCCTGAGAAGACATCATCCCGGACCGCCGGCGCTAATACGCCACACCTTCTGTTCCGTACCCCTTCCAAGGCTCCCTCTTTCTAGTTCCTCCTGCCCCGTTCAGCGGCCGCGACGGCAAACGCGATACCGGCGACGCATAAAAGCAGTGACACAGCCAGTCCAAAGAATCCACCAAGAAGCCAGTCAATGTGGGGTGAGCACTCCTCGCAACCCGGGCGCGACCGATACACGGTCCCACTGAGAGCGAGAGCCACGACCGACATTCCGAAGGCCAGCAACATCAGGGTGAAGAAGGCTTTGCTCACCCGACCGGCCCACAGCCTCGCGTTGCGCTTGTTCACGACCTTTTGACATCGGGGATCGCGGACAGGGCCTCCTCCACTCGCTCGACGTCCTTGCGCGCCCCCAGCCGCCGGAAGATCGCCAACGCCTCCTGCAGCCGTTCTCTCTCCCCCTCTGACTCGCCCCTCTGCCTGTGAACCGCAGCCATCTCCACCAAGATGCGCCCTTCAACATACGGGTACGGTAAGGACCGAGCGCGCTCGAGCCCCTCGGTCAGGGACTGATCGGCTTCCTCCAGCCGCCCCTGCGCGGTCAGCACCATGCCCTGAACGCAGAGGGCATCGGGAAGAAAGCCCGCCTGGCTCCGGGTGACCGTCACCGCCCGCTCGGCGACCTCCGCGGCACGCCGGACATGCTCTTCACCGCCCGCGGCAAGGTGTGCTCGCGCCAGCGCCGGCAGCAGCTCGGGTAGGTTTGCGTCTTCCGAGACGACCAAAGGCTCGAGGCGAGTGGCCGCTTCCTGAGGCCGCCCCTCCAGGACATCGAGATCCGCCAGCAATGCCTGCGCAATTTCTCGGACTTGCCGGTCCCCCGTCTCTTCCGTCAGAGCGAGCGCCTCCCCCAGGTACCGCGATGCTGCTTCCCAATCGCCTTCCCACAGCGAGAGCTGCCCCAGGTAGGTCAAAGGATTAGTGACGGCCGACGAGCGGCCCATGGTTCGGGCCAGCGCCATTGCCCTCTCCAGCGCCTCGCGCGCCCCCCGCCAGTCACCGACCGTCATGAGGGCGCTGCCAAGATTCCCAAGCACGAAGCAAATGTGACCCGGATTCCCGATCTGTTCCGTGACCGCCAGCGCTCGCTCCATGTACGACCTCACGTGATCCACTCGGCCCAACCGCTCGCTCGCGACCGACAGGTTGTTCAAGGTGGTGTATAAGATCGTGAGATCGCCACCACCCTCCACCAGCGGCAGGGCCGCCCCCATCACCTGGCGGGCCTGTTCGGGATCGCCAAGGCTA
>QHBP01000131.1 GCA_003244175.1 Chloroflexota bacterium | reverse complement strand
GACGGCGCCGAGACCGACCTGGACCTGGGCCACTATGAACGGTTCATCGACGAGAATCTGACGAGAGCCAGCAACGTCACGACGGGTCAGGTCTATGCGTCCGTCATCGCCAAAGAACGCCGCGGCGACTACCTGGGCGGCACCGTTCAGGTGATTCCTCATATCACGAACGAGATCAAAGAGCGCATTGGACGAGTGGGGAGGCAGACGACTGCCGAAGTGATCATCGTGGAAGTCGGAGGCACGGTAGGCGATATCGAGGGCCTGCCCTTTCTGGAGTCGATCCGTCAGCTGCGTCGAGAGATCGGCCGCCAGAACGTGCTTTATCTGCACGTTACTTTCCTGCCGCATATCGGCTCGACGGGGGAGCTCAAAACGAAACCGACACAGCACAGCGTGAACGAGCTGCGGCGCATCGGCATCCAGCCGGACATTCTGATCTGCCGAGCCGACCACCCAGTCAGCCGCGAGCTGCGAGAAAAAATCGCTCTCTTCAGCGATATCTCTGAAGAAGCCGTCATCCCTCTTCAGACCTGCGACACGATATATGAAGTACCTCAGGTCCTGGAGCGAGCGGGCTTGGGGCGGCTGATCACGCGCGAGCTGGGCCTCGATACTTCGATGCCGGATCTTCAATCCTGGGACGAGCTTGTGACGAAGATAAAGGAGCCCAAGCCGGCTCTGCCAATCGCCATCGTAGGGAAGTATGTCAGGAGCCCCGATGCGTACATGAGCATCGTGGAGGCCTTGAAGCATGCCGGACTACATCACGGCATGGACGTTCGTATCCATTGGATTGACTCGGAAGAGCTTGAGCACGAGACGGCGATGCGGGATCTGGACGGCGTCGCCGGGATTTTGGTAGGCCCTGGCTTTGGCGGCCGTGGTGTCGAGGGAAAGGTGCGAGCGGCTCGGTTCGCCCGCGAGCGACGCGTCCCTTATCTGGGCGTTTGTCTGGGCATGCAGGTCGCCGTCATTGAGTTTGCACGCCACTTGTTGCACTCGCACATGCCCAACAGCACCGAGTTCGACGAGAGCAGCAAGTACCCGGTCATCGACATCATGCCGGATCAGCGCGACATAGCTGAAAAGGGCGGGACAATGCGCCTCGGTGTCTGGCCGTGCCGCCTCGCCTCCGAGACCCGAGCGGCGGCGGCGTACGGCCAGCCAATTGTGTACGAGCGCCACCGACACCGTTATGAATTTAACAATGAGTACCGGGAGCTGCTCAGCGCCGGTGGAATGGTCTTTTCCGGTATGTCCCCCGACGGTCGTCTGGTCGAGATCGTCGAGCTTCAGAATCATCCCTGGTTTGTCGGAAGTCAGTTCCACCCAGAGTTCAAGTCCCGCCCCGAACGGCCGGCGCCGCTCTTTCGGGATTTCGTGGGAGCCGCGAAAGACCTCTTCTACCGGTTCCGGGAGGAGCACGATGTGAAACTCGCGGATCAGGTGCGCGAAGTCCCCTCTCCCGTCTCACCTCACGGGCAGTAACATCCCTGAGATGGACCGGAGCACGGGCCCGGCCTTTGCCCAGGTGGCCGTTCTGGCGCATCTCGGCCGTGCCGGGGGCCTATTTACGTACGGCTTACCCGCGGAAATAGCGGTGCGCGTGACTCCCGGCTCCCTGGTAGCGGTTCCGTTTGCATCCCGCACGTTGCAAGGTGTTGTGTACGGTCTGGAATCCACCTGCGCCCTGCCGACCGTTCGCGACATAACCGATATTCTGGATCCCGAACCCGTCGTGACGCGGCACCAGCTCCGGCTCGCCGAATGGATCTGCGGATACTACGCTGCCCCGATCTCCGACGTGCTTGGAGCCATGGTGCCTCCCGGCATCGCGCGCAAGTCGGTCTTTGTGCTGAAGCCGGGACCGGTCATCACCGGCCTTCGGCTGAACGATGCCCAACGACGCGTTCTCGCGTGTGTACTCAAGGCCGGTGAGATCACGCTCGACGACATCAAATCGTCCATACGCGAAGTCGACGTAGAACGCGCCGTCGCCTCGCTCGCACGACGCAACGCGCTCAGCAAGAGCTCCGAGCTGAACCCGCCTCGCGTTCGGATTCGCCGCGAACGCATCGTGTCCGTCTCGAGCGATGGACGAGTCGCCCTTACCGACGCTAGTGTTTTCCGCAGGGCGCCACAACAGCTGAACGTGCTCACGCACATCGCGGAGCGGGGCCCTGTGACAACGTCCGCGATCACACATGCCCTACCGACGTCGAAGACGGTTATTACGACGCTCGAGCGCAAGGGATTCGTGCACATCGCGGAGCAGGACGCAAACAGGGTGTCGGTAGCGGACAGACGTCGAGTGGCGCCCACCGAATCGCAAGAACTCTCGCCCGCACAACGCACTGCCCTGCGGGCCATCACGTCCTCCGTCTTCCGTGCCCGTCCCGACGTCTACCTCCTGCACGGAGTGACAGGCAGCGGCAAGACCGAGGTGTACCTGCAAGCAATAGCGGCTGCGGTTGGCCGGGGACGCCAGGCCATCATGATGGTACCTGAGATATCCTTGACCCCGCAGGCCATCGAGCGTGTGGCGGGGCGCTTCCCGCGCCGCGTCGCGGTCCTGCACAGTAAGCTCTCGAACGCCGAGCGGATGGATGAGTGGCAGCGCATACGGTTGGGACAGGTCGACGTCGTCGTCGGACCACGCTCGGCACTCTTCGCCCCACTTCGGAATCCCGGCATCATCATCGTCGACGAAGAGCACGATCCCTCTTATAAGCAGGATGCGTCGCCTCGATACAACGGTCGCGACGCGGCCGCGGTGTTGGGGCGGCTGGCATGTGCCACGGTTGTGTTCGGTAGCGCTACCCCGGATGTCGGTACGTATCATGCGGCCCGCACCGGGCGGATACGCCTGTTGGAGCTCCCGGATCGGCCGGTGTGGTCCGTCGAGAGCCAACCTCCCTTCGCACACGGGCATGCCTCTCCCACGTCGCGACCCATGCCCCCGGTGGAAGTCATAGACATGCGCCAGGAGCTCAAGCTCGGCAACCGCGGCATGTTCAGCAATGCTTTGCTCGACGCGCTGGAGAGCACGCTCACAAACGGCCACCAGAGCCTGCTCTTCCTAAATCGGAGAGGCAGTGCGACGGTCGTTCTGTGTCGAGATTGTGGCTTTGTGGTGCGTTGTCACAGCTGCGATATCCCCTTCACCTACCACTCGGCCGCGTCGCGTCTCATGTGCCATCGCTGCGATCGGCGCGCGTCCAGCCCCAGGCTGTGTCCATCGTGCGAAAGCCCCCGGATCCGCTATCTCGGCATCGGTACCCAGCGCGTGGAGGAGGAAGTGCGCCGACTGTTTCCGAGGGCGCGCGTTCTGCGCTGGGATCGAGACGTGACCGGAGGCAAGGGGGCACACGACCGAATTCTTGGCACGTTTGCCTCACACCAGGCCGACATTCTCGTGGGCACGCAAATGATTGCCAAGGGGCTCGATTTCCCCCTGGTCACACTCGTCGGCGTCATCTCCGCGGACACGGGTTTGCACATGCCGGACTTCCGGGCGCCGGAGCGTTCGTTCCAGCTGCTCACTCAGGTGGCCGGACGCGCCGGACGAGCTCACCTTCCCAGCCGCGTCGTGGTCCAGACGTACACGCCGGAGCACTACGCGATTAGGGCCGCGAAGGATCACGACTACGCTCGCTTCTATCGTGAAGAAATGAGCTTTCGCAGGTCTGCTTGGTATCCTCCGTTTGCCCGCTTGATACGGCTGGTCTACTCCTCGGAGACCGAAGACCAGTGTCGTCAGAGCGCAAACAACCTCCGTGCCATCCTGACGACCGCGATCGGCCACGAAAAACTGACCGACGTCGAGACGATTGGCCCGGCTCCGTGCTTTCAGGCACGGATTCAAAATCGCTACTACTGGCAGATTATTACGAGATGCCGAGGCAACGACAACGCGGCTCTCCAACGACTCCTCGACTATGTCCCAGCCGGCTGGACCATCGACGTGGACCCGGTCGACCTACTCTAGAGCTCGACCCTCCGCTCAGCATTTTTTCAGATTCTTTTCACTGGCAGGCAAGGCAGGGGAAAGCTTTGTGCCTTACCGTGTTCTTCGAAGGGTTACTTACGCTGAGAGGAGCAAACATGAAAGCACTGAGAGCACTGGGAATCCTTTCCTTCATGGGCGCCGTACTTCTGGCTTGCGTCCCGGCGGGGATCATCACGGCGAACAACGTTCACGCTGCTGCTCCGCCCAACACGGCAAGATTCAAGGGTACCGTTGTCGAGGTGTACCTGTACGCGCTTGCGGTCAGAGCGGATGATGGACACTTCCTTTCCGTCCACCTGCGAGACAGCACGCGGTACCGCGTGGACGGCGCTCTGGTCGCCGCACGTCCCACGTTTCACGAAGGTCAACGCGTGCGCGTCCTGGGGACGTGGCTGGATGACGAGACGGTGCGCGCTCGGGTCGTCAGTATCAATGATCGCTGGCAGGACCTGCCTCACATTCAGGCAACCGTCCTACAGGTCTTCCCGAACATGCTGCAGGTAAAGCGGCTGGACGGTGTCCTGGAGACCGTGAGACTAAACGAAGACACAATCTACGTCGTGGATGGCCTTCGTGTCGCGACACGACCCGTCTTCCGTGAAGGTCAGTCCGTGCGCGCCGTCGGTACGAGAATCGACGACGAGACGATGAACGGCAAAGTGGTCAGCATCGATGACCGCCGCGCCGACCGCGTACGCTTCGCGGCGACGGTGACTGAGGTCGCAGGCGATCTTCTCATCGTCCGGCGTGATGACGGGGCCTACGTTTTCGTCAAACTGAGCGAGGACGCGTACTACTTCATCAACGGCAAGCTCGTCCCCAGGCGTCCACTCTTCCGTGAAGGCGAGGCCATTCGAGTCGTGGCCGTGCGCATCGACGACGCCACCTTCCGCGCCCTGAAGGTGTTCACGCGTGTCATCCCCGAGCCCTAATCACAGCATTCCCGTCCACGCGAGGAGCCGAAGACCGCCCGCTTCGGCTCCTCGCCTCCTCCTGTATTAAACTCCCAGAGCTATCAGTACCGGACCCGTCGGGCCCACCGCTCGAATGAAGACCATTCCGGCGGCGACGATCAGGCCGTTAGCGGAAGAGAAGGCATAGTATCCGCTGCCAAGAATGATGGCGCCGATCACTTTGCCCGTATCGGCTCGAAGTACTACTAAATGAACGGGCTGCCCTAGTTGGTAGCTGAGGGCGTACAGGACTCCGTTGGCCAAGACAATGTGCTCCGCCTCGGGAAGGCGATCTCGCCACAAACGAGTCCCAGACTCAGGATCGAGGGCCTCAAGCCCGGTCGAGGGTTTGAAAGTCTGCACGTACAGCGCATTGGGACTGATGGCATGCGGCCACCCCTGCGTAATCAGCCGAGGGCCGACAGTAGCGCTCCACGCCTTGTGACCGGTACCGTCAAACGCGTAGAGGGTCGCGCCTCCCTTTTTCGGCGTTGCCACCGCGTAGTTGAGAATGTCGCCCGCGAACCAGTCGCTGTGCAATCCCCTCTGGGACGCGACGCGCTTGCCGCTGTTCTCGTCGTACATGGCTCCGCCACTCGCAATCTCCGTGAGGACACGGTCCTGAGAAATCGTCCCTTCAGCGCGAACCGACGGCGCCTTCCAATACAGGCGACTGAGATCGGGCGCAAAGGCGTAGAGATTCGCGTACGGGTGCAGCCCGGTCGCGGAGTAGTAACCCGTCAGGACGATCTTGCTGTCCCCAAGCGGATTCAGGAACGTGCCGTGGGCCGATGCGGGCGCCGCCCCCACTTGAGCTATCTTTTCGTTCGTCGAGAGATCGACCGCCTGCAATAGGTGCCCGGCCAGATAGAGATTTCCTCCCGCGGAGAGTATGCCTCCGAGGGCATCCTTGGGCACGACAAACCTCTGCTTGCCCGTCAGTGCGTCCAGTACGCGCACGTGGACCTTTCCGTGGGCCATGATCGGCACGTACACGCGCCCTGCGGAGACAATGGGATATGAGCCGTTTGCCTCGGGGGCCGTCCAGCGCACCCTGAGCTTGAGGACATTCCGCGCGGTAAGTCTGTGCTCGGCAACATTGTCGCCGGTCTGAGCGGCGTCGTAATTCAGAGACGGCCAATCGGAGAGAGAATCGGTAGCCTCTGCTGCGCTATGACCGGCCAGCAGCAGCAGCCCTACAATGATGAGCACTCCGAGTTTCCGCATGGCGCCGCATACTATCGCATTCCCGTTTGA
>QHBP01000150.1 GCA_003244175.1 Chloroflexota bacterium | reverse complement strand
CCCATGCTAAGCACCTGCCGATCGCCATGACAGTCCCGTAGAGCCGAGCCACGGCGGCCTGCTGAGGGATCCGCTCGTGTGGCAGAGGATTGGTCCTTTCCTCGCCAAATGCATGCAACTCGACGTTTTGACCTGGCCTCGCGTAAAATGACCATTATGTGTCGCAACATCACGACCCTGCGCGGGCTGCAGCCGAGGGCCACGCCTGAAGAGATTGAAGCGGCTGCCCGTCAATATGTCCGCAAGATTAGCGGGGTGCACTCGCCGTCTCCTCGTACCGAGCAGGCAGTCGAACGGGCAGTCCGGAAGGTGCTTGCAGCGACGACGGAACTCCTGGACGAGCTGCCACCTCGCCGCCAACCACCGCCTACTCTGCCACCCCTTCGCCGCCTGGCTTCGCACAAGGTCTGACGACTCCCATCTGAGCCGGCGCCGAAGGCCGGCGCGCGCGCTCACGGCTTGCGTTGGTATGAGATCGACCTCCCGGGGCTACCTCGCACGGATGTTGGAGCGTGCCCGGCTGATCGCTGAGGCGCGACGTGTATCTCGGTGGCGGATGGACTGGAAGCGGGTCGCTTGAAGGTGAGACATAAAGAAGCCGCCAGCACCGAAGTGCCGGCGGCTCGTGCCCCGAGGGCCGAACGGTCCTGGACTAGGAGACGAGGACCTTCCCCGTTGCGTGGGTCCGGACTTCGCCCGAGGTGACCTTGGGGGTGGTCGGAAGAAGCGACCCAAGGTGCTCCTGGACCCAGTTCATTGCGGACACATTGAACTTCTCACCGTCGGCGCGGTTCTCGAAGAGGCTCACCGACGTGAGCGTGCCGTTTCCGCCGTCGATGCAGAAATAGTCCCGAAATCCCGCTGCGCGAGAAATAGAGGGTACGAAGCTCTTCTCATCCTGCTTCAGGATCTCGTTCACATTCGTGGGCTCTGCCTGATATTCCCGAATGGTCAGGTACATGGTGACCTCCTAAAGGTCGTGGCAAGAAAGACAATTCCACCGGTGGGGGCACGGATTGTTGTGAACACAACAGAACCCGATCCATAACGGATCGGTTCTACCTATCTGGGCGCTCTCACAATTTCTATGCGCGGCCTGTGGTTGTACTAACCGTTATGAGGATTGTTCACTTACTGCTGTTAGTCTAACACAAATCGCCACCATATGCATATTGTGCGACATTCTTTTCATTCTGTACCGGTTTCGACCCACGTCTGTTCCGGTTTTGCACTATATGCGCGGTTCTTCTCCTTCTCGATGTGGGTGCCCGTCTCGCTCTTCTCCATGGACAGGGCGGGGGACGCGGGCTGAGCCGGCGTACTGACCAAAGTGCGCAGACTTCCAAGCGATGCTCGATAACGAGCTGCCCTGCCGCGTTGAGCAACTACACTACCTCGGGCATCTATCTGGAGGACTTTTATGGCCTCGGTCGACCTTCGCGCTATCCAGGCTCCGCTCAAGGAGCGCTATCGCCTGGACCCCGCCTCCGCTACCGTCGTCACCGTCGCGTGCAGCGTCCCGTTCGACCCGAGTGATCCCCAGCACTGCGTCGTCGCGCCCACTGAGTTTCCAGACGTTCAGATCCGGTCGGGCCTCCATCCGGCTGCGGGTGGAACCGGAGATGTGCCATGTCCCGGCGACATCCTTGCTGCTGCCCTCGTGATCTGCGAGGAGAGCACGATCCGCTCGGTGGCTGGGAACATGGGGATCGAGCTTCAGTCTTTGGAGGTGGAGGCCCGCATCCACTGGGACTTCCGAGGCACCATGGGCGTGGACCGTGAAACACCAGTGGGCGCGGCCGGGATTGAACTCCGAAGCCGTGTCAAGTTGAAAGAGGGGGCGAATCAGGAACGGGCGCAGAAGCTGCTTGGAAGTACCGAGCGTTACTGTTCCACGCTCCAGACACTTCGTCACGGGGTTGAGGTGAAAATCGACTTCGAGTTGGAGTAGTGGCACTGGGAGGCCAGGTGGTCGCGCGCCGCCGTGCGGCAGCGCACGACCACCGCCGTGACGTCGCGACCGTTGTGTTCGTATCAGCCAGGCATGAGAGCCGCCAACTCCTCGGTCAACCCGCAGTCGGCGCGCCACTCCTCGCTGTCCCGCATAAAGACATCCCAGCTCATCTCCGTCGGTCGCCCTGGGAGCGGCACGGGCTCGGCGACGGGACGCCCGGTCACGGTCACCCGCAGGTGTTCGCCCGCCTCGACCCTTCGGAGCACGCCGCTAAGATTATTACGTAGATCGCGAGCTGGTATGTCGGTCACGCACTCAGTGTAAAAGCTTTGCGACCGGATGCGAGGATTGACCATTCCCTTCCGGACAAGCCACTTTCTCGACGGGCAAACTCAGCGCGCCGATGCGTGCTCACGGCCCGCAAGCCGCAGCAGAAGGCTCCAGAGAGATACCAGTGCCCACACCGCCTCCGGCAGTAGAACCCCATTTGCCAGGCGAGTGCCGCCACAACCGCGTTTTTGCTCACCTGGCATACGCGCTTGTATACTCGAAAGCTTGCCGGG
>QHBP01000127.1 GCA_003244175.1 Chloroflexota bacterium | reverse complement strand
GTCTCCAATGTGGACGGCACCGATTTCGTCGAGGCGACCCGCGATCTTGACCCCGCCGAGACGCTGTTTATCATCTCCTCCAAGACGTTTGTCACGTTGGAAACCATGGCCAATGCTCGCTCCGCGCGGGAGTGGTGCGTGCGTGCCCTGGGTAGCGAGCAGGCAGTGGCCAAGCACTTCGTCGCCGTATCGACCAACGCGGACGAAGTGTCGAAATTCGGCATCGATACCGCCAACATGTTTGGCTTCTGGGATTGGGTTGGCGGCCGCTACTCGATGGATTCCGCTATCGGCCTTTCCACTATGATCGCCATCGGACCGGACAACTTTCGCGACATGCTGGCCGGCTTTCACGCCATGGACGAGCATTTCCGCACAACTCCCTTCGAGCGCAATCTACCGGTGCTACTCGGTCTCCTCACCGTTTGGTACAACGACTTCTTCGGCGCCCAGACCGTGGGCGTTATGCCCTACGAGCAATACCTCAAGCGGTTTCCCGCCTATCTACAGCAGCTCACCATGGAAAGCAACGGCAAGCAGGTCAACCGGCAGGGCCGGCAGGTGAACTATCAGACCGGTCCCATCTTCTGGGGTGAGCCAGGGACCAACGGGCAACATTCCTTTTATCAACTCATCCATCAGGGAACAAAGCTCATTCCCTGCGATTTCCTGGGTTTCTGCCAGACGCTCAATCCGCTGGGCAATCACCACGATCTGCTCATGGCTAATCTCTTTGCCCAGACCGAAGCGTTAGCCTTCGGCAAAACACCGGAGCAGGTGCGCGACGAAGGCACAGCGGACTGGCTGGTGCCGCACCGCGTCTTTCCCGGCAATCGTCCTACCAACACCATCTTGGCCGAACGGCTCACACCGCACACGCTAGGAACGTTGGTGGCGCTCTATGAGCACAGTGTCTTCGTCCAGGGCACGATCTGGGACATCGATTCCTACGATCAGTGGGGTGTCGAACTGGGCAAGGTCCTGGCCCAGCGGATCATCCCCGAGTTGGAGAGCAAGAGCGCTCCCGACCTACACCACGACAGCTCGACCAACACCCTCATCCGCCGCTATCGGTCCTCGCAGGGCAGGGCGGGGTAGTCACCGGGAAAATCGTCATCAAATGTAGAGCGGACCGCCGTGTCCCTTGTTCGCAGTGGGACATGTTTTCTACAGTCAAGTCGTTTCCTCACAGCATCGCCGCAGTGTCGGGAGGATTCGCCGAGAGGAACGGGTTCGTGCGCGACCAGGTGGAGACAGCGCTCCCGCTACACCAAAGGACGTGGTGGGATTAGCCCGAAGTGTAACCCTCATCCGTACTATTAGTGAGTACGTGTTACACCGGATCATTCAGGCGCTATTGCCTGCCTGGGAGTCTTTGCATTGGGAATCGTCTTGCCGCTATCGCTGACTAGACCGTCGCGTGCCGAGCAGGCACTGGCAGCGGATCATCCGATTGCGCTGGATCGGGAGATTGCAGTGGATCATTCGCCGCCTAACTTTGAGCAGGTCTTCGAGCGCTTCATCGATCCGGTGTATCGCTTTCTCTACAGCCGCGTGGGTAATCGGGAAGACGCCGAAGACTTGACCTCCGAAGTCTTTCTGAAAGCGTCGCAACAGCTCGATAGCGAACGTGCCGAGGCCAGCGTGGCTCGTTGGCTCTTTACCGTGGCGCGTACCGTGCTGGCCGATCATTGGCGGCGCTACTACCGAACCGGCGCCGTCGTTGCGCTTGATGAGTCCCGCATGGGTGAACTGCCGAACCGAGAAGCAGAGACCGCATCGTCGGATCTTACGGCCCAACGGGTCGGCGTCGTTCTCGCTACGCTCCCCGAGCGCTATCGTACTGTCCTTGAGCTGCGCTTTTTGCGTGGCTACTCAATTCAGGAAACAGCACGGGAAATGAAGATCACACCGGAGAATGCAAAGGTGCTCCAGCACCGCGCCCTGGCCAAGGCAGTACAGGCAGGGGAGGGTTTGCTATGAGCGACGAAGAACGCCTCGAACGCGCGCTCCAACGCGTGGCGGACGACCAATCACCACGAGCAGAGACCTCTGATCTCTCCGCCGAGGAACAGCGCATGGTGCGCATGGCCCAACTCCTGCGTGGCAGCGCCGGCCAGGACGCCTCGCCCGCATTCGTGGAGGACCTACACCGCCGTCTCACCGAGCAGCCGCGCCATATATCGCGACGGACGGCCGTGGTCTCCGGTCTCGGCGCGTTGGCCGCGGCAGTTGCCGCCGGCTTTGGTCTGGGCCGGCTGACGGAAGAGCAGGGCCCCGTTCAGCAGACTGCTCTGGTGAGCGACCATGGACGGTGGTACGCCGTCGCCCAAGTAGCCGATCTCACTGAAGGGGAAGTTCGCCCGTTCACCGCCGGCGCGGTCCAGGGGTTTCTCTTTCATAGCCAGGGTAGGGTGCGCGCGGTTTCGCGCGTGTGCACCCATATGGGTTGTACGCTTGTCGCCCAACCGAAGGAACAGGCCCTGGTGTGTCCCTGCCACGGCGC
>QHBP01000154.1 GCA_003244175.1 Chloroflexota bacterium | reverse complement strand
CTCGATGTGCGTGCCGCTGTCATTGACCGATCGCAGGGCATCCCCGCCGTTACCGCTGATGACGTTGCGGGCGCCGGCGGCCGTGCCTCCGATGGTCGCGCCCAGGGAGCCGTTGTTGCCGAAGAGGCAGATTCCATACAAGCCGTTTCCTATGACGGAAGTCCCGGCCGCATTTGTGCCTATGAAGTTCCCCTGCACGACGGACGGAAGCTCGAGATTGATGCCGCAGCCTGTATTCCCGCTGATCACGTTACGGGTGGCGGCCGCGGTTCCCCCGATGCGTACCGGCGAGGCGAGGGATGACAGGATGAATGTGCCGACTCCGTTCACGTTGGCGGCCGCGACGCCGGCGGGGGTGAGCCCGAGGAAGTTGCCCTGAATGACGTCCCCGCTGGCATCGGGAACAATCGCACCCAGGCTGAAGGATCCCCGAAAGCCGGTGATGGATAAGCCCTGAGCTACATCTCCCACTCCTCGCAGCAGCAGACCCTGACCCGAAGAAGTGTCCTTGCTCCCATCGAGTCGCGTGGTGAGGATGGCGTTGTCTCCGGCGGTAACGGCGTTGGTATTGGCCGCGGCGCCTGTCTGGCTGTATCCATTGACCGTGACCTGATTGGTGGTAACGGCCGGCAAGTCCTTGATGGGCCGAATGATGCACACCTTCACCGCGTGCCCCTGGATGGTCGCAGCCGCGCAGCCGGTATCGGTCGAGGGGATAGAAAAGGTGATGGACTTGGCTCCGGTGGCCGTCGATTTATCGGCGGCACTGATCGCGCAGCGAAGCGAAAGCTTGGCGCCCGTCACACAGGTCGCGGGATCGCCCGTCGTGGTGACTGCGAAGGAGGTGGAGGCGGCCAGGGAGGCGGGAACCTGCAGAACTGGGCTACTTTTCGCAGATGCGTGGGTGGACGCGAACCAGGGCGTGGGAGGATTGCTGCCCTGGGCGTAGACGGAACCCAGGCCCGCGAGGGACGAGAAGATAAGGGGCAGCGCGGAAAACAGACCGATGAGGTTGCCCCGCGATGCGCGATGATGCCGAGTAGAAGCTGTCACGATGCTCTCCTTTTGCCGCTCCGGCTCTGACTGTTCTGGTGACCACTATACAGGCCTGTCTCGCCGAAGTACACTCACAAGACCCTTACAACACCATGACAATGCTGGTTCGATTTGCCCGTCAAGACAAAAAGGGGAGCGATGTTCCGTACCCTTGACCCTCACGTATCCTTTGAAAGTGCCTCACTTTCGAGTAGCGTGTACGGCCATTCGGCATGGGTGACTTGTGGGTGACCGACGCTCGCCTTCGGCCGGGAGATCGGTGCGTCGCATGTCGCCGCTGAGAATGGCCGAAATTGGCGATGTGGGGATGAAGAGGGACGGTGCAATGGGCACCATAGGTTACCCACGAGTCCTCCATGCCGCCCCGCGGCACCACGCCGTATGAAAGTGAGGCACTCTCTAAGGAGAAACTTGGCCAAATAGGGCCAAACCTACCTGTGCTCATCCAAAGCTATATGTGCCCAGACTGCACAGATATTACTCGTGGCGGCCCCACGGTAGCTTTGGCCCTTAGGCCAAGTTTCTTGCGCGAGCGAGGGATGCTCGGACCTCGGAGTGACCCGCGGGAGCCCCTCGATGAGGGTCTCTGATGCAGTCGCGAAAACTTGGCCTAAAGGCCAAAGCTACGGAATGTTCGCACGCCCAAAAGTCACCCATGTCGCACGCGGCACCACGTCCCATTGAAAGTGAGGCACTTTCTAAGGAGGGGCCGACGCTACGGGGGAAGCGTAGGACGGAAGGGACGGTCTAATGCCGCCGCTGAGACCGGTCTCAATTGCTCCCGACACAATGAGCGGGCAAATTGCGCTGGTAGGACCTGGTCACGGCGGCGAACAGCAATCCACCGAGCACGAACCACGGATCCCAAAGCACGAGATACCAGTGGGCCGCCAGCGTGTTCATGGACTCGGGGGCACCGATGAGGCCGACCGCCATGAGTCCGCGTGCAGCCAGATTCGAGCCGCCATGCGGGGCCATCAGCACGCCGCCCATCACTTTCAGGACGCCCACGCTCCACGTCAGTGCCATGAACCGTGGATCCCGCGACAGAGACACGATCTCCGGCGCGAGGGTGTCGGACCCGGCGGTTCCTCCGGGGGCCCAGTAGAAACTGGCTATCTCGAACACGAAGGCAAAAGCGCAGGCCGCATATGCGGCCCACGCTATTGACCGCGGCGGCGAGGTGGGGGATCATTTCCCCACCTCGCCAGGCAGTTCTTTCGCCGATTCCGAACGGTCGCGGCCATCGGCGATCTGCTGATCATTCCGCGGCTGCATCCAGAGCCGACGCTTGGACCCGCACCATGGATGGCTCGACGCGGAGCAATCGCGCCGGCAGGTGGGGCATCCACCAGTTCCAGCGGCCAAACAGCGAGACCAGAGCCGGCACCAGGAGCATTCGCACGACCGTCGCGTCCAGGAGGATGCCGGCGGCCAGGCCGGTGCCGATGACTTTGATGTCGGTTTCCGGTCCCGAGGCCAGCGCGATGAAGGCGAAGAAGAGGATCAGCGCGCCACTCGTGACGAGGCGGCCGGTCCGGCCGATGCCCCCAATCACCGCGCTGTTGGTCGATCCAGTAGTGTCGTACTCCTCACGCATGCGGGCCAGGATGAAGACCTCGTAGTCCATGGAGAGACCAAAGAGGAAGGCGAACACCATGATCGGCACCCAGGATGTGATGGCACCCGTCGACTTGATTCCCCAAATCGCCTGAGAGCCGTAGCCGTTCTGCCACATCAGCACCATGACGCCAAAGGCCGCGCCCACCGACAGGACGTTCAGGACCACGGCTTTGAGCGGGAGCAGCAGCGAGCGGAAGGCGCGAGCCAGCAGGAGGAAGGTGATGAGGGCAATCAAGGCAATCATCAGCGGGAAGTTTCCGTACACGGCGTCGATGAAGTCGAAGTTGCCCGGCGCTTGCCCACCGACCAGCGCGCCTCCGAGCTGGGCGTGTGCCACCTGCCGGACCCGGTTGACGACATCATGTCCAGCCGGCGTATTGCTGTCCACCGTGGGCAGCACGTCCACGATCGCCGTTCCCGCTCGCCGCCAGGATGGACTGTTGGGAGCAACCACGCCCTGCACACCGGATACGTGGCTCAGCTTCCCCACCAGATTTGCACTGCCAGTATCAGCGACCAGGATCTCGAACGGGCTGAGCGGACCGACGCCAATCCCGCTGCGCTCCAGAGCGACCAGGCCGCTATGCGCATCGCCTGTCTTCGCCAGGGCATCGGCGTTGGTCGCCCCCAGTACGATTGTCGCGGCCGAGCTGACCAGCGCCCCGAGGATGACGACGCCCACCAGGGCGGCGAACCAGCGGCGGCGGACGACGAGCTGAGCCCACGAGGTCCACCAGCGTCCGGCCTGGACTCCGCCTACACGTGGCCAATCGAGCTTGGGACCGACGCCGGCCAGGATCACCGGCAGCAGCGTGACCGCCACCGCCACGGAGACCAACGGAATGAGCGCGCCGCCGTAGCCAACGCTGCGCAGGAACGGCACGGGCAGAACGAGCAGTGCCAGCAGGCCAATGGCAACGGTCGTGCCACTGAAGATTACCGACTTGCCCGCCGTCTGCATGGCCTTTATCACCGCCGCCTCATTGGGGACTCCCGCGGTATGCTCCTCCCGCCAGCGCAGCACGACCAGTAGTGAGTAGTCGATAGCCACGCCCAGACCGATGAGCGACACCAGGAACTGCACGATGAAGGAGATGTCGGTTACCGCCGTCAGCCCCCAGACCAGCAGAAGGGTGGTCGGGATGGCGACTATGGCCATGAGCAGCGGCACGATCGCCATGAAGGATCGGAAGACCAGGATCAGAATCAGGAGCGCGCCCAGACCGCCCAGGAGGGCTTCGACCAGCACGCTGGGTCCACTGCCGCCGCCGCCTCCCGAGGCGAGCGCATCATAACCGGTTAGATGGATGGGCTGGCCGGCGACGGTCACGCCGCTTAGAGCTGCCTTGATCTGATTCTGGGCAAGTGTAGGTCCATTGAACCCGAGCGCCTCGACCGGATAAATCAGACCGAACGTGGTACGCCCATCGTGCGAGACAAATGCCTGGTTGCCGGTAGACGCGTACGACACGGAGCGCGAGCCGGGGAGATGCGCGGCTACCCGGTCAAATGCCCGAGTCAGCTGCGCCTTGATCCCGGGGGAGCTAACGGTGGTACCGGCCGGTAAGGTGATAACGCTGACGAAGGGGGGATTCGCCGGATCCGTCCCATAGGTGCGCAAGATGGTTTGATTTGCCTTAAAGCTCTCCTTCCCCGGCAACTCGAATTTCTGAGAGAGCGCGTTCGTCGCCGACGACGCCGAAGCGAATCCGACAACGGTCATGATCAGCCAGAATCCGACCACAATGAGCTTGTGAGACAGGACCCAGCGGGTAAGAGCGGTCATGCGATATTCTCCTTCCATTTCAACTCTACGAGGGTCAGTTTCGCAGGTGATGGGGATCGGATGCATCGGCCGGATGTTCTCACCGGCACGCGACAACCTACGGAGGGGGCTCGGCCAAATGACGTAGTAGACGTTCGTGCGGTCGTTCTGCAGCGGGCGTTACAGATTCCGTATGCGTACCGTTGTATTGAGAAGAACCGTGTGAGGTGAAGTGAATTTGCGGTACCTCCTCCCCCTCGGCGCCAGCATCGCACTGTCTCTGGCTTCGGGCGCGAATACCCACGCCCCAAACGACGAGCCTCTCAGCTCGGCGCGGCGCCCCGGAACTGCCCTTTAAGCCCCAAGCCATCCACCGTCGCCGCTGACTTTGGCCGGGCGGTTGGCGATTCCCCACTTTGGTTCGTTGTGCAGCCGTACGAGCGAGGGTCCAGTTGGGTTTTCAGCGGGGCCGCCGCCAATGTGTTCGTCCATGGTCAGAGGAAACGGGGCTGGATTGACAAAGTCCTCTGGTTCACCAACCACCATTTCACGGACATTGTCAAAGTACGCGGCTGGAATCTCCGCACCGGCCAGCCTGTCTGGTTCAACTTTGGGATTGAGCCAGGCGCGCGGATAACGGCGACCAGGGTCGCGGTCTTCAACGCCCGGCGCGCCTCCCAGGTCAACCACAGGAGCTGGGGAAACTTCCCATCGGAGATGATCGTTCCCTCGGCCGGCTGCTATGTCCTATTCGCTCAGTGGAAGTTCGGAAGCTGGATCATTCCGTTTTCAGCCGGTCGCCAGCTCGGGCTCACGACGTGGCTGTCTTCGACATCGAAACAGCGATCTTCCCGGCATGTCTTCGGCTCTAGACCGTGTCGGGGTTCTTGTGCCAAGCTTCCGGCACGCTCTGGGAAGCCGCGAACCGAATGGCATCGACGAGGGCTTCGGGCGCCGCACCTTTTTCCACATACGCGCGCGCGCCCGCGGCGAGGGCCGGGTCGCGGAGGCACCCGCACATACTCGTGACCACCACCGTATGCCTGCCGGGTTGGGATAGCTCGCGGACAATGGCAAGACCGTGCTCTTTCTGGGCGAGAACCAGCTCGAGGAGGATGACATCCGGTTCCAGTGTTTGATCCCACGCCGGCAGCTCGCTCAGCGTTGAGG
>QHBP01000070.1 GCA_003244175.1 Chloroflexota bacterium | reverse complement strand
CAGTCTACGATGCCGTTTCCATCATGGATGCAGACGAAGGAGGCGAGCGGCTGCGGTGTCATGAATGTGGCAGGTGGCGGTCATCAGCCATGCCATGCCGGCCGACAAGCCACCCGAAGGTAACAGAGCCGCGGCGCCGACGGCGATTCTTGCTTGTGAACCATGTCTTGCCTGAGCACTCTGGGTAGCTGCCGTTCGGCTGCGGAGGGATCTTGCCGTTCTGCTGAGCCTCCATCGGTTCCGGCAAGCAACGCTGGACAGAGTCCGCAAAAGGATGCCCGTCCCGCGCGCGCCCAAGTTTCCGCGCTCACCAAGCTGCGCAAGCGTTCCCGCAGTGACACCGAGCGTGACTGCTGCGACCGAGGGGGTCACGGTCTCGCTATGAGGCCATCCGATAGATGCGACAGCGCGTCGGGCGATCGTCGTGCCCCACCAGTCCAGATCGGGATCGGCGTTCCAGGGGTTGCCGGGTCGACCTGAATCAGGAACGGGCAACGGTTGTCACCCCACGGTCTAAGGTCCCATTCGAGGTTTGGCACGGGCGTCAGAATACGGGAATCTGCAGTTGTCTTCCCGACATAGGGCGCCGGCAGCTGAATTCCTTGCTTTGACGGCTCCGCAGCCACGATGATGACCCCCATGATCACCGCTCCTGCCGGAAGGGCCTTGCCGAGTGAGCTCGGCCAACAGTGAAAGATCCCGACGTCGTCCGCTCCCGCCTGGATGCGGGCCATGAACTGTTCAAGGCGCGCATGGCTGCGGAGAAGGGAGAGCCCTTCACCGGCTGGCGGCATGATGTCCTGCTAGATCACGAGATCAACTACAAGCACAAGGCGCTTGCGGACGGTCGACACGCCCTGGAACTGAATCGTTGGGCCTCGTGGAAGCCGGGAGACGGCCGGATCCTGCGGCGCCTCCGCGCTGCCTGCGCCCCAAGCGTCAGCGGCAACCTGTTGACCCACAGATACGGCGGACCGAATCCACTGCAGGTGGCCGATACCGCTGCGATACGAGGCCTCGAAACCGCGGCCTTCGAATTCATGACCGGTGACAAAGACATCGGGGAACGCTTCGACGACTTCGCGGAGTACCTGCGCGAGCATCACCTAGGGAGTGACTGGCGGTTCGTCTCGTATCTGGCGTTTCTTGCAACGAATGGGGCCGTCTTCACTGTCCCCCCCAGCAAGTTCGACGCGCTGGTGCAGTACTACGGCATCGACGAGCGAATCGCCGGGCGCGTGGAGTGGACGCGGTACAAGGTTCTTGAAGACTTGGCTGAGGCGTTGCGGCGGTTCCTCGTCAGCTACGGCGATGCAGACCCGATCCAACTGCAGTCGTACATGTGGGTCGTCGCCAGTCAGATCGATAAGACCCCGGAGCCTCCGGCCACCACCCCATTTGAGGTGGACTTCGAGGAGGAGTTGCGGGGTCGTCTCAACGCAGCCGCGAAGCGGGAACGCAACGGGCTTAGGGGCGAGCAATTCGTCCTCGAGCAGGAACAGAGCTTGCTTCGGACCGCCGGGCGGGATGACCTGGCCGCCAGAGTTCGGCTCAGTGCGCGAGACCACCCGAACTGTGGCTACGACGTCACGTCCTTCCAGCTCGACGGGCGCGAGCGCCACATCGAGGTCAAGACGACCGGCGACGAGACCACTGCAGAGCGCGGCTTCTGGCTCAGCGAGAACGAGCGCAGGGTCGGGGAGGCGGACCCGCTGTGGGAGGTGGTCCGCGTCCGAAACATCGAGTCGAGTGCCCGATCCGAGAGTCTCGGCAACGTGGTGTGGGCGCTGCCGGATGGCTGGGCCCTGAGCCCGAGTAGCTGGTTCGTCGGAGCAACGTAGGGCCGACGCTGTCGTCGTGCGCGGCAGGTTCGGGGGGTCGACAATGCTGACGATGATTCCCGACGCGGTGCGTAGCTCCGTCAATGCGTGGCGCTCGGCGGGTGTGAAGTGTCATGAAACTGGCACGAGGAGTTGGTCAAAAAGTGTCAGCGAAAACGCTCACGAACTGTCAGCGGGCGTCATACTGCCTGCCGTCCCTGGTCAGTTGGGGGACGCGGACGTGGCGCTTCGCGTTCAGGAGACAGTGACCGGATCAATGAGTGGTACGCCGTCGTGGTTTGCGACGTACTACTACGGCAACGTGAGCAGAGCGAACTTCGAAGGGCAGGATGCGAGTGGCTGCCCGTACGGTCAAACCAACCTCGGAGCCTATCGCAACTGGGAATCCCAGGCGATGAATCCGCCGCCCACGCCTACACCCAATCCTTCGCCGCCACCAGACAATCCATGCTTTGGCAATGGGGGACCAGTTGCGTGCGTGAATGTTCCTGGCCTTGACCCGCTCCCGGGACCGTTTCCGGTGCCTGAGCCTATCTTTATTCCCGTACCGGCGTGATGTTATACCCGTGTCCGTGCTGCGGCTTTCTCGTGCACGGGAGGGCAGGGGTGGACAAGAACTGCCCGATCTGCGGATGGGAGGACAACGCGTACCAACTGCGATTCGCCAGGGTAGTGGGGCCCCCCAACAACGTCTCGCTGCGGAACGCACAGCGCCACCATCAAGAGCGCCTCTCCAGTGTTGAGACCGCGAGCTATGCAAGAGATCGCGGGTGGCGGATGTTGTCGCCGGACGACATCGAGCAGCCGGATACCAAGGCGGGCAGCACCTGGCCTGGCTCAATCGAGGCGCTGTATTACTGGCGTCCAACGTACTTCCGAGCCGAGAAGGAGCGATCCGCCAGGTGAGCAGTGACAGCTCGGTGC
>QHBP01000073.1 GCA_003244175.1 Chloroflexota bacterium | reverse complement strand
CTACTACCATCCCTCTTACTACGGAAGCCTGGTAGATGCCCACAGCAATGCGAGGCACCATGAAATCTGGACGCTCAGGCCCTACTTAGGTGCCTATTACAACACGACGACAATCGACACGGTCTCTATCTACTAACACGCAGTCATGGCTTGGGAGATACACGTGAACAAACTGAGGCACAGGTACTTTTTTCAACTAAGTCTACGCACTGTCTTCGTTGTCTTGACGTGCTTCTTCCATCGGTTGGTCATCCGCCCCTGGATCGGCGGCGAGCGCATCAGTGACGGATCGTCAAACAATCAGGGAGGTGATCGCCGGTGCGATGGACGCGGAGCAACGAGTTGACCTCATGCCGCCTCCATATGAGAAGGGAATGGCCATACCCAATATCGCCCTGCGAGCCATGCGGTCCCACGTCCAAAGTGAGTGCGCCAGGTTCTACACCGAGCCGCGGCTGTCGCAAGTGACGAGCATTCTGGAGATACACCTCGGAGAGCAGCAGTACGCTGGTAGCGACCGGGAGGTGGGCGGCGGCGTGGACTCGCTCACCATTACGGGATTGCAGGTGCAGGGTGATACAGCGATAGCGCGGGCCGACGTCGTGAAGTGGCTAGACTACATCCATTTTGCCCTGGACGGAGCACACGTCATTCATCCGCCCCACTTACTCGCCAGGTACTACTTCCGGCTTGCGAGGAGCGACTTCGGGTGGAGGATCAGCTTCGAAGACTTCAACTTTCCACCTGGATCCGGACCCTGAAAACGTCATGAAGCTCCTTCTGCCCGTCAGGGATGCCCGCAGGAAATCCACACGGCTGGCTTTCCTACTGGTGCCATTAATGCTGGCATTCCCCTCAGGTCCGCGCTCCAACGACCGTGTTGCGATCCAGCGAGCGGTCGTTGGAGCGCGTGTCACGTGGAGGACTGGCGCGATAGTTCCACGACAGTACGGGCAGGGCCGGATTCCCGCTTGGGTGACGCGGAGGATGCTGGGGGCCGCGCGGATTCGATGTGCGAACCACTACGTGAGACCCGCATTGACTCTTTGTCAGAAGACACTGGCGCTCGAGATCCAAGAAGATGCTCGCGGCAGATTCCTGGTTTTAGGGGGAGCCCTGGAGTCCATTCATTTCACCGACGTCACGGGAGGGTTCCGGACCCGGGTCACAGCGCGCACGGTGGAATCAGTGCGTCTCGGTCGTCGTGAGGGCGCACATGTGACGATCACGGTAGAAAGAAGCACCGTTGACTGGTCATTCGTTCTGGTTAAGGTGGGCCGCGGATGGCGCATCAGCCGCGAGGACTTCGTATTTGCCCCTGGCACTGGACCATGAAACACTCACTAGGGCAAGAGGCAGCGCACGTCTTGCCTACGGAGGACTCTACACACTGGTCTATCGCGCTCCGCTCTACTTGAACAAGGTGGTTGACCACTGGACGAGGATGGAATGTACCCTCAACTGCACACGCTCAGGCCCACTATTCACGGCATACCACTGGCAGCGAGGCAGATCCAGTTGAGCCAGAGAGCCTCACTGAGTTCTTCGCTGCGCGCGTGGTCGCCTCATCCAGAGGCTGCCCGATACGCGCAAGACGTGTCCGCTCACAGCAGGTGAAGAATTGGCGCGCAGGATAGATGCATCGGGCGAAGATGATCTACAGTCCATCTGGATCGACCTCCGTGGTGGGGCCACGTCCCGACCCCAAGCACCGGCTGAGGCTCTTGGCCCTCCTGGCCGGCGTGGTTCTGATTGGGGGCTTCACTGACTGGTGGACACTCAAGCGGCTCGCTTGGCATACGCCCTTTAGCCGAGACATAGCCGCGGTTGTTCGAGGTGCCCTCAGCGTTAACGGTGACGTAAGAGTCCAGCGGAACCTCTCGCGCTACTTTGCAGGCGAGCTCCTCCGGGAGCAGCGACTCACCTACAGGCCTGGGGGACGGGCCGGACACGAATGGAAGCTGACCTGGGTGCACTTCCAGGAACTTGACCTGGCGGTGCCCGGACATGCCACCGCTACTGCCAGTGCAGATCTCCGTTCCCCTCGAGGGGTCATCAGCGGAGCCGACTACACCTTCTATCTCGTCATTACAGCCTCCGGCTGGCGCATCGACGGCGAAGACCTGCAGTTTGAGCCCGGGTACCGCCCCTAGCTGCGGTGCGATGGTCACCGGTCGTTAACGGCGGCACAGGGCAGACAACGTCAGCGTGGTAAGGCTGAGGGCCTCCCTCCCAGCGGTGATCCTCGTATTCACCTCGTGTTCGGCCCCCCTGGGCATCAGGGACCAGCCCCGCTCGTATATCCCCGCTAACGGCTGGCCGACGATCGTGTGTCTGGGAGATAGCCTCACGGCGGGGGACGCCGCGCCCGTGAACCAGTCCTATCCTGCATGGCTGCAGAAGCGATTGACGGCGAGTGGCTACCACTATCGGGTGATCAATGCGGGTGTCAGCGGAACTCGGGTGGCCGACGGGCTGAAACGCCTTCGGGGCGACGTGTTCCGCTTCCACCCCAAGGTCGTCGTCGTAGAGTTGGGTGGCAACGATCCCGGAAAGACTCCCACGCGCGTCTGGCAGAGGCAGCTGTCGGAACTAGTCGCGCGAGTGCAGCGATGGGGTGCCCAGGTCGTCCTTGGGGGACTTGACGAACCCGGGCTGGGTGCGGTGTATAGGATCGTGGCAGCTCAGCGAAACGTGCCACTGGTCTGGTTCACAGCACGACTGTGGAGTTCTCCTGGACTGTGGGGCGACGCACACCATCCCAATGGCCACGGTTATCGTGTCGTCATGGAGACGTTCTGGCCGGTTCTGGTTCGGCTTCTCACAAGGTCCGGATGAAGGGCTTCGGCCCGTGCGCGCATCCAGGTTATAGCGAAGCCGTACTCCGAGGGCCGAGCCAGATGGCTCGCGGCTCCTCGCACTTGAACTCCATGGGCGCCACGGAGGGCTGTCTGGTTTGGCGTCGATCTCCGCCCCATTGAACGGGCAACGGCTTGTGGTGCGGCTGCAAGCCGGGCATCCCTGGGATTTGGTCCGACGTCAGCTTCACGTCAGCGTGCTTTCCACCTGCTGCCGTCAGCTCCTTTTCGGCCTAGCTCCCGTTCACTATATGGACCGTTTGAAGCCAACCTTACCGCTCCCCGCGTCGAAGAGGTAACGGAACTTCGCTATCAGATTACGCCCGGTATTGAAAAACGCTTGCTTATCGTTGGCCCATCTGACAGCAGCGGGCGTTGCCGGTGCTCCATCGCCCACAGTAAAGTCGCTCGACAATGCTGAGCCCGTGTTCTTCGGCGCGTGGATTGCAATCCGCGTGCCATTCGGAATCGTTCCGTTAGCTATTGGTGCTGGACGCCGCGCTACCGGAAGCCCGAGGATCATGTACTTGATTCCGGTATCAACGAGCATGTGGCCGCAAATTGCGCCGTACCCGGAGATCTTGGGGAAACCGAAGCATCCTGGCTCCGTCGACCAATCTCCGGACACTCCTGCTTTCGGCTGGAGCTTGATCTGCTTATAGCCTGCCTGATTCCGTCTCGTGACGCCGAGCGTAACACTGTTGGCGGTGACGATATAACCAGGATGCATGGATCCCTTGATGATCGCGCTCAGCGAGAGCAAGGCATTGTTCAGCTCGGACGGAAGC
>QHBP01000226.1 GCA_003244175.1 Chloroflexota bacterium | reverse complement strand
GAGTATGGACTGAAGGTGAGCCACGGGGGGTTGCATGGGCTGTTGACCCGTATGCCGATGAGACCGGCTGGCGGGAGCAGGGCCAGCACACGACGATCTGGACGGTCAGCACCTGCCAGACGATCTATGTCCACCATGGGCGTCGTACCAACGAGGCCATCGATGGCATCCTGGGCGCCGACTTCGGGGGAACGATTGTCGCTGACTGTTATGCCGCGTACGACCACTTCCTCGGTCCCAAGCAACGATGTTGGGCGCATTTGGTACGGGATCTGAAAGCACTGCGGTACGAGCATGCCGCCGACACCACCGAGACGGGTGGCTGGGCCGAAGGCATTCTGTCGATCTACGCTCAGGCGAGCAGGGCGCGACCGCCGCCGGAGGAGGGATGCACGTCCCAGGCCATCCGGGCTAGGGAGGAGAGAGCACGACAGTGTGAGGCGCTCATTCTCCTGCTCTGCCCGAGCGTGCTCGATCCACGCCTGCCGTACGCCACTCTCGCCAAACGGCGCCACCGGGATCCAGGACCTGATTGATGCGCAATGCCCGGCGCTGGTTGGCATTCTGGACTGCCCGCAGGCGGCCGGCTTTCTCAACCGAGCGGCACAAGGGGCCCTTGGTCCCGGGAGTCGGGCGGCGGCGGTCTCCTCCAAAACTCAAATTTTGAGCCGCACCCAAGAGGCAATTTGGGGAGTGACACAGAGGCAGACTTTGTGTATAGTTACCCGTGACAAACCGATGAGTAGGTCTGTCAAGGGATAGGGAAGGGCTTCGACGACGCCGGTCATCGATCATTGGCGTCTCGGCAGCGTAGACATGGACGGAAGCAAGGGAGAGGACGTTGCGCACACGTATACTCACGGCTGCGGCCGTGCTCACGCTCGCGGGCTCTGGGCTCGTACCGGGTCAACATAGTGTTCGGGCAGAGGGCGTAGGTACCACAGGCGTACACGGGCCCACTGCCGCCGGCGTGGCCATTGACCCGCGCCGTCTACCGGTCCAGTCAGGCGCCGTATCAGCCCAAGGCGTGGACCTCACGCCGGCGCCGGAAGATGCGGCAGTTTTTGCCCAGCAGAAGGCGCAGGCGAATGCGGCCGCTGCCGCGCAGGCTTCGATGCAGGGAGCTGTCACCTCACTCACGCCGCTGGCTACGTCGAGCACCGGCTTCCTGGGCATGAATATGAACGACGCGTGTCCGGCCGGCTTTTGCTACCACACCCCGGACGGCGCTCTTGCGGTCGGACCAACGTCAATGCTGGAGGTCGTGAACCAGGCGTGGGCTGTGTACGATCGATCGGGCAACCGGCTACTGGGTCCCGTCAAGCTAGCCGGCTTCTTCGGGACCAGCAACCCGCCGTACGACGTTCGCACCCTGTACGACGCGGGCAACGGATCGGGTGGCGGATACGGAGGTGGATCCGGCCGATTCGTGATGATGAGCCTGACGAAGGGAAAGAGCTCGTCCGACTACTGGATCGCCGTGTCACAGAACAACAGCCCGCAGACGGGCGGTACCGTCTGGTGCAGGTACCAGCTCGACGCTCGGACGAGATATGGGGGGAGCACGGCGGCTGCGGACTACCCCGGCATGGGCATGGACGGGAACAACATCTACATCACGTCCAACCAGCTCGTGTTCGGCTCGGGACTTTTCCAGGGAGCCCGAGTCCTGGTCATTCCGAAGAGCTCAATCTACCCAAATACAAGCAGCGGGTCATGCCCCAAAGCTACGTCCACGGACTTCCCGCACCTCCTGAACCCGGACGGCTATAAGACCTATACTGTCCAGCCGGCCAATGAGCCGGACGCGGTCCCCGGACAGACGTCGCCTCCAATGTTTTTCGTCAACAGCCGCGGTTCGGGCTCCAGTCAGATTATCGTGCGCTCCATGGGGTCGGGGCCGACACTGTACGCACCGTACGCTGTCAACGTCGCCAAGTACGACACACCCGCGAATGCGCCACAGCTAAACGGACAAGCGATCTACACTGGAGACGTAACACTTCTGGGGGCTGTCTACCGGTACGGCACCATCTACACGGCCAACAATACACGCACGGTGAGTAACGGCTCGACCGCGAATCCCTACTCGAGCGCGCAGTGGTACGAGCTGACGCCCGGATCATCGACGGGTGTTAGCCACACAATCACGAATGCCTCCGTGGCGTTTTACATGCCGCAGGTCATCGTCGGCTGCTCGACTACCTCCGTCCCATGCCCGACGCCATTTGTGGCCCTGGAGTTCACGGGTTCTGGTCGGTCGCAGCCGGCATCCGCCTATCGCATGCTCGCGGGCGGAACCGCTGCTCTTCTTCATTCCGGCGTTGGCGGATGGACGTATACCGGTTCCTGGGGTGACTTTCCCGGAGTTTCAACGGATCCAAATGACTCGACCCGCGTCTGGCTCGAGGGAGAGTACGTCAAGACGCCGACCTCGTGGGGCACTGCCATCGGATCCACGTGTTCGACCTGTTAGCTGGTTGCATCGCTGAAGGATAGTCAGTACATGGCAAACGGAAGGGAAGTTGTTGAATGAGAATTTCGAGGTCGGCGAAGCGCATTGCCGCCGCCGTAGTGCTGGGAGCAATTCCGTTCGCCACGACGGGAGCAGACTGGCCCACGTATCTTCAAAGCCCCCAGCGCACGTCGGCAAGCGGCGAGACCATTCTCACGACGGCAAACGCCCCCAGCCTGCACAAGGTCTGGTCTCACGGGACGGGCGGGATCATGTCTGCCTCGGCGACAATCGTCAACAACATCGTGTACGTCGGCTCCTGGGATGGCTACGAGTACGCGTTCGATGCGAGCAGCGGCCTGCAACGGTGGAGGACATATCTCGGCATCGACACATCATTGGGCTCGTGCGGCGGGAGTCGGGGCAGAGGCATCGCCTCCACGGCCACGGTCCAGAACGGCGTTGTCTACGTGGGCGGTGGCGACTCCTACTGGTACGCTCTGAGCGCAAGCAGCGGGCGGGTACTGTGGAAGGTGATGGTTGGCGACAACGCGACAGGACACTTCAACTGGTCAAGCCCGCTCGTCGTCAACGGCCATGCATACGTCGGCATCGCCAGCCTCGGCGACTGTCCACTGGTTCAGGGCCAGGTGCTCGACATACTCCTGGGCTCGCACGCGATCGCACACACGTTCAACGTCGTTCCTACGGGGCAGACCGGCGGCACCGTCTGGTCGTCGCCCGCCGCGGGTCCATCACTCTCCGCCCTCTTTGTTACGACGGGTAACGAAGCGCGGGAGCCCGCAACCGTTCAGCCCCAGGCCCGCGCCGAGATCATGTGGAAGCACCTCGAGTTGCTCAACTAATCACAGCGTCGGCGCTGCTTCAGGGTCAGCCCGGTCTCGCTTTGACGTGCGCTGCACTGGGTGGGTACGTCGCCAAGTATCATGCTTAGCCTGCTTTCTCCGCTCCTCATGGCACCCAGGACTGCACGTGAGTTTGTCCCTTCGCGGCCTTTTCAGAGTATCGTCCTCACCGAACCCAAATGGTTCGTGACAGACGACGCACAGGAGCGGCCCGGAAGGTGACGCGAGGACGGCCTGCAGGCCGAGAACCAGGCAGGGCAGCGCGCCCAGAGCATCCACACGCGGCATGGCGAACTCGCCCAGTCGCCTTTCCAAGTCGATGCCCCGCAGGCGAAGACTCGAGGAGACGGCGTCAAGCCAGAGACCGGCCTGCCACGCCAATCGACGCTGGACTTCGATCAGCTTAGGCCTAAACTTCTTAAACTGATCGTGTTGCGCTCGAGCGCGCACCACGTACGGACGCAGGTCTTCGGGGATGTCCTCATCTGTCGGCCAGTCCAGCCGGCGTGCCTCCTCCCCGAAGAGGGCGCGCACGACATCCTCTATCCGGTCGAGTTGTTCTTGCGGCTGTGCCATCTTCAACGCCGCACCGACGAGGAGGATGGAACGGAGTCGGCGCGCCACATCCAACCAGAGGCCAACTGGCTCTCGCAGGTTGGGGTCCGCACGACAACTCTCACACTGCCAGCGCATAACCGTGTCGGGTTCGTCGATGTACACGTGCCGACAGATCCCGAGAACCCCGTATCGACGAGCGTACGCTAGGACCGCTTCAGCTTGCCCTGCCTTCTCCGAGGGAAGACGAATGAAACCGTCCAGAACCCGCCCGATCTTGCCGTCGAGACGGCGATAGACAGTC
>QHBP01000232.1 GCA_003244175.1 Chloroflexota bacterium | reverse complement strand
GTAGCGTCAGCCCTTTATGGGTGACTGCCGTGTCCTTGAGGTCGGGTGATCGGCGCGTGCTGCGACGCCGCCGCTCCTTTTGCAAGATCTTCGGGGAGCATCGCCGGATGGAACTTCACAGTCGCGCCGACGTGGAAGAAAGGGTCCGCCACGGCCGGTATCTGCGGCTCAGCCGGGCTGACGCAAGAAATGCTGGCGGAGCGGCCGGCTACAGCACGGTCTACGTGAGCATGGTGGAGCGCAGCCGCAGAATCCCCCGTTGAGTATGCCACCTTACCCCGCTAGTCGCATCCCTTGTGGATGCACGTCCGGTCCGATCACGATCCCCTATTCCCAGGAGACGAGACACGCACCCATGAAGGGGTGCGACTACCCGTGTCTCCACGTCTATAGGTAACCGGTTCGCCACCTCATGGCGCGTCCAAGCAAATACCTTTCAAAAATCCGGGCGCGCACCATGTCGATTTCGCTACGCTTTGTTCGATGTGTAAGTAGAGCCCCGGTTCAGCCGGTTGAAGCCGGAACCCCGGGCTCATAATGTAACCCTATATAGGAGGTAGAACGGTGCGATTCATGGTGATAGTCAAAGCCAACAAGGATTCAGAAGCAGGTGTGCTTCCCAGCGAAGAGCTGCTCACCGAGATGGGAAAGTTCAACGAGGAGCTGGTAAAGGCCGGTGTGCTCCTCGCGGCGGATGGGCTTCAACCGAGCTCGAAGGGGGCGCGTGTCCAATTCTCGGGAGGGCAGCGAACTGTGATCGACGGCCCCTTCGCCGAGGCTAAAGAGCTGATCGCCGGCTTCTGGCTGTGGCAGGTAAAGTCGAAGGAAGAGGCAATCGAGTGGGCCAAGCGTATCCCCAATCTTGGGGGCGATGAGGGCGAGGTCGAGATTCGCCAGGTCTTCGAGGCGCAGGACTTCGGTCCCGAGCTCACGCCCGAGCTCAGGGAGCGAGAGGAACGCATCGGCGCCCAAATGGCGGAGAACGCGAAGCGGTAGTCGTGGTGCGCGAGTGACGGTTTCCGCGACGCATCGTGCGATCGACGCGGTGTGGCGGATGGAATCGGCCAGGCTCATCGCCGGTCTCGCGCGGATCGTCCGCGATGTCGGTCTGGCCGAGGAGCTGGCGCAGGACGCGCTGGTCGCCGCGCTCGAGCAGTGGCCCGAGTCGGGCGTCCCGGAGAAGCCGGGCGCCTGGCTCATGGTCACGGCAAAGCATCGTGCGATCGACCTCTTGCGCCGCAAGGAGCGGCTCGAGCGGAAGCACGAAGAGCTTGCCCACGAGCTCGAGGCACAACAGCAGATGGGCGTGCCGGATCCCGACGCGATCGACGATGACATCGGCGACGACCTCCTCCGCCTTGTGTTCATGGCGTGCCATCCGGTTCTCTCGACCGACGCCCGCGTTGCGCTCACGCTCCGCTTGCTCGGAGGACTGACGACCGAGGAGATCGCGCGTGCCTTTCTCGTTCCGGTGTCGACAGTTGCCCAGCGCATCGTGCGGGCCAAGCGCACCCTCACTGAGGCACAGGTCCCCTTCGACGTCCCCGATAGAGCCGAGCTGGCCGCGAGGCTGGCATCGGTACTCGAGGTGATCTACCTCATCTTCAACGAGGGGTACGCGGCGACCACTGGTGACGACTGGGTGCGGCCCGGGCTGTGCGAGGATGCGCTCCGTCTCGGCCGTATCCTGGCCGAGCTCGCTCCAACGGAACCGGAGGTCCACGGCCTGGTCGCACTGATGGAGATCCAGGCGTCGCGGTTGCGGGCACGAATCGGTGCGTCGGGTGAGCCCGTGCTGTTGCTCGATCAGGACCGTGGGCGCTGGGACCGGCTTCTCATCCATCGCGGTCTCGTGGCGCTGGACCGTGCCGAGCAGTTGGGCGGCGCACTGGGCCCCTACACGTTGCAGGCCGCCATCGCCGCCTGCCACGCGCGGGCGGGTACCCGGCAGGAGACGGACTGGGAGCGCATCGCGGCGCTCTACGATGCGCTCGCCCAGCTTGCTCCTTCACCCGTCGTGGAGCTGAATCGCGCGGTTGCAATCGGGATGGCGTTCGGTCCGGCAGCGGGCCTCGAGCTCGTCGATGCGTTGAGGTCGGAGCCGTCGCTCCAGGCGTATCACCGTTTGCCGAGTGTGCGCGGCGATCTCCTCGTGAAACTCGGCCGTTTCGATGAGGCACGCACGGAGCTCGAGCGCGCGGCATCGCTCACGCGAAATGCGCGCGAGCGCACGCTGCTCCATGAGCGTGCCGCCGCGTGTGCGCAAGGAGGAGCACCGCTGCCGCCGGAGTGACGGAGCGATTCAGCCGCACTGTTCCTTCCGTCCAGAATCGTACGGCCGCCTTGCACACACATCAATAATTGACATGTATCTGTAGGGGCGTACGCTCGTCGTCGCCCTCCCGTGTCCCCCTTTTTCATGTTCCTAACGCGCACGGTGACGTGATCGCCGTTGGGTTCGCCTACTATCAGGTAGATGGAGGGTCGCAGGGATGGCGAGTCACCCTGTACACACCGGCGCCGCCTGTCATGGCCACTCCGAGTGCTACCATTGCCTCACGATGAACACGGTGACATGCGCCGCTTGCGGCACGGTCAATCCCGCCGGGCAGAAGTTCTGCGGAGAATGCGCTGCTGCTCTCCCTCGCGTCTGTCCCAATTGCGGCGCAAGCGTGGCTCCGGAGCAAAAGTTCTGCGGTGAGTGCGCCGCCTCGCTTCAGCAAGCAACGATCTCGCCCGATCTAGCCAGGCTGGCGCCCTCCGTTTCGTCTGACGCTCGACCGACGTCCGGCCTTTCGGCCGCGCCATCGGCCGCGGGCATGCCTGCCTCGCCGCCTCCCACTCCTGCCCCTTCTGAAGAGCGCCGCCTCGTCACCGCCCTGTTCTGTGATCTCGTCGGCTTCACACCCCTCTCGGAATCGCTCGATCCCGAGGACATCCGAGACATCCAGGCTGAGTACTTCGAGGCGATGCGTGGCCAGATCGAACGCTATGGAGGCACTGTCGAGAAGTATGCGGGGGACGCGGTGCTGGCCCTCTTCGGCGCTCCTGCCGTCCATGAAGATGATGCGGAACGTGCCGTCCTCTGTGCGCTGGGGATGCAAGCCGCGATCGAGCCGGTGGCGGAACGGGCACGCCAGAGGTG
>QHBP01000359.1 GCA_003244175.1 Chloroflexota bacterium | reverse complement strand
TTCGTTCCAGGCTTCTCGCGCAAAGAAGAGATCACCGTCTACACGCACGATTCGTCCTTCCTCGACCAGGATGGTGAGTAAAGCCTCGTCCGCACCGGACAGACGTAGAAGCTCCCGCGCGGGAGGTGGGGAGAATGGTCGCTCGTTCAGCGCAGACACTATCCTTTGCGTGTCCTGGTCGCGAGCTACCGATCCTCCCACATGCGCCGCGAGCGCGAGGAGCCGCCCCCGCTGAACCAGCAGGCCTTCCTCCTGAAGCTCACTCACGAGAAGAGCTAAACCCGGGTCTGACCTCCGTAGTCCTCGACGCAATTGCTCCATAGGCATTCCCAGCTGCAGGGGAGCAGTGCGGTGGTAACGGCTAACTGTATCCAACGTCCACCGTCGCAGGTTTTGCCAAGCACCCATCGATCGATATTCTCCCGCCACGCCCTTCACCGTTCCCGAGGTCTGCATTTCTTGCAAAATGGAAGGCAGCCTTACAGGATCAAGTCCCGTGACTATCGCTAACTCCTCCGTGGAGTGACCTTGCCCGTCACCGAGGGCGGCAGTTACACGCTCGACCGCATCAGGAGCAACCAGCCCATCAAGCCTGGCGGTGGCTTTTCGCACCAAACGAGGGCGACGGACGTTGACGTCAAAGATCTGGCCCCCGGCTATGGTCCTGAGAGGCGCGGGCAAGCGAAGAATGAATCGCTGTCTCGGCATCACACCTACGGGTTGCGCCAGACGTATGTGTGCCCAACCTGCGCCACCGGGTTCGATTGCTCGGGCATCCAGAATGCTCAGGACGGCCTTACGTTCCGCCGCCCCAACGTGCACCATCACGTGCGCATCGTGCTTGAGACTCGCAGGCGCGTCCCTCAACACCTCGAGGCGGGCGCTGAAACTCGTGGCTGGCGCGACCAGCGTCGGTCGAGACAAAACGTCTCCTCTGGCCACTTCCCGCGTCGCAATCCCAGTAAGATTTACGGCTACTCGGGCGGGACTGCTTAGAGCAGTGACCTCTTCACCATGTACGTGCAGGCCGCGTATGCGTCCCCTCCTTGCTCCCGGAATGACCTCTATATCGTCCCCTGTCGAAAGCGACCCCGAATGAAGGGTGCCGGTGACGACCGTGCCGAAGCCCCTCACCGTAAAGGCGCGATCGATGCCCAGAAACGGAACAGCGGTCGTATTCCTTGGAACAATCGGCGTCAAAGCTTCATCAAGGGTTGCGAGTAGGTCCTCGATCCCGAAGCCGGAGACCGCACTCACTGGAACGATGGGGCTTGTCTCGAGCCGGGTACCTCGAATGGTCTCTTTCGCATCAGTGACCACCAGCCGCAACAGTTCACCATCGACGAGATCGGCCTTCGTCACCGCGACCACCCCTTGGCGAACATCCAGGAGGCTGAGTATCCCGAGGTGTTCGATGGTCTGCTGCATCACGCCCTCGTCGGCCGCCACGACCACGAGCGCCAGTTCTATACCGCTCGCTCCCGCAACCATCGTCTTCACGAAGCGCTCGTGCCCGGGCACGTCAACGATGCTAACCACCTTGCCCGATGGCAAGGTGCAGGGTGCAAACCCCAGGTCAATCGTCATTCCGCGACGCTTCTCTTCTGGAAGGCGATCAGGGTCGATACCGGTTATGCGGCGAACGAGAGTTGACTTTCCATGATCGATGTGACCCGCGGTTCCTACAACATGCATTGCGTCAGTGCTCCGCCCCTAGCATGTTCGCTTTTCGAACACAACTCGGGGTCAAGAGGAGATTTCAATCGATTACGTGTTCGCTCCTTGTACAATACGCTGGCTTCTTTACATTATGGATACAGGAGCGTGCGGAAGGGTCCGACAGCGGGGAACATGGAACAACGCAAGCTAATCGTGGTGGCGGACGACGACCAGTCAATCCGCAGCCTGCTTCAAAGCTTCTTTGAAAGCGAGGGCTACCAGACCGTCGAAGTCAAGGCCGGCAGGGACGTCGTCGCGGTAGTAAATAGGCACAGTCCGGACCTCATCATCATGGACATCCGAATGCCCGGAATGACCGGGCTCGAGGTGCTAGATCAAATGAAGCGGCTTCACATTGAAGATGTTCCTGTCTTGATGATGACCGCCTACGGCTCTTCGAACGTCGCCATAGAGGCGATCCAACGTGGTGCGTATGACTACGTCACTAAGCCATTCGAGCTGGATGACCTTCTAATGACGGTGAAGCGAACTCTTGACCACCGGGAGCTGGCGCGCCGTGTGCGGGTGGTGGATGAAACACCGCGCGACCCGCTGGACAACATCATTGGAAATACCCCGATCATGCAGCACGTGTACAAGACGATCGGGAGGGTGGCGCGCACTGACGCGACCATCCTCGTGACAGGTGAAAGCGGAACAGGCAAGGAGCTGGTAGCACAGGCGCTCCACTTCAATTCAAACCGGCGCACGGGACCGCTGGTAAAGGTGCCGTGCGCTTCCTTGACGGAGACGCTGCTGGAAAGTGAGCTCTTCGGTCATGAAGCGGGCAGCTTCACGAGCGCCGTGAAGACACGTAAGGGAAGATTCGAGACGGCTGACAAGGGAACGATCTTCCTCGACGAGATCGGCGAGATGAGTCCGAACACGCAAAAGAAGCTGCTGCGCGTCCTGCAGGA
>QHBP01000422.1:2243-23504 GCA_003244175.1 Chloroflexota bacterium | reverse complement strand
AAGACCGGGCGCGACGGCATCCACGGGGCGTCAATGGCTTCGGCGGAATTTACCGAAGAGTCCAAGCAGAAACGGCCGAACGTGCAGGTTGGCGATCCCTTTATGGAGAAGCTGCTGTTAGAAGCCTGTCTCGAGGCAATGAAGACCGGGGCGGTCGTCGGTATCCAAGACATGGGCGCCGCTGGCCTTACTTCGTCTAGCTGTGAGATGGGCAGCCGCGCGGGCACCGGGGTCGAGATCGATCTAGAGCGTGTGCCGCAGCGTGAAACGGGCATGACCCCTTACGAGATCATGCTCTCCGAATCGCAGGAGCGCATGCTGCTTGTGGCTGAGCGAGGCCGTGAAGACGAAGCGCTTGCCGTGTTCTCATCCTCGGGCGATGCGGTCCGTGCGGCCTCGGAGCTGCAGGCGCACTGTGCCGAAGCCACGCGTGCTGCCCCGGAGATGCCTGTGAAGGTGGGCATCGGCGTGGATACCGGGGAAGCCGTCCCCGTTGAGGGCGGGTACCGGGGGCTCGCGCTCAATACAGCCGCGCGACTGTGCGCCCTGGCGGGTCCCGGTGAGGTGTATGGAACCACAGAGGTGGTGCAGAGTGCCCAGAAGCTTGATGGTCTGGCCTATGTCGAACGGGGCCGTGTCCGCCTCAAAGGTTTCGACGATCTGGTCCGCGTCATTCAGATCCTGCCGGAGGATGATCTGCCTGCCGGATTCCCGCCGCTTGTTTCGCTTGTCGCCGCGCCCAGCAATTTGCCCGTCCAATCCACTCCTTTTATCGGCCGTGAGCGAGAGGTAACGGAGGTATCCGCTATTCTTCGGCGTGATGAGGTCCGGCTCCTGTCGTTGACCGGGGCCGGCGGCGCCGGGAAAACGCGTCTGGCTCTGCACGTGGGCGCCGCTCTCCTCGACGATTTTGAGCGCGGAGTGTTCTTTGTGCAGCTGGCGACTCTCGCCGCACCCGGGTCGGTAATCTCGGCCCTCGCCTCGACGTTGAAGATCAAGGAGGTCGCCGGGCAGCCATTGCGGGAGTCCGTGTACGAGTATCTCGCGGATCGGGAGATACTCCTCGTGCTCGACAATTTTGAGCATCTGCTCGAGGACGCGCCCGCCGTGTCGGACCTCCTCGCGACCTGTCCTCATGTGAGGGCACTGGTCACGAGCCGCGCCGTGCTCCACCTCTCGGTGGAACATGTGTACACGATCCCACCTCTCTCAGTACCGGATCTGAGCCACCTCCCGGACGTGGAGGCCATGTCGCGCTACGACGCCGTTGAGCTCTTCGTACGGAGAGCGCGTGCCGCCAAGGCGGACTTCGTTCTCACGCGAGAGAACGTGCGTGACGTGGCGGAAATCTGTGTGCGCCTGGACGGCCTGCCGCTGGCGCTGGAGCTGGCGGCGGCGAGGGTCAGAGCCTTCCCTCCCCACGCCCTGGCGCGAAAGCTCTCGAGCCGTCTCAAGCTTCTCACGGGCGGTGGCCGTGATCTTCCGGCGCGTCAGCAGACGCTGCGCAGCGCGCTCGACTGGAGCTACGGCTTGCTCGTGGAGAGCGAGCAGGTGCTTTTCGCTCGCCTCTCCGTTTTCGCCGGGGGATGCACGGTGGAAACCGCCGAGGAGGTGTGTGATCCCGAAGGCGAGCTGGACCTCGACGTTCTGGATGGAATCACCTCGCTGGTGGATAAGAGCCTGCTTCGTGTCGAGGGTGATGAAGAACCTCATTTCTCGATGCTGCAGACGATCCGCGAATACGCGCTCGAGCGTCTGAATGCCGGCGGACAAGCGGAAACACTAAGGCTGCGGCACGGGGAACGCTACCTGGCGATGGCGGAGGAGTCCGAACACGCATTTCACGCCTCCGACCAGGAGACATGGCTGCAGCGCCTGGACGCCGAGCACGATAACCTGCGCGCGGCCTTGCAGTGGGCGCTCGACGCGGACGAAGACGAAATCGCCTTGCGGCTCAGCTCGGCCGTGCAGTGGTTCTGGCAGGTGCACGAGTCGCCCACCGAGGGACGCGCGTGGTTGGAGCGCTCGCTGGCGAGATCCGGGGATGCGGCCACGCCCGCGCGGATCAAGGCGTTGCACGGAGCCGGGTGGCTCGCGCTCCTGCAGTGCGATCTCCCCGGCGCCAAAGCTCTGTTCGAGGAATGCCTCGAGCTGGCGACCGTGCTGGATGATGAGTCGACCATTGCCGAGTCGTTGAGGGCTCTCGGAAGTGTCGCCAATCTCAAGGGAAATTACCAAGAGGCAGGCGGTCTGATCGAGGAAAGTCTGGACCGAAATCGGCGGCTGAAGGATACCTGGGCGACGGTCGCGGCCATAAACGAACTGGGACAGGTGGCTGCCAGTCTCGCCGAGTTCGAGAGGGCGGAGGCTCTCTTCGAGGAAGGATTGGTTCTGGTCCGCCGGCTCGGTCAGAGGAGAGGAGTCGCGATTCTCCTGTACAATCTTGCCTTTGTGGCTCGCAGCCGGCGCGGACATGAACGGGCGAAAGATCTCTACGAACAGAGCCTCGCCATCTTTCGCGACATAGGAGAAAAAGTGAACATCGCGAAGTGTCTTCAGGAGCTGAGCGTGGTCGCGCAGGTTCTGGGCCACGACGAGGAAGCCGGAGATCGTTTGCTGGAGAGCCTCAGTCTATATCGAGAGCTGGACGACAAGCGGGGCCTGGCGGAATGGATAGAGCACGATGCGCGCGTCGCCGCGCTACAGGGACGAGCGGGCGAAGCGGCCCGGTTGCTGGGTGCGGCCCAAGCAGCGCGCGACATGCTGGGCGCACGCCTCTCTCCCGGGGAAGAGTCTGTGCTGGAACGCGATCTTCGCCCGGCGCGGGACGAGCTGGGCGACGGATGGGAGACGGCAAGGCGCCAGGGCACGGGATTGACGCTGGAGGATGCAATCGAGTATGCGCTGCGCGCCGCGACGGCGTAGGACGGCAACGACGGCTCCAGTGCCGCGTGCTGCGGCGGCTCCGCGTGTAGGCCGTCCGCTCCGCCGGCGGCAATTCGGCCATCGCGGTCGATGCGGCGGGTGACGTGTACGATGTATGTAGAGGCTAGATCACCCGCGAAGGGCCCTGATCGCTCTTGCCGTGCGATCGTCAAAGGGGATGTGGCAACGCTGCACCGTCCCCGTGTCGATCATAACGTCGTCCATGGGGGAGTCGTCGTCGGCGTCAGGATTTCCATCCGGGTCGTCCTTGGCTTCATCGGCCGAACGAATCCCGTGGTCCCAACGCTGAATGGTGAGGCTGGCCGCGGTTCCAGGCGTCTGAGGGGTTTCATATCGGAACTCGGTGATCCCGAAGAGAGGGCTGTCTTCCGTGTTCGGCGCGCTGACGATCGGCTCGGGCAGGTCCGGTCTCAGCTCCGGAGTGGACTTGCTGACCTGTAACGAGAAGGCAAGGTTGGGCTCGTTGCTTATCTGCGTCTGATCGTAAAGGACGGCGACCCCGTTCGTGCAATAGACGACGTTGAGCTGCCACAAGTTGTCCGGCAGTTCTCCGCCGAAGCTAATCGTCCCCGCGTGAGCGGTTCCGCTCCAGGCGAGACCGCAGGCGGCAGTAATGGCAACAAGTCTGATCACGTTGATGAATACACGTCGCATCTTCCTCTCCTCCCTCCGTTGCAATCGGTTCACTGCGACCAGGTCGGCCACGGTTACGGGTACATCGACGGCGTCGTTATGCTTTCTCGACGAGTCTCGTCTCCGTCCATCCCGTTGAAGCCAAAGTACACCCTGGAACCGAGTTTGTCAATCTCAGCCGATCGGGGCCGCTCTGGCGCCCATCGCGGCCCTGTCCCCTCACCCCGACCCCTCGCCCAGAGTAGGCCCCAGAGTGTGCGAGGGGGCTTAGGGGATGCATACAGGAACGCATTTACTGTCAGCCTTTCACTCGTATACAGTCTTTGACATGTTCCCGTAGGGCGTGGCCTTGTGCCCGCCCTCCCCACGCCAGGGTGTGACACGCCCTTCCGCGCACGGTTACATCGTCGCGACTTCACGTCACCGGGCGACGCTTCCGCTCTGCCAACGACCCCGTGATCCTTCGGTTGTCCTGGCATCGCGACGCGGTGGCTGATAACACCAAGTGGTGAGAATGTCACCGTGCGCGTGAGGAACATGTCAGAGGGTGACATGGGAGGGCGACGAGGAGCGTACGCCCCTACAGATAACGTCAGGCGGTATGTGCATCCTGAGGAGGGTAGTGCGCTTACCCAAAATGCCGCTTAATCTTCACGCAGCGGCCGTGCACCCTCCGGCGCTTTCGTGGACACCGCTCTTTGTAAACCATGAGCACCGGGGTGCTCGTGACCGGCGCGGTTGGGCCGGCGAACGAAGATGGAATGGTCTCGCTCGGCGTCACCGGCGGCGTCGCGGTGTTCGAGAGAACCGGCCCGGGTGTCTGTGGAAGGACGGTCGGAGTGGACTCGACGGGCGCGGGAACGACGGTCGGGACGGAGCTCCACGTCAGGGTGCAACGATGATCCGCGTTGCTCCATTCCTCCTGAATCACGTATGGATTCCCGTGGAGTACCACGTTGTGTCCATCGGCAGCGACGTCGCCGTAGTTCCCCTGGCACTTATCCGCGACTTCCATGTCGTAGGCATCATGCCACGCATTTCCCAGCGGATCGGACACCATCTCGAATTGCTCGTGCGAGACGAAGCTCACCTCGGCATCCGCCCCGAGGTTCCCGCTCGGAGACGAGGCAGTATCGCTCTCGACCACGCAATCGGAGAGTCGGGCGACGTACGGCAGAACCGCGTACAGCACCGGCCGGCCGCTCCTCTGATAGGAGGAATGCCATGAACAGAGATGGCCCTCCGGGCCAAAGGTGCAGGCTGTGGCCTCTGTCGACGATTCGCACGCCTGGACGTCCGGCGCCGTCAAGACAAAGAAGGTGGACGTCATGCCCGTCCCCCAACCCTGAGCTGTCGCGACGCGAGAGACCTCCGCCCGCGCGTCGGCATCCCGAAAGGGGTCCGCGGTGGTGCCGGAGTGCGGGTAGGGGCGGGTGTCGATCACCATGCCGCCAAACCTTGATTCATTCAAGATCGGCCGGTCGGGCGACGGTGAGTACTGCGTCAAAAGGTTGTAGAGGGATGATCCTCCGACGTCGTGCAGGTACTGCACGACGACACGCTGGACGGCCGAGTCACCCGGCTGTGATGGATCGTAGACGCGCCCCGAGGGCAGCCAGAATATGACATAGCTGGTCGTTCGCGCCATGACCGGACCGCCCGCGTATTGCAGGTCGGTCGATGTAAGCTGATCCGCGTAGCCGCGGGAAGACGGTATATCGACGACGAGCGCCGACATGATCAGACACAGGACAAGGACAGCGGCGACGCGCGGCTGTTGCATTTCACCATCCTACCCGCGCGCGTCTCCCCCGGCAACCGGCTGAGTATTACCCTAGTCTCCGGCCGCCTCTCCCATTCTTGGAGCGAAGAGGAGCTTATGGGCGTGTGTACACAGAAAATGTCAAGGGATGGATGCGCGTTGCAGGAGCCGGCGCAGCGTAAGCGAGACGGTGCGAGACGCACTACCTACGGAGGCAGCACGGCGGCAGCGGATTATCCGGGCATGGGGATGGACGGTTCCAACATTTACATTACTTCCAACCAGATCGTGTTCAAATCAGGGCTCTTTCAGGGAGCGCGCGTGCTCGTCATTCCGAAGAGCTCCATCTACCCGAATGCCGGCACTGGGTCCTGCCCGACGGCGACGTCCACCGACTTTCCGCACCTTCTGAACCCCGACGGGAGCAAAACGTACTCGGTGCAGCCGGCCAACGAGCTGGACGCGCTCCCCGGACAAACGTCGCCCCCGATGTACTTAGTGAACAGCCGGGCATCCGGCTCGTCGCAAATCATTGTGCGGCCCGTCTCGACCGGGCCGGTCCTGAACGCTCCCTACGCCGTCAACGTCTCGAAGTACGACACGCCGGCGAACGCGCCGCAGCCCAATGGCCAAGCAATCTACAGCGGGGACGTTACACTTTTGGGCGCTGTCTACCGATACGGAAACATTTACACCGCGAACAACACGCGCACAGTGAGCACCGGCACGACGCCGAATCCGTACTCGAGCGTCCAGTGGTACACGCTGACACCCGGATCGCCGACGGGCGTCACGCGCACGATTACGAACGCCTCTCCGTGGCGTTTTACATGCCCCAGGTCATCGTGGGCTGTTCGACGTCCTCCAGTCCCTGTACGTCGCCCTTCGTGGCCCTGGAGTTTACCGGCTCAGGCCAGTCGCAGCCTGCGTCCGTGTTCCGCATCATCGCAGACGGCGGCGCGACCGTTCTACATTCCGGCGTTGGCGGATGGACGTATAAAGGTGCCTGGGGAGATTATCCAGGAACGTCAATCGATCCTACGGACGCCACCGTGGTGTGGCTGGAGGGAGAGTACGTCAAGACATCGACATCGTGGGGTACGGCAATTGGACCCGCATGTTCAACGTGTTAAACGGAGGGCTAAGTGGATGAACAGGTCAGTTGAGCTGACGGATCGCCGGGGTCAGAGCCCCCAGTGAGAAGACGGCAAAGCCGGCGATCCCATCGGCGATGAGCACGGGCCGTGCCCCGACGGCCGAGGCGAGGATGCCCGACCCGGCAAAGCCGATGGGACGCAGGGCGAAGGAGCCGAGCATATCCAGACTCACGATTCGGCTCAGATACTGACTCGGGACCCGTTGCTGCACCAATGTGGCCCAGATGGTCTCGACGGATAAGGCAGCGCCAACCAGAATGGCGGCCAGAGCAATCAGGGGATATGAGGGCGCAATTCCCACCAGGAAGCTGGATACCCAGCGTGGACCAGCCACCGTATAGGAACAGACCACGATGACGAAACGCAGGACGTGATGCCCATGTACGCGACGCCAAGGTGCAGGTGGCGCAGAACCAAAGGGAGGAGCACCAAGAACAGCGCCCCACTCACCACGTGGTAGACGCCGGCGAGGGTGATGCTGAGCCAGAGCCAGGTAGTTCGGCGAAGGTAATCCCAGCCCTCACGAACGTCGGCCCAGTCGGAGTTGCGCATCCTGGCGGGCTGGCCGGGGATGCGCAGGGCAAGAGACGCGCCCGCGGCCACGAAGAAGGTGAGCGCGTCAAAGCCAAAGGCGGCCGTCGCACGACCCAAGGCGTAGAGCGCCGCTCCCAGCGATGGGCCAATGATCTGTGTGGTGCTGAACGTCACGGCCTGGAGGGAGTTGACGGCCTGGAGACGGTCTTGCGGAACTATCTCCGGGATCAGCGGGCCGTAAGCGGGGAGGAAGAAGGCACTCAGGGTGCCGAAGATCGCCGAGAGGATGAGCAGCGCGGGGACGGTGAGATGGCCTGCCGCCGCCAGGACCGCAGCCGCGCCAATGGTAAGGCCGGAGAGCGTGTCCGACAGGAGGATCACGGAGCGACGCGGGAAGCGGTCGCCGATCACGCCGCCGGCAAGCAGCAGGACCAGCTGCGGGATGGAGGCGGCCATCAGCACGTAGCCGGCATCCGCGGCTGAGCCACTGATGGCGTAGACCGTCCAGGTGAGGACTGCTTGGTACGCTCCGTCGCCCAGACGCGAGATTGTCTGCCCGGTCCAGAGCAGGGCAAACTGCCCTTGCCGCAGCGGTTGGAGCAGGCGAGGCCACGTAAGGCGGCGCAAGATAGGCGATGCCAATGACCCTCCGACTGCTGATCACTAGCCATTTGGCGCCCGTGGTCGGGCGGGCGCAAACACTGCGCGGTTTCGCTCTTTATCCTTGTTCACCATACGATAGCGACCCCTTAAGAGGAGGTCTCGCATGATTCTGGGCGGAATCGTGCGATGGTTCACACGAGGGCTGCCTCCAGGGAACGTGCGAAGCGGAGGGAGGCGAGATGGGAGATTGCCAACGCGACAATCTTCCATGTCCGTCGTCGCCTTCGTGTCGGGTTTCAGCCGTAGCGTCAGCCTTTATCAGCTCCCGCTGCCGAGCGGAGTTCCGCCACTGGTGGCTACACCTTACAGTGGGTGGCATGGAGCTTGCCGCATCCTGAGGGTAACGATGTTACTGGATGTTCGAACAGAAAGGATGTGCGCTGCGATGAAACGAATCCTTCTCCTGGCCTCAGGGCTCTGTCTCTCACTGGGCGTGACGAGTACAACGTTCGCCCAGGGAAGCGGGCCGGGTTATGGCACACCGGGACCTACGAATACGGGCCAGACCGGCGCTGGCACGATGGGCACGATGCGCATGGGCCAGACCGGCACGACCTCAACAGGAATGGGCGCGACGACCGGCTCGCAGGGCACCATGGGCATGGGACAACGGCTCGGAACCCTCTACTCACCTGCCAACCGCGCCCCTGTCGTGCCCTCCGGCGCAATTGAGGCGGGCCGGACGGCGATGGGGGCGAGCACGATGACGACATACAGCATGGGAGGCAGGCTGTATCACGTCATGTACGCTCCCAACGGCACGTACACCTACACGGTGACCGGGCCCTCCGGCGTCATGAGCTCGAGTGGGGGAAGTACCGTACCGAGCTCGAGTGTGGCGGGCACGACGGTGAACACTGCCGGCCGCTCCGTCGCCGGTGTAACGGTCATGCCGCGGACGGGCGGAGGCGGCGCTCCCGCTCCCGGCCTACCTGTTCTCCCCGTCCTGATCAGCTTCACAGTGATCGGGATTGGCGCGTTCGCACGGAGGATCGCCCTCTTGCAGAAACGATAGGTGTGGTAGGAAGGCCCGGCGGCGCCGCCTCAAAGGCGGTAGGCGCCGCGGCCGGTCACGGTCTGATATACGTGCCGCAAGGCACCTGTTGAGGCCGAGACTATCGCGATGGCGACGGTCACAGAATCCAGTGAGGCAAAACCCGGTAAGCACGTGCAGGCGAGCAGGCCCGCACCGATATCCTGGCGTGCGGCCTCACGATCGCAGCAGACGAGCGGCCGGTCCCTCTGCTAGAGAGAGAAGGGCCGCAAGAGGTGCGGCAGGAGCAGGATCAGCGGCGCCAGATCCAGCTCTTTGCGCAGGGTATCCGCGCGATCATGGGCCGGGCCGGCAGGCTGTTTGAGGTCATGCGCCTCGCCGCCGGGACCGAGCCGGAGATTGCCGGTCTCCTGGAGGATCTGCTGGGAAAGCGGCTCGAGGGCATGCGGTTCTTCGTCGACGCTCTGGTAAGGAACGGGCCGCTGCGGGCCGGTCTCGATGTGTCCGAAGCGGTCGATGTCGTCTGGACGCTCACCAGCGCCGAGGTTCACCGCCTTTTGACGGTCGGCCGCGGATGGTCGGGAAACCGCTATGAAGCCTGGCTCGTCGACAGCCTCCTCGTCCTGCTCTTGCCAGGGACGAGAGGCCGCCGCCCTTAAAGCCAAGGCAGGATTGCCTCCACGGTCACAACAGCGAAGTCGTGGATGGCTCGCCTTGACACGTGACCATTTCGTCACCTAATATTGAGACGTGATGGATGATGACCGCGTATTCAAGGCCCTCGCCGACCCGACACGTCGCTTCCTGCTCGACCGGCTCTTCGTGCGTGACGGCCGCACGCTCCTCGAGCTCGAGTCGGGGTTGGAGATGACGCGCTTCGGCGTGATGAAACACCTTCGTGTCCTTGAAGACGCGGGCCTCGTTGTCACACGGCGATCGGGCCGCGAGAAGCTGCATTATCTGAACCCGGTGCCGATCCGGTTGATCCACGACCGGTGGATCAACAAGTACATCGAGCGCCGGGTGTCGGCGCTCGCGGAGCTCAAAATCGAATTGGAGGAACAGGCATGACAACCACCACAACGGCCACAGCGCCCACGGCGACCACTCAGGTCTACCGGGTATACATCAAAGCGACGCCCCAGGCGATCTGGGACGCGATCACCAAGCCTGAGTGGACGGAGAGGTACGGCTACGGCGGACGGGGGGAGTACGACCTGCGTCGCGGCGGCGCCTACCGCGGGTATACCAGTGAGGCTATGCGGGCGACGGGCGCCCCGGACCTCGCCGTCGACGGTGAGATCGTCGAGACGGACCCGCCGCGGAAACTTGTCCAAACCTGGCGCATGGTCATGGACGAGACCATGGCGTCTGAAGGGTTTACCCGCCTCACGTATGAGATCGAGGAAGGTAAGAGTGGTGTTACCAAGCTGACGGTGATCCACGACCTCCAAGGCGCCCCGACGCTGGCGCTGCTGCTCTCCGGCGGGATGGAAGACCAGGGCGCGGGCGGTGGCTGGAGCTGGGTGCTCAGCGGTCTGAAGACGCTGCTCGAGACCGGCGCGTCACTCGACTGGCAGCCGTCCAACCAGGGCTGAATCGACTCGGCGGAGGCTCCGCGCAAGCGGGGTCTCCGCTTTTTTACTCGAGCGATGGGAGCTGGTGTTGCATCTCGGTCACGCTGGTTTCAAATCGAGCCAACTCCTTGTTTCAGGACGATAGTTCGGGTGAGTAGTTCAGGCCTTCAGCCAGCCTAAAGGCCTACCCAGAAAACCCCGTTACCGGCCGCGACCCGTCACTCCTCATCGTTATGCCGGAGCACAGCCGTCGTTCGTAGGGTCCGCTCGTGAGCGGACCACCTCTGCACTCAACGTGTACTCCCCCCGAGATACAATTTGCGGTCTAAGGGCGCTCCCAGTCGAGATACTCGCGCTGACTCCGAGGATGTCGACGACGAGCGCGCACGTTTGGACAATTCAGTCGATGGGAAGCCGTAGCTCGTCCACGTGGGTCGCTTACGAGCGCCCCCACCACCGGAACCGACCCGGCGCAGCCACCCGATTTTCATTCTTCGTGGTGCGCCGAAGCGCATGTGGGACTGACCTACGGCTGCGGACTTCACGCATCCGTAAGAGCCGAAGCTACGACCTCCAGAGCACCTGGACGTGCCCCCGCGGCGAGATCTTGATCAGCGCCGTTTTGCTGGCATTGCCATTACCCATCCACGTGTCGGTAAAGATTGTGCCATCCCGGGCGACCGCCAGTCCGTTCGGCTGGAAGCCGGTGACTCCGTCGATGCGACGTCGAGAGAGATCCAGTATCGTCCTGGCGCCCTTCGGGCTAAGGCGGACAATGCGCTGCTCGTCCATCGCGATGACGTTTCCGTTCGGCCTCGTGACCAGTCCGCCGTCACCGCGAGGATAGAAGCCATCAATTCCCATCGGGAGGACCATCTTACCTCCCGGTGTGATCATGAGCAGCGTCTTGGTGTTGAGCCCCGAGATATAGAGGTTGCCGGCACGATCGAAAGCCAGTCCGCTGGGCCCATCGGGGGACGCATTGATGGCGGAATGGCCGGCGCCATAGACGCCCGCATAGTGCTGGTTCCCGGCAATTTGCGTCAGCGTGCCGTTCGTCTCCAGTCGCAACACCTGGTTCCCGCCGGAGTCCGCAATGTACAGACGCTTGTCCGGCCCCATGGCAACGGCACTCGGGCTCAGGATGGTCGCCGCACGCGCCCGGGTCCCGCTCGTGACCCAGCCAAACTTGCCGTTTCCGACGATGGTCGAGATGCGGCCGTTGGGGGCGATCTCGCGGATGCGGTTGTTCGCCATATCGGCGAAGTACACGGTTCCGTCCGGCACTACCACCATGCCGGCGGGCTGATGGAGCTCGGCACGTATCGCTTGCCGGCCATCGCCGGAAAACCCGGCTTTGCCGTTGCCGGCGACAACCTTGAAGCCACCGCCGGGGAGCATCTCAATGATCTGATTGCGCGCATCGTCGGCAATGTACGGACTCCCTCCCGGCGCAACCGCGAGCGCGCCTGGACGCACCGGCCGGATCTTTGCGGCGCTGGTGCGCGCGAGTGCCGGCTGCACGCTCCTCGGAATAATTCCGACGCATGTGAGCACGATCAAGGCGAGAACAGCACCCGCTGCCCTTCGCAGCCTCACCGGATCCGACCCAGCAGTGCCGAGAGTTCCGCGGCAACCCTGGGAGGAACCGTCAATGAGAAATACTCGGTCAGGTACGGCACGAGACCTCCATGGGCGGCATATATCCAAAACGACGCATCAAGAAACGGCCGGAAGAAGCGCGGGAGGCGGACGCATCTGGCTTCAATTGTATGCAAACCCGCATGCCTCCTCGGTCGTCAGTCCTCATTGGGTGCTCTAGTCGGGACGGCGATGTGGACCGGCACATTGAACCGCGAGTAGTCAAAGCGAATCTGCCATCGGGTCGGCGCGTCGGGAGCCCCATCCGACAGGACGAGGCGGCGCAGGCGGAAGGAGCCGGCATCCACGAAGAGATCCAATGTGAACCAGAGATGCTCTCTGAGGCGCCAGACGAGATGACCGCCCAGCGGCCGCGTTCCGAGAACTCTGTGCTGCGCGGAGGGAAGGGGGGGATGCCAGGTAGGTGAGACCGATCAGATCGGGACAAGCCTGGTTCAGATAGGCGGGATCCGGGGACCAGGCGGGATCCGAGAGAGCGCGGTCCAGTCCCCATTCCTTATATAGACGGACACGGACCCACGAGGAGGGGTGCAACTGCACGGCTACGCGGCGGTCCTCGGGGCGCATCTCCCGATCCGGAGCCCGAGGTGAAACCGGCCGCACCCAAACGGGAGCCGAAGATACGCGAGAAACGGGACCCGAGACACAATGCCGGACGTCACCGGATGGAGCATGCCACGCGCTGGGAGAGGCATGCCGAAGATACGTGTCCGCAGTGCGGTACGGCTCTCAAGCGTGGCTGGATTATCCGGCGAGTAGAGGTGATTGATTTGCCGGCGGTGGCCCCGCTGGAGGTCACCGAGCATCGGGTCCTGCGGCGACAATGTCCCAGATGCGGGAAGCGGGTGGTGCCACCACCGGTGGGACGAGAGGCCGGGCGAATCGGACGCTGCCGTTTTGGACCGCGACTGATCGCCACCATCGCAACGATGGCAACGGTGGAGCGTCTGCCCGGGCGAATGATCCAGGAGCGACTCCGTCGGGAGTATGGACTGAAGGTGAGCCATGGGGGGTTGCATGGGCTGTTGACCCGCATGGCTGCAGCGGGACGATCACTCTCACGCTTCCAGAGCACTTACCTCGCTGTTGCGCAGAGGCCGGCCAGGGCGTGACTCCGGACGCGATCGACGAGACGCCCGCCACCGAGGCAACGAACCAGAAAGACTCGTAAGCGACCATCTCCCCGGGCGCGGATCTCGTCTGTCACACGTTTTGCCTGGAACCTCGCGCACCGCCGGCAGTCGCGCCCTTCTGAGTGCGCGTCTCCTCTCCAGACGGATCGGGTGTGCCACTCCGCTCGACGGAGTGACTGGCCTTGATCTGCCGGCTCATCGCGCATAATCTGGAGGCGGATGCAGGCGCAGCGAGGTATGACATGGCGGAGCAATGGCTGACGAACACGGTGCGATCCACGACAACCAATGTCCCCGGCCGGACTCTGAACTCGGCCGGTGTCCATCACTTCATCATCGATGGTCCGGCGCACCCCAATGAGGAAATCGTCTCCATCGAGGCGTTCCTGGCCGGAATCTCCTCCTGCGCCACTCATCTCTGCGAGGATTTCGCCCTGGAAGATGGCATCCTGTTGGAGCGGGTCAATGTCACCATCGAGGCGGTGCGGCCGGCGGATGAGCCCAACCGCTTCGAGAACATCGATCTGCGCATAGAGCTCGCCGGCCCATCGCAGGAACAGGCGGAGCGCCTTGTCCACCGATTCAAGGAGCGCTGACCGCTCTACCGTACGGTTGCCGTGGCAACCGCGGTGACGGTGGAGGTGGTAGCGGTTCCGCACAGCCCAGGACGGGCTCACTCCCAGGTCCTCGACACCTCTTCTCTCTCCCCTGACTAGCGGCAATACGCGTCTCCTCCACAGTGTGTAGGCCGCATGGTCCCCCTAGGCTCCCCCCAGGCTCCCGGGGCAGTATCCCTCCCGCTTGCGGCGCATAGGCCGTGCGGTCCTTCTCCGGCTGGTCGTTGGTATGCAGGCGCCGTTTGTCACGGCGTTGTCCACGGCCTCTTCGGATACGGTACGATGCCGCTCAACACCATGTAGGCCGCGTGGTCCCTCTCCGGCTGCCAGTAGTATCTCTCCCCTCCGTATCGCCTTTGCTCCCATGGGCGACACCGTGAAAAACCGGTGGCTACATGCTAAGGACCAGCCGGAGAGGGACCACGCGGCCTACATCTGGGTCGGCTGGCAGCCCCGTGGTCGAAGAGACTGTGCGCGACATCGTGATAGACGACGCCTATTCGCTCGGGGGACGGCTCGTTCCCACACCGTGATGTAGGCCGTCGGTCCCTCTCCGGCTGGCCCCCGAGCAGGTAGGCGCCGTTTGTCACGGCGTCGCGTGCGGAGCGGCCATGCGTGTTACCAGGGGTAGAAATATTACCAGGGAGCCGGGGAGGGACAACGCGGCCTGCACCGCACCCACTTCCATACTGCTACACGGCACCTTTTGCTCATCCGTTCCAGGACCTACGGTGATGCCCGAAGGGGCAGCCGCCGGTATCGGGAGAGATACCGGCGGCTGCGGGAATTGGTCTGAGGGGCAGGAGCAGTCCGGTTAGGTCACCGTCGTCGGAAGAGTGAACTCCGAGGTCTCTTGCGCCTGCGGCCAGCTGGGATTGCCATTGGGGCCGGTGGCGGTGGCCGTCAGGGATTTCCCCGAGGTCAGGTGGTGCGTGTAGCTCCAGTTGCCGCTGCTATCGGCCTGGACCGTGGCAATGTAGGTCTGCCCTTCCGGGTCGGTACTGCTGGGAGCGTAGTACAGGTCCACCAAGCTGTTGGCCGGGGCCGTGCCGTGCGCTCCGCCGGTGCTGCTTGCACTGCTGATGGTCGGGCAGTCGATGTAGTTGTTGGGAGCACCGGTGGTGGCGCCGCTGGGGCAAGCGCTCTGCGTCTCGCCCGTCAGGTCGATGCCGAAGGCGCCGTCCGCGCCGGGCCCGTTGCGTGCCATCGAGTTGTGGCGGATGGCGGCGAGCACGGTATCGGTGTTGGAAGAACCAACTTGCACTCCGCCACTGACGTTGTTGGCAATGGTGTTGCCGCTGATGGTGACGGTGGGCGGCAGGATGCCCGGCTGGTTAAAGTCCCCGATGCCGTACCCGGCATTGCCGGCCGGCTGGTTTTTGGCATCGACGCCGATGGCGTTGTTGAGGACGCTGCTCTGGGAGATGTCTTGCAGATCGAGCCCGTCGCCGCCATTGCCGTTCCCGGGCTGCGTGCCGGCAATCACATTGTGAGCCACGGTGTCGCGCGTACCGAACTGGAGGTAGACCCCGCTTCCGCCGTTGGGATCGGCGCCGCGGCCGCTCAAGGCGGTCCCGATCCAGTTCCCGGCGATGACGGTCTGGAGGTCTTGTTGCGTCACGATGCCGCCGCCCGAGTTACCGCTGATCACGTTGCGGGCCTCGCTCTCGCCCCCTCCCACGACGGCCCCCTGCGTTTCAAAGAGGACGATGCCCACGGTATTTGGATTGGCGTTATCCGTCACCTGGTTGCCGGCGACGACGTCGTTTGTGTCCAGCTCCAGGAGCACGGCCACGTACCGATTGTTGTTGAACCAGTTGCGGGCGGCGGGGACGGTTCCCCCCACTCGTAGCCCTTTGGTTGGGGCACCTCCCGTAGAGCTGCACGTTACTCTTCGTGGCTGGGTGGAGCCGACAAACGAGCTCGTTTGAAGCGGACTGCAGAATACGCTCGATCCGTTGCTCACGATCGGCCAGCACAAAGGCGAAGAGGGTCCACAGGAGCGCGGCTACCAGTGTCGCAGCCAACAGAAGTCGCGGGATCCAGGCGAGCATTTCGGGGCTCAGCACATGGCTGTCCACGCGGTAGTGGGTCGAATCCAGCACCGTCCAGTGGGTAACGATTTTCTGGCCGCCGAGGTCCCGCGAGATGGCCAAAGGCACCCGGTCCTTGGCGCTGACCGTGTACGTGATGAGAGCGGAGCCAGTATAGGGAACGGATGTTCCTTGCGCTAGCGCACCGAGAATCTGATAGGCGTTCGCCGTTATCGCGGTGCGCGAGCGCAGCGGCAAAACGGTCGCGGCAACGGCGAGGCAAGCAACCACTGCCGCGCTGAGCACCATACGCCACCGGAAGGCCGGTAGTATCGTGCGGTGTGCAACGCCAGCCACAAGTTGATCCCGCAAGTGCCGGCGATAGGCAGTATCGGCAAACGGCACTGCCCGCAGATACCTCTGAAATGTCGTCGGGTCTTCAAACATCTCGCGATCGTCCATGCTGACTATGTCTCCTCTAACTGCCGCCGAAGCGCTTGGACACCTCGTTGGACCAGCATCTTGGCGGCAGCCTCACTCTTCCCCATTGCTTGCCCCACCTCCGCAAAGGCCAATTCGCCGGTATAGCGAAGCGCAAGCGCTTCGCGCTGGTCGGGAGTGGGGCGTAGTAGCGCCGCCCGCACGGCTGCTGCCTCTTCGTTGCGGAGCGTTGTCATCTCCGGTCCCGGCCGCGAATCGATCTGGTCTGCCGGCTCGGACCCACTCAAACGGCGCAAGGCGCGCTGGTGATCGCTGACGATGTTTCGGGCGATGGCAAAGAGCCATCCGGCGAACGTACCGCGCCGGTGGTGAAAGGTATGAATGTTGATCAAGGCCCGCATAAAGGTGGCGCTGACGAGATCGTCGACGGCGGAGGTGCGTCCCGTCCTCGCCAGGACGTAGCGCTCGATGCGGTCCACGTAGCGGTCGTACAGTTTGACGAACTGCTGCCGATCGTCGCGGGCCTCTCTGGCCAGGACCGCGTCGCTGTCTTCGTCCACGACGTTGCCCACGGCTACGGCATCAATCTTGTCTATCAAACGAGCAGTTCCTCCAGCGCCGCGGCAGTTCGCCCATATCGTCAGCCTCCGCCGCTGTTGTTACCGAAGATACGGAGATCTAAACAAAAAGTAACGGCCGAAGACCGTATTGGTTCGACGAGCGGTTTCGCGCACTTCTCGGGAGGCCGGCGACGAAAGCAACCGTCTTCTTCAGAACCCCCGTCCTCTAAGCGCAGTCAACACACCTCAGCGATGTGCCGAGATCCAGAGCGTCCGGGTCTTTGCTGACGAGGCGGAGCAGCAGGCGCGGCCTCGCCCTGAGCCGTACACTGTACAGGCTCAGGCGCAACCGGTTGGTTCCCCGGATGGCACACTCCGTCACGTAGGCCAGGCCCGAACTGTCGGGAAGCCAGGTAGCAAGCACGTTGGCAATATGGACAAAGAAGAAGGGAGGCACATGATGGAACAGGGCGACTGTCCGGCAGATGAGGTGGACTTGGGTGAAGAGGTAACCAACCAGTTTCAGGTAGTCAAGCCGGTTGGGACGGTCGTGTCGACACGGTTGGAACCGGAGCTGGCTCAGAGTCTCTTGCAGCGCAGCGGCGTCGAAGGGAAGCGTATCTCCCAGCTGCTGCGCGAGGCCATCGCGACGTACCTGGCCACGCCAGCACCTCCGAAGGTCGCGTCTGGCTTCGCCCAAGTGACGGTCGGAGGAACGGCCCCCGTAACCGGCGTCTTTAGTGCAGAGATGGGAACGATCACGGAAGGAGTGGCACACGAGCTTGAGCTGGGGTGGTGGCCGCGCTGAGATACCCGGTACTGATTCTGGCATTCGTCGCGGTACTCGCGGCGCCCTCATTCTCAGCCGCTCAGACCGCTTCGGTCGCGACGGGAGGTGTTCCCAGAGTGGAAGCGTTGAAGGAGGCGTCGCTCTACGCCACGACGCTGCACGCGCATCTTCACGCGGGACCGCCGTCCTCCGGGGTCGTCCTGACACCGCACAGTCAACACCCGCCATGTGATCCAGGCGTTAGGAGGGGCGACAGCCAGACAGGTGGGTTCGCCCGACACGATATCTGTCTTCCCCGTGCTGGGATCCGCGTACCCCTTCGCGACATCCCCGTATGGGATACCATTGGAGCCGGTAGCACCGGACTTGGTACAGATTGCCGGGCCTGTCGTCCGGCAGTGAACGGAGAAAGCGAAACCGCCGAACGCCGATTCTCCCCTTCCTGCCGCCAAGTGGTAGGTTCCGTCGTCGCCATCCGCCAGCGCTACATGAGGCACCGCCAACGGCAGCAGAGCCAACATCGCAGCCATCCATACTACAAGTCCAAAACGCTTCATCTTCTCTCCTCGCCCGTCTCGGCACGCTACCATCGTGCAACGCCGCTCACGCTGTGTCAAGTCATTATGCGGGCCGAAGCTGCTCTCTCCAAACAGTCGCCGGCGCTCGCACACCGTACCCTGCACGACCCTCAAACCGCCGCGAAGCGGGCTGGCACGATTAGGATTTTTGCCGTTAGTACCCCGGCTTGCCGTACGTGCTCGATCCGCCGGATACCACATAGACGGCAGTCAGTACATCACTGGTCGTAAGCTTCCACGCCAGGCTCCCAGCTTTCACGGTTTTCGCCTTTCCATTCATGGGATGGATCTGCCATTCCTTGAACGGCCAGGTCGATGCATTCTTGGCAGTCTGCGCGGCGTAGACCTTCAGTCCCTGCGGCACCGTGAACTGGCAGCTGGCCCGCGCGCAGGTCAGGTGCACCCGGTGATGACCCGCCTTGTAGCTCGCGGTCACCCTACCCCAGACGGTGCTGCCGGTGGTCGTAATCTTGATGGTAAGCCGGACGGCCGGTGTCGCGGCCAGCGACATGCTTTCGGGTTTGGCAGCATGCCAAACGCCGCCGAAGGCCATGATGCCGTCGCCGTTCGTGTCTCCCGCTGTCATGTCATGAGAAAATATGTAGAGGGGCAAGCCCTTAAACGTCACCTGGGTCGTTCCTTCGGGGCGGGTGATGACGCCGAGGCCAGTGATTCCGGGCGCTGCCGTTGGCGTGGTGGTGCCGGCGGGCAGCAGGAGTGGCGGCCAGACTGTCGTGCATCCTCCGATACAGGCGAACTTTCCGCCGGCCTCCGAGTTGAGGGTATAGAGCGTCATCCCCTGAGCATTCACGAGGATGCTGCCCAGCTTTGGGTTCTGTGCCAGCTGAATCATGGGCGGCGTTTGCGCCATGACGGTCGGACTGAGAAGAGCGCCGAGAAGCAGAACCGTAAGTCCTGCTGAAACCCACTGTGTCATCCACGTCTTCATATATGTTCCCTCCAGATCTTCGCTGACCGGATGTCACGCTGGGAGGCCCGCCGGTGCATGGCCTCCCGGACCAGAACCCGAGAAGGGTGTGTCCAAACAATCATGACTCTCGCCCCCCCGTACCGTCAAGAGCCTAGGCCGGCCCTGATCCTGAAGCGGATTCGTCGCTCCCCGGGAGTGGACAGCCCGGAGCGGTCGACCTCCGCCCAAATTCGATGAGGCACTTGCTCGCCACACTGGGTTGGATGACGGGAAGCGGCGAGAAAATCGCGTCGCGATGTTTTCGGATCTCTTCTCCGCCCTTCCACCCGGTGGCTTGGTACACTCAACCTAGGCAAACACCATGACACAGCGAGCAGCGCCCTCCGGCCTGACCCCGAACCAGTTCATCCTCCTCACCATTGAGGACGACACGGAGGAGGCGCCCTGGATCATGATGGGTGATCCGCAAATGAGGGTGGTGAGCTCCCTCTTCGTCACGCTCTCCGAGTTCATGCGCGAGCAGTGCCCCGACTGGTTCGTGGCCAGCATGCTGCCCATTCTCTTCCGTCGTCCCGGCACCCTGCATGTTCGTGGTCAATTGGGCCCCGATCTCTTCGTCGCCCGCACCGAGTACCGGCCCCGGCAGTCCTACGACCTCATGGCAGGGGAGCCGGTTCCGGCGTTCGTCCTCGAAGTGCTATCGCCCGAGAGCGCCGCGCGCGACGTGGAACTCAAACGCGGCGCCTACAGCGAACTCGGCGTGCAGGAGTATGCCCTCTTTGCCCCGACTGCAAATTTGGGAGAACCGGCGCTCCAGGGCTTCCTGCGGGATGAGAAGGTCGGAGACTTCGTGCCGTGGGAGTTGGTAGGGGAGCGGTTGTGGAGTGAGGTGCTCGGCCTGTGGCTGGTTGCACGGGGGCCAGAGCTGCGGGTGCAGCAAGCAGATGGGGCCTTTCTCCGTACGTATGCCGAGACCCGTCAACGGGAGAAGGCGCTCGAGGCGGAAGTCGATCGGCTGCGGACAGAACTACAGCGCCGCACCAGGCCGTAGCGGACCTCCAGGAGGCGTCCGTCGGCCGCGGTATAGCCCGGTTCCAATCTTGCGCTCATGATCTCTGCCGGAGGTCAAACAGGTGCGCGAAGCACATTTGGCACGCGATCTCGAAAGCTCGGTCGCGGTCCGTACACTGTATGGAGAGACGCTGCCATTCCTGGCAACGATGGACGTCGAGTGGACCGAGGCTCACCTGGACGAGATCCTGCCCTCGAACGAGAGGGAGCTCGATACATGGCGAGCCGTCGGGGATGCGTATGTCGCACTTTAACCCGCAATGCGACACTGCATTTGATGTGCTGCGTGCACGCTGTCACCTCGCAAACAACCGGCTCGCGGGCGAAGCAACTCTAGGCAATACCGGTGCGGAACGCCTCGGCGACCATCTGATGCTTCTGTACTAGCGAGGAAAGGAAAGCACGCGCTTTCCCAGGCCTGCCCAGTCGCTCCAATGGAATGGCTAGATGTTCGCGTTACCGTCCAGTACGTGCGCGCTTCCTCCGATGAGAGGTTCCCCGGATAGGCGTACTTTCGACCCTTGGCGACAATGGCGGGGAAGACGGGGTAGATATGTGGCCAGTCCAGCTCACTGACTGGCTGAATGCGCACGCCCACGTGGGTTGGCTTGGTGACACGGGAACCGAACAAGTTTATCCTCTAGCATTCGGCTGCGATTGCTATGCCTCGCAGCTTGACCGGCTGCCAGGCGACAGTTATTACCCACACACAATACAAGACGACCAGGACGGCGTGGAACCGGTGGTCGTCGGCGCTCCGGTCGTCAGCCTGGGAGCTTGTCGAGGAGTCCGAGACCTGCCTCCGCGCCTCGGCCATGACGACGGCGACAGCGTGGTTCAGCGCCACGACAGGATTGTCGGAGATCCGCATCAGCAGTTCGTACAGCGCCACGATCTGTGGCCAGTCTGTCTCCTCGGCGCTTCGTCGTGGATTGCCGCGATCGCCGCCTGCAGCTGGTACGGGCCGGTTGCCCCCCTGGGAAGCGCGTCGGTAATGCGCGCCACGCCCTCAGCGACGTACTCGGCGGTCCACAGGCTCCGCTCCTGCTCGGCCATTGGAATCAGCTCGCCAGGCAGGAGGCGGTGGACCATGCGGGCCAGCCGGATCGCCTCGGCCGCCAGGTCACCGCGGTGAAGGCTCGGCCCGGACGTGCTGGTGTAGCCCTCGTTGAAGATCAG
>QHBP01000422.1:0-2165 GCA_003244175.1 Chloroflexota bacterium | reverse complement strand
TCCGGCACGAGAAACGCACGGGCAATCTCGGCGGTGGTGAGACCGCCAACCGCCCGCAAGGTCAGCGCGATCTGCGATGCCGGCGACAGCGACGGGTGGCAACACATGAACAGCAGAATGAGGGTGTCGTCAGACTCCGATCTCGGCCTGTCGGCAGGGGGCGCCAGCCAGTGATCGGGCAATGTCCACGGAGCGATGGCGTCTTCCCGGCGTCGACGAGCCTGCTCGCTGCGCAGCCAGTTCCTCAGTTTCCCTGAGGCGACCGTGATCAGCCAGGCTCGGGGATTGTAGAGACGTCGTGACCGGAGGGTCATTCCGGACATCGCTGCGCCTTCGATGGCCAGAAAACACTGCGCCGCTCTGAGCCCACAGAACAGTGTCAATGCTCCCGCACGCGCAAGGCGACGCCCAGGACTCATAGCCCGGCCACCGCACCGACAGCTCCGGAGGTGCTTCGTCAAATTGGGGTTTCCCAGAATTGTGTGCGGCGTTGCTCCGGTCGGAGTATGGTTGTTCTAATACCAGAGGAGGTAAGAGTCATGACACGTCAGCTCCACAGGATCCTCGTCGTTCCCGTCGTCCTCGTGACCGTCCTCGCCTCGTCCGTGGCACTGTCCTCCGGGACTCGCTCGGCGTCGGCTCAGCGGACGGCGCTCACGCACACGGGACGGACGGTGCGTCAGCTAAAGATGGAGGTTGTGGTCAAGACCACGAATTCGCCGTACTGGCAGATTGTCTTTGCCGCGGCAAAGAAGGCTGCGGCCCAGTTCGGCGTCCAGAGCCTTGGCTATGTGGGCGGCCCATCCGAGGCCGATATCAATGCCGAAATCACCTTGATCGAAGACGCGATCGCCAAACACCCCGACTTTCTCGTCATCGCTCCGACGTCGGCCAGCGCGCTCAATCCCGTGATCTCAAAGGCCTACAAAGCAGGCATCAAGGTCATCATCATCGACTCGGCCGCGACAACGCAGAATTACACGTCCTTCCTCGCCACCGATAACCGATTGGGCGGTTGTCTGGCGGCTCAAGCGCTCGCACGGGCTATCAAGCGCAAGACGGGAGCGGCCAGAGGACAGGTCGCGTACGCCACCTTCCAGTCGGGCGCCGGCTCACTGGGGGCGCGCGATGCCGGGTTCGTTCAGTGCATCAGAGCGTTCCACGGAATCAGCGTGGTTGCTCACAAGGACGCCGGTGGTGATCCGAACCCGGGGGGCAAGCCGCTCAGCATTGCGGCGGACACTCTCACCGCCTTTCCAAAGCTGGTCGGCTATTGGGGTGATAACCTTCAAACGCTGCAGGGCGCCGAGAAGGCATTTCAGGAACGTCACGTCAACCACAGCAAAGTGTCGCTGGTTGGCTTCGACAATACAGCGCAGGAGGTCACGGCGCTCAAGAGCCACCAGCTGGATGGTACGATTCTCCAGGATCCGTACCAGATGGGATATGGTGGCGTCGGTTACGGCATCCTGGCCTCCGCCGGTCTGACCGTGCCCAGATTCGTCAACACGGGCGTCACCGTCGCCACCCCCGCGAACGTGAACGGTCGAGTCATTCAGGGACTACTCGACCCCGTTAGCAAACGTCAAATAGGCTTTAAGTAGAGATCGGTCGTTCGACGCCGGACGGGGACAACCTCCCCGTCCGGCCCTGGGCTCACAACTACCTCAAGGACTGCCCCGTGGCTGATTCACCACCCGCTCCCTCGGCCGTCGTTGATCCGTCCGCCACCCAGGCGACCCAGAGGGCCGTGGCCGTCCTGGCCGGCCGATGGGACTTAGTTCTGCGGCTGGGTCTGCTCGGTATCATCATTATTCTGGCTGTCTTCTTCGCGATCCGCTCTCCGGTTTTCCTGAGTGTAGACAACCTTCAAAACATTGGACGGCAGATGGCCGTGTTCGGGGTCATCGCTGTTGGGGAAACGTTTGTCATCGTTACTGCCGGCATCGATTTGTCGGTGGGATCGCTTCTGGGAATCACCGGGCTTGTTTGCGCGCTTGAGCTGGCGCACGGCTGGCCTCTTGTCCTGGCAATCGTCACGCCTCTTCTCCTGGGGACTTTCATCGGTCTTTTCAACGGCGCGCTGATTGACACCCAGAAGCTGCCGCCTTTTATCGTGACTCTGGGCATGCTCGGAATCCTGCGGGGTGTCACCGAGATGATGG
>QHBP01000404.1:10871-13088 GCA_003244175.1 Chloroflexota bacterium | reverse complement strand
GTGTGAGTGCCCGCCCGTCGGAGCCGGCCGCCGCGCCGATTTGAGGGCGCCGTGACCACAGACCCACTCTCCGACCTCTTGGATGCCGCGATGTCCGCCACACGGCTGAGAGCCGGGACGGCCCTCGAGCCTCTCGCCGCCTACGATCGACGGCACAATGCGGATCTGTTGAGAACACTTGCCACGTATCTCGCGCACGGGTGCAATGCGACACGTTCCGCCGAAGCCCTATACCTCCACCGAAGTGGGCTGCTGTATCGGCTTGCTCGCATCGAGGCCCTGCTGGGTACAAGTCTCATCCCGTTCCGCGTCCGTGTGGCGCTCGAGCTGGCCGTCCTGTCGCTTGCCTCTTTGGAAACGCACGTCGAAGAGTAGTCGGCAAACCTGGCATACTCCGCGAGGTCCGACCAATCACCCGCGCCTCCGCGGAGCATCGCTTTCCTGCCGACCGCGGCGAGTAGTATGGCGAAGAGGTTGCAGTGACAACCGCCCTCCTCGCCGGCGCCCGGCGTAAACTCGATCGCGAGGTCGTGGCCAGGAGCAACGCCGGGGACGACAGTCGGGAGGAGACACAAGCGTGACGGATCCACTAGCCGCAGCCGCGCGACTGAGCTCCGTGCTTTTCCTCCCCGTACGAAAATTGGTCGGGCCACTCCATCGACGCGGCCAGTCGATAGAGAAGGACCAAAACAACGATCTTCCCCCACTTCCGGAACCCTGGGAGGATGAGCGCTGGTTCCGCGGAGGCTTTCCGCCGCGCGGCCACAATGCCCTCGAGCCCTTGCTTCACGGCGACGAGTACTTCAATGACCTGTATGAGGCCCTGCTTGCCGCCCGAGAGCGCGTGACGATCTGTGGTTGGTCCCTCACCCCACTGATGGCTTTGCTCCGCGGTAAGAGGGAAGGCGAGTCGATTTTGGTCGACGTTCTGCGTCGCGCATCCGAACGAGCGGAAGTATACGTCCTGCTCTGGAGCGGCGCCCCGGCACTTTTCGAACCGACGGACCGCATGGCAAAAGATGTACAGAAGATCCTGAATCGTTACGCTCCCAAGGTTCGGTGCGAGCTCGATCACCGCGCGAGCTTCAGTCACGATCACCATCAAAAGGCGGTGACCATAGATGGACATCTGGCATTCGTTGGAGGGATGGACCTCAGTACCTTCCAGGGCGATCGGTGGGACACGAGCGAGCACCCGTTGCGCTTTGGACCGGGATGGCACGACGTCCAGGTGCGTATCCGTGGAGAGCTGGTCAGCGACGTCGAAGAGAACTTTTGTCAGCGATGGAACGTGGTGACCGGCGAGCGACTCGAACCACTATCGGTGAAGCCGATCGAGCCGGCCGGCAGCATGCCGGCACAGATCGTGCGGACCGTCCCCGCCGGCTTTTTTCCGTTTGCTCCACACGGCGAGTTCGGCATCTACCACGTCCTCACCTCGGCTATTCGCCGGGCTCGGCGGTACGTCTACCTGGAAAATCAGTACCTCTGGTCGCCGGAGGTGGTGGATGCTCTCGTCGACGCGATGAACCGTAACCGGTCCGGGCCGTTTCGGATCGTTGTCGTTCTCCCCGCGAAGGCCTATACGGGGAAGTATGACAACGACGAGCATGTCAGGCTCCTGTCCCACGCCGACAGAGGAAGGGGTATCTTTCACGCCTTTTCGCTGTACTCCGGCGGACCGGCGATGGGTACCACAGGTTATCGCTACCTACCCATCTACGTGCATGCCAAGGTGTCCATCGTCGATGACGAGTGGTTTTCGGTCGGCTCCGCCAACTTGAACGGCCGTGGATTAGCGACCGACACCGAGATGAACGTACACGCTATCGTTCCATCGGCGGCCCGACATCTCAGGGTTCGTCTCTGGGCGGAACACTTGGGGGTGTCCGTAGATCAGATCGCGGACGCGGATCCCATCGCGCTCGTGGACACGCAGTGGCCGGAAGCGGCAAAAGCGATGGAGGCCAGCATGCTATCCGGTGGGTTTCCCGCGCAGAGTCAAATTCGCCGGTATGTTCCCGGCCACAATCCCGGGAGCCGCCTGTTGGACGTCATCCAACAGATGACGCTGGAGCATTGAGGCCCTGGTTCCTCCCTAGGTGCACTCCGGCGCTCGTGAGTGCGTTGCTACGGGCGGCACTTCTAAACGGAAAGCGCCTTGACCTCTCGCTCCACGCGATCGGTAAACGCGGCCGGATCGTCGCCGGACTCCAG
>QHBP01000404.1:0-10805 GCA_003244175.1 Chloroflexota bacterium | reverse complement strand
GTCCCGCTGCGCCATCTGGATCAACGTCACGAAGCCACGTCGAAACGGCAGGAAGTCAGCCGCATCGGTCTTGGGAGTTTCGATGGGATCGACGTTCGGGTAGGCCTCAGGGAAGATGACCAGGAGGCGGCCTCGCCTCAGCAGAGACACCGAGAACCTCAAACCTCTCCTCAGGTATTTCCCCGCCTCGGTTGCTCGATAGGCGCTCTTTGGCCCCGCGTATCCCGATCCCCGGGCACGCCGTAGACGCTCACGCCGCAGCACGACCGGCAACTCCGCGACGGAGCAAGCCGGCTCCATCAGCCATCGCAGCCGTGGACTCGATACCCAATCGAGAGCGACCAGGATGTGCACCTGGCGTCGCAGAATAGCCAGATACACGACCCCGTCGTACAGGTGGTGAAAATGGCGGCTGACCACCAGGACGGGACCCGCCCGGGGAACATTCTCCAGGCCTTCGATCGCGGTCAACCTCACACGGTGGACGACGGCTCTTCTGCACCACATTCCTATGGCGTCGCGGGCTACCGCATGCATTGATTCAGTAAATGAGTGAGGACGTCGCCGCCGGCGTGGCAACGTGACGGACCCGCGACCGGCTACTCTTCGTCTGGGGCATGCGCTTGGGCAGGGCGGAGGTGTCGCTCATTTGGCTCTCCTGCGTCGCCCGAATGCTTCCACCATTCGCACCTTTCGCTCACCGTCTAGTAACGGACGATTCCAGTGTAAGACCAATCCGTGCCAAACCGGCAGCTACAATGCGACAGGCGGCCGGCGAACCACCGAGCAACGACGCAGCTCAATGACGAGGGATGTCGTTGTCCGTCCACAAAGCGAGGCATTCATGGCTCAGGTCCACGCTGCTTTCGATTGCAAGCACGAGGTCGATCTCGATGTGCCAATCGAGGACGATGTCGAAATTCCGGCGTGCGTCCGCGGACTCGGCAAGTGTCCGGACTGCAGAGATGAGGGTCGCCTCCTCCCCGTTGCCGGCGTTGCGCCCCAACCCGGTGGCCGTATCCTGGCCGACTCCGTCATGTTGATCCCGATACAGGGGTAGGTCGCGGGGCGGCTACCGCCCGTCCTGCTGAGACCTCGCAATCAGCGCTTGCACGATGCCGTCCAGGTTCCTGGCACGATTCTGCTGCGCCGCGACCCCCGCGTCGTCCGGATTCGTTAAAGCATCGTCGAGCGTGACGCCATCCATTCCCCGCGGCTGCACACCGAGAAGGGACAGAACCGTGGGAGCCACGTCATAGAGGGTTGCCGGATAGCTGGAAGTGACGTCCATGCGGACTCCCGGGCCGGATAGCACCAGCGGAATGTGCTCCGCATTCCAAGACGGGCCTCCATGGTCTCCGCGCCAACCCACCTGGTTGCGCCCGCTTATCCCCGTGTTCTCGGTGAGGAACAGCACGACATGGGGGGCTCTGGGGCCGGCGAATGTACTGAGCAGAAACCGATACGCACCATCCAGTGCCGGAGATACGTGGGATAAAGGATCCCTCTCGCGGGTGTATTGATACGTGTGGGGCTGGCGGTAGTAGACCGCCAGGATGTGCGGATTGTGCAGAGCCACCAGCTTTTCCGCGACGAGTGGAATCTTGGCCGGTTCGCGAATCCAGAGATAGCCTGCGGAGTGGAATTCGTAGTCGGATGTGCTGGCGCCGGCTGACTTGACAGCGTTTTGTATCACCTCGTGGGGGATGAGGTGGTTGAGGGTCAGCATGCCGTGATCCGCCGTCAGCACAAACAGTGTTTTTTTCAGTACGCGCGCCTGGGCATAGGTGGATTCAATGGTCGCAACATCGTTGTCGAGCTGGACCATCAGTCTCCAGGCCATCCATCGGTCCGCGCCGGCGCCCAGGAGATGACCCAGCGGCCAGTCAAACTCCGGCAGGTTAACGATGGTGACGCGCTGATGGATCTGCTGAAAAGCGGTGAGCGCGAGACGAACGGCCAGGCTGTCCTGTTGTCCCGGGTAGAGGTGCGGCGCGTAGGTCGTCAGACCTGGCGCCTGTAAAACAGATCGCGGGGGAACGTGGCGGGGAATGGAGAGCGGGGTCCAGATCTGATTCCTGACGGCGTAGTACATGAGGTAATCCGCCGCCCAGCCTCCTACCGCATCCACCGCATAGTCCTTGTGACCGCTGGTCACGACAACGCGCGCCGAGCGGTCGTGCTGCTTGAGCAGCGATGCGATCGAGGGAACCCCCGATTGATGCAACAGCTCCTCCAGCTGACCATGCTGTAACGGAATGGGATTCGTCGGCTGCTGCTGGACGTTGCGATCCGTCACCCATCCGAACGAAATCACGCCATGCCTGCGGGGGAGCGAGCCGGTACCCAGGGTCGCGTGACCGGTCGGCGTTTCGGACTCCAACATTCCGTCCCAGGCACGGGAGTATTGCGTTCCGGTGCGAATCAGCCCACGGAGGTGAGGGAAGTCCGCAAGTTTGAAGTAGGACGGCAGGGCCCCGTCGAGAACGAGCATGACGACATACTGCGGTTTGTCGGTCAAAGCAGCCGTCAAGGCGGGGGGCCGCGGAATCGGTGGGTCACGCCGCTGAGAGGCCGATGTATTCGTGCCGGTGAGAAAGAGCAGGAGAACAGCGACGCTCAACGCGCGCGCGACAAGATCCGTCATCCGCATCCGTTCACCCCTGCTCTATTCCTATCTCCACCTTATCGCACTAGGTGCGCTCCTAGCCCATTCCTGCTATACTTTATATAGTAATACGATGTGATAGGGCGACTCGCGTGCCGAGTTGCCTTTTTTGCGAGGCTAGAGTGACTCGGACCAACGAATCGATTCGCAACGTGGCGATCATTGCGCACGTGGATCACGGCAAGACGACCCTCGTGGACGGGATGTTGAAACAGAGCAACGTCTTTCGCCAGCACGAGGACGTGGGCTCCCTCATCATGGACTCGAACGAGCTCGAACGCGAAAAGGGCATCACCATCCTGGCCAAGAATACGGCGGTGAATTACCGTGGCGTGAAGATCAACATTATTGACACTCCCGGTCACGCCGACTTCGGCGGTGAGGTGGAGCGAGTTCTCAACATGGCCGACGGATGCTTACTGCTCATCGACGCCGCGGAAGGTCCGATGCCACAGACGCGCTTCGTGCTGCGCAAAGCAATGGAGATCGGCCTACGGCCGATCGTGGTCATCAACAAGGTCGACCGGCCGAACGCTCGAGTCGACCTGGTGCTGCGGCAGACGCAGGATCTCTTTCTGGACCTCGCCACGGAGTCGGATCAGCTGGAATTTCCCGTCCTGTTTTCGGTAGCGAAACAGGGAGTTGCCATGACCCACCTGGATGAGCCACAGACGGACCTGCATCTGCTGTTTCAGGCCATCGTCGATACCGTACCCGCTCCCGCGATAGAGGAGGGGCCGCTGCAGATGCTCGTCACCACCCTGGGTTACGACTCATACCAGGGTAGGATCGCCATCGGTCGCATCGTACGCGGCGCCGTGGAAGCGGGACAAAACGTCAGTATAATCGGACGCCTGGGTTCAGTTCGTCAGACAAAGGTCGTGTCCGTCCATACGTTCGCGGGACTCCGACAGCTGCCGGTCGACCGCGCGGTCGCCGGAGAAATCGTTGCGCTTACCGGAATCGAAGACGCGACGATCGGCGAGACCGTGGCCGCTGCTGAATGTCCTGAGCCCCTGCCGGTGATTGAGGTGGAGGAGCCGACGGTCCGCATGACCGTGGGCGTCAACACGTCTCCATTTGCGGGGCGAGAAGGCACGATGGGCACCTCCCGGCAGCTCCGCGAGCGGCTGTATCGCGAGCTCCAGACCAACGTTGCGCTGCGCGTCGACGACATGGACCGGGCCGACGCGTTCCTTGTCTCGGGGCGGGGCGAGCTGCATCTGGCGATCTTGATTGAAACGATGCGTCGAGAGGGTTATGAGTTCGAGGTGTCTCGTCCGGAAGCCATCACGCACATCGTGGACGGCAAGGTTCACGAGCCATTTGAGCATCTCGTCATCGATACCACCGACGACTACATGGGCTTCGTAACCCAGGCCCTTCCGGCCCGAAAGGGCTCAATGATCGATATCGTCACCGGGCCCAAAGGAGATGTGCGTATCGAGTACACCATCCCAACACGCGGCTTGATTGGATTTCGCAACGAATTCTTGACTGCGACGCGCGGCAACGGCGTGATGAACAGCATCGCTCTGGGATACCGTCCGTGGGCCGGCGACATCTCGAGCTACCGCATGGGCGCTCTAGTTGCCCTCGAGGAAGGGACTGCCGTCTCCTACGGGCTTGCCAACGCTCAGGACCGGGGAACGACATTCGTCGAGCCCGGAACACCCGTATACGGCGCCATGATCGTGGGCCTGAACGCTCGTGGCGACGATATCGTGATCAACGTCAGTAAGGACAAAAAGAAGACAAACGTGCGGGCGTCGACATCCGACATCCTCGTCCGCCTGACACCCTCGGTGACCCTGAGCCTGGAGCAGTCGCTCGACTTCCTCCAGGATGACGAGCTGCTCGAGGTCACACCGCAGAGCCTACGTCTGCGAAAGCGCGTCCTGAGCCACGAGCAGCGCGGCAGGAACAAGAAGAGGGCCGGCTAAGCGATAGCTCCATCGTCCTGGGCTCCGGAACACATCTGCCAGTGGCACGGCGCCGCGACGCGTCCAGGCAACGTTCAGCCGCGGCAGATGACTCACATCCGGATGGGACGCCGGATGTAGCGGCCTCAGAAAGCGTGCCTCGCGCATAATACGCTGGAAGACCAGACGTCTATTCGCTGTCACAACGGAAAGGACGACAAGATGGGCTTCATACTCGAAGTTCGACTTCCGACGGAAAAGGCCAACGAGCTGATCAAGGCCGGTAAGTTCGAGCAGATGCTGCAGTCGATCATGAGCGACGTGAAGCCGGAGGCCGCCTATCTGTCCGAGATGGACGGGGCAAGAGGGGGCTACTTTGTCGTTAATCTGGACGACGCCTCCCAGATTCCCGCTGTGGCTGAGCCGTTCTTCTTTGCGGGCGCCACCGTAAAGATTCATCCGGTCATGCTCCCGGAGGATCTCGCGAAAGGCTCCGCTGCGCTCCAGCAGGCGGCCCAGAAGTACGGCTAGACGCCCAGTCAATCTAAGGCGAGCGTGGACTGTCATCTGACGGACGCGGCTGCCTCGCCAGACAGTGGCCGCATGAGTCAGTTACCACGACGGTGTGAGTCCCAAGGGCAAAGCCGGCCGTGGGGATCGTTCCGCCAACTGCGCCGTGATCGTCCAAACTGGCGGTCCCCAGGTCACGCGAGCTGCCGTCCGCGGCGGCGGTGTCGACGGAGTCCTCGGAGCCGTTTGGGCACTGCTGGTCCTGGAACTCGCCGGTGACCGTAGCCCCGAGGGCCACCGAGTTGGGAGTGAGATGCAAACAGATGGCCTGCTCTGCCGAGCACAGGTTGACGAAGTACGTACTCGGGTCCGGACGCTGACCGCCGTGAGCCGAGTCGAAAACGCTACGAGGCTGGTCAGGATATAGCGTGGAGAGCGGATCATGGGTGCGCCACCTCAGGCGTGGGTCAAAGAGCACTCAAACCCATACCCACCAGACCGGGTTCACCGTTGGCTGATCGCGGCGAGACGATCGGCGACCGCCCGCGCTCACACCTTCCGTGCTACTACCATACCATGTCTGTCAAGTGCCCGATCGCATTGACTCGCAAATCTGACCGAAGGCTGATTCGTTGTCTCGCAATGCATCCCACCCGGACGGGAGAGTTGCGGCAGAGGACGATTACTCGGTGGCCGGGGCCACCGTCGGAGACGCGCGTCGAAGGGGAGAAATTGCGAAGGGTGCCGGTCAAAAGGCCAGCACCCCGCGTGTAGATCAATGTCCTATCCCGATTTACGACCCGAAGCCGGGAACACCCTTTCCGATGTCCGAGAACCCGTATCCAGAACTAGCAGCCTGCTTCCCGAACGAGTTGGTGGAGCTCGTCAGCTGGCTGATCTCGCCATCGCTGAAATTCCCGCCGCGCAGCTTGTTCGCTATCGACTTTGCCTTCGTCGAAAGTACGTTCAGGGGCTTCGCCAGAACATGCAGCACGTGGCTATTGCTGGTGTTGGCAGCCTTGAGAGCCGCATTCAGGCGATCGTAGGTGAAGAGCAGCGCGGCGCCGGCCTCCACGATGTGCCGCGTTCGGTGCGAGGTTCCCTTCTTAAAATCGCCGGCCTTCCAGGGCTTGTAGACGAAGTGATGGAACGCGTAATATGCCACCCCCATGTCAAAGAGGAAACGCGTCCGATTGAAGATCTGCGCGTGAGATTGCGCGTGCGCCGCGGTCCGCGCTTGCGGGGCCGCCGCCTGTGCCTGGCCCGTGAATGACGGCGCCACAAGGCCGGCCAGCAACGCAACCGACAAGCTCACCATGAGCAATGTTCTTTTCATACCCTCTGTCCTCCTGCGAATGTAAAAGGCCAAATACGACCCGTCAATAATGCAGCTTCCGTGCCAGCGGATGCGAAAATTCACATCTTTGGTGCCGTCAGCTCCTCGCGGCGCCGCTGCAGGTAGTCCTGCGCCGTTCCCAAGGGGTACTGCGTGCTTCCCGCCAGGGTGATGGTGATGATGCTCCCGTCCTCGTGGCGCACGTACCGGACGGTCTCTCCGGGAGAGCCGTAGCCCTCCTTCTCCTCGATCTTCAACGTGTTCTCGTCCAGCACCTCGAGCTTGAATGCCATGGTAGCCGGGTCATCCACTGCCGGCTCGATCGTGAACAGCTGCTCCCCCAGACGGACAATATCGGTGTATCCCCACAGGCTGGTGAAGCGGCCCGTATAGTGACCTCGGTCCGCCCCACGCTCGCTCGGTTTCTGTTTCAGCGCGAGATCGATCAGCTTGACAACGGACTTCGTCAATTCGGTCGTCACGCCGGATGACTCGTTGGTCAGGATGGATACCGCCAGCCTGCCCTCGGGGTCCAGGCAGGTGCGGGTACTGTGACCCGGGAAGCTCCCGCTGTGTCCCGACATCCAGCGGTCACCGATCTTGATAACCTGCATGCCGAGGCCATAGCTGTCCATTCCGTCTACCGGCCAGTAGGGGCGTTGCATCTCACGCTTGGACTCGTCGCTGATCAGCTCATCGTTGCCGAAGAAGTGTGCGCCGGCGAAGCGGGACAGGTCGAGGGCTGTGGAGTAAAACCCCGTGGCCGATGACATCGCACCCGTCTCCACGTCGGGGAGCGGGATGCGCGGCATGAGCAGGCCGCGAGAGGTATAACCGGTGGCCATGCGTGACCGGACTTCCGGGGTCGTGTCCGGACCGGTACTCTTCAGTCCCAGCCGGTCTACGATGTTCTTCTTGACGTAGTGGTTGTACGGCATGCCACCGGCGATTTCCACGACTTCCCCGAGGAGCGAGTAGCCAATGTTGGAGTACTTCAGCTTGTGATTGGACGGCAAGATCTCACCGCCGTCTTCGACCAGAGCGCGCAGCTGCTCCTTGTCGGGGAAGGGATGCTCCAGCTGCCAGTGGTCGTTGTCATAGCCGTCCCGCGTGATCCCGGCTGCATGATTGAGCACCTGCCGGATGGTGGCGCTTGCGAGCGGGCCGCTCAGCCAGGTGACGTACTGCGGCAGCGGATCGTCCAGACGCAGTTTGCCCTGCTCCTTCAACTGCATGACTGCGGTCGCCGTGAACCATTTCGAGTGGGACGCCACACGAAAGATACTCTCGGGCGTCACAGGAGCACATCGCTCTAGATTGGCGTGTCCATACGCCTTCGACAGGATCACGTCATCACCGTGCCGAACGGCCACTGTAAGTGCCGGGATCTCCTTCAGCTTTTGCTGGTACGCGAGCCATCGGTCCACATAGTCCACAGCATCCCGCAGCAACTGCCCATTCGTCTCACGCAACTCATGTCTCCTTTATCGACGAGGCGTTCACGCCCATAGCTCCGGGCCTTCAGACCCGTCCTGTCTCACTCTCGTAGCTCCTCACTCTCGTAGCTCCGGGCCTTCAGGCCCGTTCTGTCCGCGACCAGCGCGCACGTGGGCGAAGCAGTCCGGAAACGTGCTTCCCGATGACCGAATTATGCGCACTGAGCATGACCCGACGCTTCACCGCCTCCTCGTGCGACCGTCTGTGGCATGCATCCTGCACCGTTGTCAACGTGGAAGGATGTCGCCATATTTTGAGACGGCTCCCCAGGAATGGCAATGGACTCACTGACAAGGAGGCGAAAGGGACTCTCATGAATACCAACGCAGCCCCCGACCAGCTCTACGGCTATGACGTGCTCGACCATGACGGCGGAAAGATCGGCGACGTGGACGGCGTGTGGGTGGATGACGCCACGAGCCAGCTGGAGTTCGTGGGAGTGAAGACGGGCTTCATCATGGGCAAGACCCACTTGATCCCGACCGAGAACGCTCAAATGGGCGAGGGCACGATTCAGATCCCGTTTTCGAAAGCTCAGGTGCAAGGCGCCCCCACATTCGGCACCGATGATGAGCTGAGCCCCGAGGACGAGGACCAGATATACGGCTATTACGGAATGGACAGAAGCAGCAGCTCTAGCCCAACAGGATTGGCTGAGGGCGCCGGGGCGGCGGCAGCCACGGGTGGCTATGGGACGGACGCGACAACCAACGCGTACGACACGGGCACCACCCGCCGTGACTACGGCACGGATACCTCGCAGCGCGACGACGCGGCCGCGGCTTCTGATCTCGACACGGCGGATCAGAATCTTGTGCTTTCTGGAGAGGAGCTCCAGGTTGGGAAGCGTCAGGTCGAGGGCGACCGCATCCGCCTCCGCAAGGTCATCCGGACCGAGCGCGTGACCGAGCCGATCGAGCTGCGGCGAGAAGAGGTCGAGATCGAGCGCGTTGACGCATCAGGCGTCTCCGTGCCCGAGGACGCCTTTCAGGAAGGGACTATCGAGGTCCCGGTGATGCGCGAGGAGGCGGTGGTCGGTAAAGAAGCGCACATCACGGGCCAGGTCAAAGTCGACAAGGACGTGCAGACCGAGACTCAGAACGTCGGTGACGAGGTCCGGCGTGAGGATGTCGAAGTTAACCGCGGCGGAGGCGACACGCAGGGCACCGGCGTCCGCTCCAGCGGAGGGTATGACACGACCGCCGGAAAGAGCGGAACCAGTGCCTATGACGACACGTCCACCGGATCGGACACGGGCGGCAAGGGCCGGGGCATGGTGGACCGCGTAAAGGATGCCGTGAGGCGCGACGACAACCGCTAGGGCCGAGGGCATTCTGGACGTATAGAGATGCAGTTAGAAAGGGTGGGCCCGCGAGGCTCGCCCTTTCGCCGTCAAGGGGACGCAAATGGCAGAGTCGACGGGACAGTTACGCAGCGCAAAGTCGGTCCAGGCCGAGCGCGACCGCAACCTTCGCGACCGCTTCGGCGGGTTCCTGTGGGGATCGGATTTCATAGGCTTCGCCGTGGCAGTCTTTTTTACCATTGTCTTTTTCGGAATTGTCGGGGCCATCGTGGGAACGGTCGGGTATCAGCTGGGCGCCCCGGTTCCCAAGATTGGAGCCCATGTGACGGGTACACAGCAAAATCTCGGTATCGGCGGGTTGGTGGGGGGCCTGATTGCGCTGTTCCTCGCGTACCTGATCGGCGGGTACACGGCCGGACGAATGGCGCGTTTTGACGGGGCGAAGAACGGGCTCGGGGTGGTGGTCTGGACGGTCGTCATCGCCATCATCCTCGGCATCATCGGCGGTGTGCTCGGCGACCGCTTCAACGTCGCCAGTCAGCTTCACCTCAACATCAACGCGACGCTCACGTCCAGGGGACTTATCTCCCTGGCTGTGACGCTCGTGGTCATGTTTGTAGCTGCCATCGCGGGCGGTCTGATGGGCGTTCACTACCACAAGAAGATTGACCGGGCGGTAGGAGCCACGTGATGAACCGAGAGTACGACGGCGCCGGCGTCCTGGATGAAGCCGGTGAAAAAATTGGGCACGTCGAGCGCAGCTACGTGGACGACACCGGGAATGTCCGGATGGTCGAGGTAAAGATCGGCAGCTTGTTCGCGAAGCACCGTCTCGTGCCGGCGGAGGCTGGGGATCTGGGTGAGAACGGGCTGCAGCTGCCGTTCAGCCGTGACACGATCGAAAACTCTCCGGACCATGGCCACATCGGCGACACTATCGAAGCGAACACTCTGGACGAGGTGCAGACCTACTACTCGGGACAAACGTCCGGCAAGGAAGAGTCTGAATCAACCAGGATGGCCGACCCGCCATCGGCGGACGAGGCCGAAGGTGTTCCCGCGGCTGTTCCCGTGGGCTCCGGCGGCGCCGGCGACACGAACAGTGCTCAGAGGGACGAGCCTCTCGTTTCGCCTACTGCATCCTCCACGGGAGCAGCCGAGCCCGAATTCGGTCAGATCAGGGACACGGGCGACGTCATCGAGATCCCGATCGTCGAGGAACAGCTGGTGAAGCGGCGCGTCGTCACGGAGGTGCTGCGTGTGCGCAAGAAGGACGTGGTGGAGACCCAGAACGTCGGAGGCGAGGTCCGCCGCGAGGATGTGGAGGTAGAGAAGGACGGTGATCCGAGGGTTCGTGGCGAGGACGCTGTTGGCCGGCCATGAGAGCCCTTGTCAAGACTGTGACGGTCAAGGTGACCAATGGGGCCGTGGCGATGGGCTTCACGAACAGCGGCGAATTACCCAGAGGTCAACGCCATCGAGATTCTTCCAACCGGCCAGGCACGCGGATCGATGCCGGGAGCGCGTCTTCGTACACGGACTCCATCGGGGACATCTGGGGCGCCGACA
>QHBP01000085.1 GCA_003244175.1 Chloroflexota bacterium | reverse complement strand
GGAGGACGTGCGCTGCCCGTTTCCCAGGTACGTCGGCCAATCGGCACCAATGGTCATTAACGGTAGCGTGAGCACGGCCAGGGCGGTGATAAGTCGCCATCCCGTCCGCGGGAATTGCAAGACTTTAGAGGTCGATGTGCCCTTCATGGTTTCCCTTCATTGCCGCTTCCCCAATGTGAGCCCGAACATGGTCCGGGGCTACCGAGCGAGGGCTTACCGGTCCTTCTCGTCCGCCCTCAAGGCCTCTTCGTGCATATGCGTCCGACTATGCTTGTTCACTGTAGCGACTGTTTTGCAGATGTCAAGTGTTTGTAGGTGTCGGGCCCTAGGACGTCACCCTGTACGTCGCGGTCCGGAAGTCGAAGCTGTTGACGGTTCCCTTGCCCGCAAGCGTGTGCGTAACGTGGGTTGCATTCTTTGGAATCACGATTGTCACCGGCGGGATCTTGCTCGAGCCACCGAAGTTGCCTGCTGCGTCAGTGACAACGGTGCCAAGGGCGGTCGAGCCCGTACAGGCGTAGGTGGAGCAATCCCACAGGATGGTGACCGTCTCGTTGGCGCCGAAGCCGTTTCCGGACACGGTAGCCGGCGACCCGGCCGCGCCGCTTGGGGGCGAGACAGTCAGCATGGGCATGACCTTGAAGGGCTGAGAGCCGTATGCGCCGCTGGTCGCTCCGACCGCGAACACTTTGTAGAAGCCGTAGGGCGCCTGAGGCACGGTGATGGATATCGCGGGTACCGTGCCGTTGCTGCCGGCCGTACCCGAGCCCAGGGACGTTCCTCCAATCGAGTTCCAGTAAACGTTGACGATCTCTCCCGGCTGGAAGTTGTAGCTGGACACCGAGATGCGTGTGCCCTGCCTCGCGGCGCTTGGGTTGAGGGCGACGGCCGGCTTCACTTGAAACGAGGCTGTCGCGGAGCGGTGACTGCTCTGACCGACGGCAATGACGTGGTGGTTCCCGAGCGTGGCCTGCGGCACCAGGAAGGAGGTCGACACGGCGCAGGCCGAGGTAGCCGTGGCCGTGGCCAGCGGTGTCGTCGCACTGCTGTCCCAGTGGACCTTGACGGTCTCGCCGGGCTGGAACGTGGAGCCGCTGACGGGGACGTTGGTTCCGTACCCTCCCTTGACCGTGCTCAGCCCGATCAACGGGCCCGTCGCAAAGGCGAGAGTTCGAGTCGGCTCGACGCTCCCGTTAGTATCGGTACTGTGGAATGTGACGGTATGGTTGCCCGAGCCGGAAACCTGGAATGGCCCCGTGTAGGTGGTGACCGGTCCCTGGCCGATCTGATAGCTCGTGCCGGCGATGGTGCCACCCGTGTCGGTGGCCGACAGCGTCACGGTCACCGGTTCTGTGTATAGTCCGCAGAAGGATGTACCGCTGAGACTTGCCGTCGTGTGAATCGATGTCGTTACTGGAGCCCAGGCATAAATGTACCCCTGCGTGTCGCCCTGGTAGAGAACGCCGTTGGAAATAGATCCCGCAGCCTGGAATTTGTCATCGGTGACCGCGGCGTTGACGTACGTGTACAGGACGTTGCCCGACGCGGCGTCCGCCAGGATGATCTCCCTTCCCGCTCCGACTTCCACGACTCCAGGGACCACCGTCACGGCTCCCAGCACAGGGCCGGTGGACAGGCACGTCTGCCATACCGGAGCGCCCGAAGGCGGGTCCAGCGCTTGTAGGACTGAGGGACAGCTGACGCCGTTCAGCGTTTCATTGCCGCCGGCGATGTAGAGATAGTGGCCGTCCCAGGCGCTCGGCGTGATGGCTCCGAGGCCGCTGTCGGGCGCTCCTCCCGCGACCGAAACTGTGGACTCCCACACCGGCCCGGTCGCGATGTTCGAGCGGTCGAATGCATAGTAGATGCCGTTCTTGTTCACGATCCCCACAAGGTTGCGTGGCTGCCCGTTCAGCATCGCCGTGAAGAGAGTGGGCGTCGAACCGAAGTCACCGTCGTCGATGCCCTGAGATGATGGGATTTGCCACGCAGCCGCGACGCTGAGGTCAGACGCATTCAGGGCGACAAGGGACTGGCCGTAGAAGGCGGTCTTGGTTGCGCAATTTACGGGTGCTATGGGATTGCCGGTCGCGACGTAGATGATACCAGTGGCCGCGTCCACTGTCGGTGAACCCCATATGCCGGCGCCGACACACCCGTCGGGTACGGCTTTGAAGACGTGCTGGATCACGCCGGTCACNNGTCCATCTGCACGAGTGTTCCCTGCACCAGAGGGCAATCACCGTCGGAAGCCACGCCGACGTACACGCTGCCGTTGTAGACGAGGGGCGAGCTCCAGATGTAGTTGTCCGAATTGACGGAATCTCCGAGGGCCGTTTGCCAGAGGACGGTTCCGGTCTGCGCGTCGAGGGCGTAGAGCTCGGTCTGGCCGTTGCCGAAGCCACCGACGTAGAGTATCGAGGTCGGTGTACCCCCTACAGTTTCTTCCGCGACGGCAGCCGTGCTGGTCGCTCCATGCAGCACCCGGTAGCAGGACGCGGACATCGTTCCGACGAACGACTGCCACACCTGATTGCCGGCGGTATCGAGAGCCACTTCGTTGCCGTCCATCCCCTCCGTGTACACGAGATTGTTGGCCTCGATCGGCTGAGTCTCAATCGACGACGGCCGCTTCACCGACCACTTGAGCTGCATGTCGGAGGCGGTGGTGTTGGTAATCGCGGTCTCTGACGCGTTGAATCCCGTCCGGTCGATCGACCCCATGTACGTGGGCCAGTCGCCGGGAGCCGTCTGCGCTATCGAGACAGCCGTCGTTTGTGTTGTCATAAGAAGCGCAAGCAGCCACACCGCGACGCACAGACGCCGAAGAGTATCCAATTTCCTTCTCCCTTCTCCCATCCGCTCAGCTCAATGCCGCGGGTCCTGCCTCCGCCGGAGGCATTGCCTTAGCGAATGCGCAGACCATATCACCGATATTCGTATGTGTCAACCAGCAAATGTTGCTCATTTCTCGCTGGTCTACCGTCTGGCCGCTGGATCGAGGCCAGAAATCGCTCGATTCCGGAGGACTCGCGGACTTCGTACTACGTCACCTTGTACGTCGCGGTTTTGAAGTCGAAGCTGTTGACGGTTCCCTTGCCCCGCAAGCGTGTGCGAGACATGGGCAGCGGTCGATGGAATCACGATGGCGACGGGCGGGAGGCCGCTCGAGCCGCCGAGGTTGCCCGCAAAATCTGATCAAGGAGTTTATGGGAGAGCTGGATAGAGCGGCGTCAGAGGGACTACGTCGGGTGTGATGCATCAGATTTGTGCATCCTGTATCGTCACGCGACCCGTCGCCTGTCACGAAAGGGCGGCACTCATGTTCTCATGGGCAACGACTATGGATCCGTGCGTGCAGCCGATGCGGGCGACCGGCCACACAATTTGATCAAGAAGATTGTGGGCGAGCTGGATAGGGCTGGAATCGCGCCCGCCCATCAGCGGGCCGCAACCAATCATGGAATCGGCAACCTCATTACGTCGCCGTAAATCTGGCGGTAGCAGAAGCACTGGTGTCAGCACCGAGCGCAAGGATCCCGTAGGTACCGGAGGTTGTCGCCGGTGGAATGCTCACCGTCGTGCTCACAGCTCCGCTGCTATTAGCAGTTGCGGAGCCGATCTGGGAGCTCCCAGCACAGGGCACCGCCGTGCAGTTCCACAAAATCGATACAGGCTCGCTCGCCTTGTACCCATTTCCCGTTACGGTGATGGAAGATCCCGGGAGACCACTGCTAGGGGACACCTTAAGAACAGGTGTGACCCAGACCGAGGCCACGGAGGCAAGGGTACTCGTGAGACCAATGGCAAACACCTTATGTAACCCATAGGCCGCTCTCCCGCGGGTCCCAGCGT
>QHBP01000172.1 GCA_003244175.1 Chloroflexota bacterium | reverse complement strand
CGCCACCAGCGCATCACATCCCCGGTCAGCCGCTTCTCTTCCTCCAAAGGTGGTCGCGGCGGCTGGATCTTCGTCGTTATCGTGTACTCCCTATATCGCCCCCGTGTTCAGTCATTACGAGAGATGAGGTGTCTCAGAGATTAGTGGCAGAGGGGGCTTTGCCTTGTTGTAGCTGAGGCCGCTGAAGGCGCGCAAAGAACGGCGCACCCCTGGGACGTCTCGGTGGGCGAGGAAGGCATCTAGTTCGTTGTAGTTCTCTTGACTGATTGCGAGCACCACGTGCGGCGAACTGAGGATCTCACAGAAAACCAAAAGCCGCCTCCACTTCGCGACCGAACTCGCTCGCGAGCACCATGTCAGCCCCTCATCTCTAGATCGGAATCCTTCCCACTCCGGAGCCAGCCTACCATTCCCTTTGTACCGAGACCACCGGAACAGGCTGGTCCTGCTGGACGTCATCGAGACGATTGCCATCGATATGGCAACTATACGTAGCCCATCATCCGACGAGGTCTGCCACGGAGAGTGCGGTGACCCCGGCGCGCCAAGGTCGCGCGGGATAGGCGGCGAAGGTCAATGCGTGCTGGGCAACTAATCATGATCCCTGTGGTCGTGAACTAGTAGTCAGTATCGTTAATACGATCACGTAATATGGCCGCCTGATCGCGGGTTAGAATGTGCTTTCGAGTGGAGGTGCATCTTGCCACGAACGAGCCCATTCCAGATCGAGTTGACCAGCGCCAGGATGAATACGTGGTGTCGGCGGAGGAAAAGCCATCCATTCAAGCTGTGGCGCGGTGCCATCCATCGCTGGCGTCAGCGCTGAGCCGCGCCATGCGGGTCGAACACGAATATCGTCGCAACGGAACGCTCTCCTACATGGCCGCTTGGGATGTTCATCGGGCCAAGGTCTTCGGGCGCTGTGAATCGACGACGGGGATCGGTCCATTCGAACGCCTCGTGGCTCAGGTCATGACTCAAGAGCCATACGCCTCGGCACAGCGAGTCTTCTGGGTTGTCGACAACGGAAGCTCCCATCGTGGCGACCCATCCATCCAACGGCTGCGCATGGCGTGGCCGAAGGCGGTGCTGGTGCACACACCAGTTCATGCCTCCTGGCTCAACCAAGGCGAGATCTATCTGTCCATCGTCGAGCGGAAGGCCCTCACCCCCAAAGATGTTGCCGATATCGCTGCCGTTGAGCAGCGCATCACCGACTTCGAACGCCACTACGAATTGAGTGCCAAGCCGTTCGAATGGAAGTTTGCGCACGCCGATCTTTCCGCGCTGATGCAGCGCTTGTCCGCCGAAGCCCAGCCATCGCTTCTGTCGGCTGCCTGAACGGCGGTCAGGGGGTTGCCGAGCAGATTCACCTCTGTCTCGCACGAATGGAAACACGCTGAAGATCCCGAATCCTCGTTTCGTCGATCGCGAGATCGCCGAGCTTCCCGGCCCGCACGATCGCAGGACAGGCCAAACGGTTCCCAATCCGTCCGTCACCGTCCCCGGTTCCGCGAGTTCTCTCGGTCTCCACTTGGCGTAAGCCACACGTTATCTCAGCGATGTAGTCTTCAGCCTTCCGTGGACGAAAATACGTGACCGAACTTCCGGTCCAGACCACTAGTAACCCTTTCGTGCTAGGCGAGGGACCCACCAACTGTCCGTTAGGAGAATTGCAGCCCTACCGCGCCCCTTGTAATCTACCTGACACGGCTACTGGCGATAGAATGTTTGCCAGTCCGTCAGTGGAGGGCACATTCACGTGGACGATGCGCACCGGCTGCCTCGCACCGCGCCGGCTGTCTTGCCGGCGTCAGATCTTTCGAGGGGCAGCCGCAAAGGAAAGCGCTTTTTACCGACGGTGGCAGCGGGCATCGCGGGATCGGCAGTCCTGTGCCTGGTCTTTGTTAGCCTCTCTCTGAGATCGGATATACTCCTGGATCACGCGCTAGGGATGACCCAGGTCCCGGTCTCCTCGCTGCCGCCGGCACAGTCAATTGTTGTCTCGGGAGCAGCGCCCAGTTTCAGTCCGCCGGCTGCCATTGTCCGTCCGGGTGCGCGCGTCACCTTCGTCAACAAGCTCGACACTCCCCTTATGCTCAAGACGGCAGCCCGCTCGCCCGCGGCCTTTCTTGCCCGTGTTGCCGGGCACGGGCGGGCGACGGTCCTTCTCCGTCGGCCCGGGCTGTATCACTACTACGACGCAGCGACGGCTCGTTCGACGCATGTGGTCGCAAGTTACGACGTGGTCGTGTCTCTGGCTGGCGGATCCGTGACACCGCGCCAAGGATGGATCATCGTTTTAGGTCGTCTCCCCGGCCTACGGCAAGACGTCATCGTTCCCGAGAAGAAAGATCTCTTCACCCCTAAAGCCCTGGTGGCCACCGTCGGGAGTAGCATCGTGGTCTCGAACCATGATTCAGACGCGCACAACTTCGTGGTCGATCCGGCGTCACCGGCTGGAGCCGCCTTCATCATCAACGGGACGCAGGACGAGCCTCCCCGCGGCTGGCACCGCACGCTGGTGGTGCAGCGGCCAGGCCTCTACCACTTCTACTGCGCCCTCCACACCAGACAAGTGGGCACCGCCAACGGCTGGCGCGTCGTCGTGCCGCGTCGGATCGCCAGCGGGTATCGTGACCATAACCCGATGGAGGCCTGGGTCGTCGTACTCCCGGCCAATGCCACCACTGGGGACGCTCCGTGAGCTTGTCTCTGCGCGGGACCGTCATCTGGGCGTTCTGCCTCATGCTCCTCGGTCTATCGCTGTTTGGCGTGCTGACGGTTGGCCTGGCTGCACGCTCCGACCAGCACCTCACATCGCTCGAGAAGCGGAGCGTGGTACCCGTAGTGGCGCTGGGCATCCTCAGTCAGAACCTGGACCAGGAGAGGGCTCTGCTGGCTTCGGACATCGGCCACATGAAACCGGAGCAGCAACGGTCGGTTCGAGACGAGCTGGCGGCGCTCGACGCCGGTATTGCCGACGATGCACTCCGTGTCCTGCCCCATCGTGCCTTCAAGGCGTGGCGCGGAGCCTGGAGTGACTACGTCACGGCGCGGGTGAGCTACCTGCGCGTGCTACACGAGGGGCGGCCAAAGGCAGAGCGCGTCGCCGCGGGACACGTGGCAGATCGGCTGAATGCGGTCCTGGACGTGGTGCAGAGCGAGGCGGGAGTCGATCTCCATGGCGCCGAGAATCTCTACACGGCCGCGATCGCTTCGGATTGGGGAGCCATCCACATCGCCATCCTGGCATTCCTCATCACGCCGGCGGTGGGGACGCTGCTCGCCGTGTACATCGTACGGCGGGTCACGTGCGGTCTCACCGATCTCACCGCGACGGCGGATTCGGTCACTCGGGGCGAGCTGGATGTCCGCGCCCGATCGGGCGGACGAGACGAGATAGGCCTGGTGGCAACGGCCTTCAATCACATGCTGGATGCGCTCCTCTCCGCCGAGAGTCAAGCAAGAACCGACGGCCTGACGGGACTGCTGAACCATCGGGCTTTCCATGAGCATCTGTCCGAGCAAACGGCGCGGGCGCAGACGCACGGGACTCCGTTGTGCCTCCTGATGATCGACATCAATGACTTCAAGTTGTTCAACGATACGTATGGTCACCAGGTGGGAGACCGCGTCCTGCAGACCGTCGCCCAGCTCGTGCGACAGCAGTGCCGGGCCACCGATGTGGTCGCCCGATACGGCGGAGATGAGTTCGTGGTGCTCGCGTGCGGCGCGGGTCTCGATGAAGCGCGCTCGGTGGCCGAGCGTATCGTTCGCGCCGCAGGGGGCGCCGCCATGCAGGTGGGCTCGGAAGGAGAGCGCTTGCCGCTATCGCTGTCCGTTGGGTTGACGGGCGCCCCGAGCGAGGCCGAGACCGCGGCGGAGCTGCTCGAGCTGGCGGACCAACGCATGTACGAGGTCAAGCGGA
>QHBP01000393.1 GCA_003244175.1 Chloroflexota bacterium | reverse complement strand
GTCGTGGGCGCCTCACTCCTCATTTATGGTGCGAACCGTGAAGCGTCGCGGCACTCGGCGATTGTGGCTCGCGGCTCTATTCACGCCGCCGTGGGCGGACACGGAGGAGTGACTGCGGTGGCTCCGCGTGGCCCGCAAGGATGGTATTTTCCAGCACCCTCGGCGGCCGTCGGGGAGGCCCTTCTGACCCTGTACAACCCGAACGCGCGGCCCGCCACTACCGAAGTCCGGATATCGGGGCACGCCACCAGACACCTGATTATCCCGGCCAGGAGCGCAACTGAAATTGGACTTGCCGGCTCCGAGGCGCGGGCCGATCTCATTGTGTTGGCGGACGCACACATCGTCCCGCAGAGATCTTTGGTGCAGGATAAGGCAGCTAGCTCGGAACCGGGTCAGCCCGGGTTCGTGATGCCCGCTACGCCTGGCCGATGAGCCCGCACGTCCATTTTCAGTGATTGACGTTGACGCTGTGCGGGTCTACGATGGTTGTACTGGCTCTGTATTGACGGTGGGTCTGCAACCGGAAGGAGCGCGTATATAGCGCGGTCTTTGCGATGAGAGACCAGGTATCGATGGGACGCACCGCATCTTGCGGGTTGTGCCGGATGTTTGTTGAACAGGGTCTATTGGTGTGGAGGAGATAGCTCATGAGGTCAATGACTACCGTGCGGGTCGTGAACGCAGTGCGACACGCCGGCGTGAGGACAGCCGCTCGCGTCTCGGTCGTGCTGGTGGCAGGGACTCTGACCGCCTCGGCGAGCTTGACGGCGGTGTATGCGTCCAGCCATGTTTCCGCGGCGCCACGACAGTGCTCAGGCGGCCGGCAGGCGAGCTTGACGGCATGCGCTGTTATGCCCGCCAGCGGCACCTTTACTTTGCCGATTCCTGGAACTCCCGCGGTGTTGTTTGGCGCCGGGACGCCGGACCGCGCCGGCAAGACAATCATCATTAAGCGGGCGCCTCTCGTCTGCAAGTCGTTGGGCGGGTTTGGCATTCGTCTCGTTACCCCACGCTCGACCGGCCTTCTGCCGCCCCTTCATTGGAAGAATGGCACTTTGTACTATCGGGACCATACCTCGGGACGCTGCGTGGGTGTGGCGAGTCCGGCACTGGCGGCCGCTCCCGGTATGTACCAGGTTGTACCAGGAACGGGCGTGACGAGCATGCCGAAGACCGGCGGCGGGGATCCCGTGCGACAGCCATTCGCGCCCGCGGCTCCGGCCATTTTCTCCCTGCTAGTCCTGCTAGCGGGAGGCGTGAGGCTTGCCCGAGCTCGATAAGCAAGAAGACGCCTCTTCGCGAGACTCACGAGAGTCGAGCGCTGCCAGGCCCGCAGAGCCCCGTATCATCGATGCGGAGCCTGTGCGCCGCCGCCCGGAGCCGGAGACCCTGGAGATGCAGCCAGGGACCCTCGAAGAGGTCAGACCGCCCGCTGCCGGTCGGCAAGCCCGTGAAGAAAAGTCACCCGTGGGGCCGGCGCCTCAGGCGCGTGAACGCGCCGCGCCCCCATCGCACCCCGTCCGGACCGCAAACTCAGAGGCGCTTTCAATCGAAGCCACAAGCGCACGGGCTGTTTCGGCGGGCGCACCACGCCGTGAACGCGTGCAGCCGGTGCATGCGATGCCGCGGGATGAGTCTGCCTCACCGCGGCGCGAACTTGTCGCCGCGCCGGTAAGGGATGCTGCTCCCGGCGACCCTGTTTTGCGCGCCACGTCGCATCGCAGACGTCGACGCGTCTGGGTGCCGTTGGCGGCGGTGTGCATTGTGGGCGCCGGCGGATTGCTCTACGGGCGGACGGGGTCCTCGAAGCCGAATGCTCAGGCGGTCGCCGGGCGCTCGACGAGACTACCCGGATCTGACACTGCGCCAAGAGGCGCCGGAACGACAGCCCCCGCCACCGGCCGGCCCTCACATATGGCACGGACCGTCTCGTTCAAAGCCCTCACACAGGCCCCGGACCAGGTCTTGCTGACCATCTACAACCCCAATTCGCACATTGTGGTGGCCCATGTGCGCATTGCCCGGTCAGTGTCCCGATCCGTACACGTTCCCGCGAGCGCCAGCGCGGAAATGGCGTTTCAAGGTTCGGCCGCGAAGCGAGCAGTTACCATCACCGCCTCGCTGCCGGTGCAGGTGCAGCGCTCGACAATTCGAAATGGGAAGGCGCACTCCGACTTCGGCATGCCTGTCCCCATCCGATCCACTCCGCCTTCTGGCCGCTGACAGCCGTTCTTCTCTCACCTCTCATTGTCACTATCGGTCATACTGAGGGCATGGAAGACAAGAGTCTGCATCACCGTCCACGACACCTTGACTGCACAATCGGCCGTCACGTAGAGATCGAAGCCGACATTGCGGATTTTCCCGACGGGAGTCCCTCGACCAGGGCAAGCTGTCCGGAGTGCGGCAGCACGATGATGTATCGAGGCATCGGACGCCTGCGAGCGGGCACCAGCGTGCACCACTTCGAGTGCGTCCACTCGCATCTCGAGGTACACAGCGTCAGCATTGCGGTCGAGGGCTGATCGCGTCTGAAGTGCGTGATTGCCTTCATCTATGAGCCGGCGGCGGTTATCACAAGGTCGGTGATGTAGGCCACGGAGAAACCGACAACCACTCCCGCCATCACGAGTTGCTGAGCCTGCTGGCGTCGAATCAGGGGCAACAGCTGACTCAAAACGTAAATGATTGACCCAGCCGCGAGCGCGAGGAACACGATGAACACCGCCGTGGACTGAAACTCGATGCCAAGCATGGTCCCGAGGAATGTGGGTCCACCACCGATAAGCCCTGCCAACCCGATGAACCCCCACGAGGCGTTGCCGCCCAGAGGAGCGGAGATGCCGAAACCCTCGGTCATGTTGTGCAGTCCGAAACCGATGATCAGCAGGGCTGCGAGCTGCACCGCTCCAGTCGCGGCAGACTGTCCAATTGCAAGACCTTCTGAGAAGTTGTGGAGACCGATGCCCGAGGCGATCATGTAGCCGAGCGTCTTACCCGGGGGAGCGACGCCGGGCTCCCGGCGGAGAAAACGCCTTTCGAATGCCACCAGAGCGAGCAGCCCAACCGCGAGACCGCCAAGCAGAAGGGCGACATCCAGCACGAACGGAGCAACAAATGCATGCTCGTGACGTGCGTGAGCCAGCGCCAAGTCGACCTTCCCGGTGGCGTTAGCGAGCACATCGAATAGCAAGAAGAAGAGGATACCGGTGGCAATGGCGTTCAAGAAGCCCTGAAGAGTCCTCGGCATATTTTTGACACGTGCGACCGGCAGGCCAAGAAAAATAGTGCCGCCGGCCAGCGCGCCCAACAGCAAGACCTGGGGGTTACTCAATTCAACGAACCGTCAACGGAGCCCGGTTGGTCGTTCTTGACCCAAATCTTGCGCGCGAGGGCGGATGGGATAGATCGCATCTGGCCCGCGGTCTCGAAGATGAAGTCGGACGCGGGTGCGGAGTCCACGACATGCAAAACGGCCTGCGGGTGAATGTCCGTGTCCGAAAGGCGGCGCAAGAATTCGGACTCGTCCTCGACAAGCTCCGAAATCAGGACGACGGTGACCTCCTGTCCGGGGTGTCCCTCGGACAGGCGGAACGCCCGTTGTTCTTGCAAAAATGTGTAGCCGCTGCTGGCATTTCCGGGGATAGGATTCCCATGGGGACAGGTCAAGGGATGTCCGAGGCGCGCTGAGATACTCTGAGCTACCTCGTCGGACATGCCGTGCTCGAGGGCGTGCGCTTGCTCATGTGCGCCAATCCAGTCAAAACCCAACAAATCAAACAACAAACGCTCCGCCAGACGATGGCGCCTCAAGACCTTCTCGGTCAACTCACGCCCGGCAGAGGTCAGTGCCACGCTCTTGTCATCATTCTGTACGGCGTATCCGTCCGCCATGAGCCGGTGAATGGTCTCGCTCACGGTCGCCCGCGACACCTCGAACTTCTCGGCAAGACGCGCGCTGATGACCGACACATGGCATCCGCCGTGACCGAAGAGTACCTGGAATCCATTTACAACATGACCATGGAGGGTGAGCCGGTCATCAGCGCGCG
>QHBP01000122.1 GCA_003244175.1 Chloroflexota bacterium | reverse complement strand
GCCACGTCGTCCTGGGTGCTCAACGGATTTGAGGCGCAGAGGGCAACCGACGCCCCGCCTGCTTTCAACGTCCTCATGAGATTGGCCGTCTCAGTCGTGACATGAAGGCAGGCGCCGATCGAGAGCCCTTTCAGCGGCTGCTCATCTTGAAATCGCTCACGAATCATGCGGAGGACAGGCATGCTGGCATCCGCCCATTCAATTCGGACTCTACCTTTGTCTGCCAGGCCGGCGTCTCTTACATGGCCGGCCGTCAACGTCTGTGTCTGCATCCAGTACTCCTTTGCTACAACCCTTCGACGACAAGATCGCGAGGACGGACCCGGGTCCCCATCTCAATTCGTGTCACGTCGGCCATCCGCTGGTACCGATCCATTACCGATCGTTCGTTGGCCAGCATCAGGCCCTCGATGCTGAAGTCCTCCACCGCAAAGCTCGCCGCTACCGTCCCGTACACCATGGAAGCCCGCAAGGTTTCCTCACTGATCTCGGAGCATTTCTCGAGGTGGCCCAGAAAGGCGCCGGCAAAACTGTCGCCCGCGCCCGTTGTGTCCCTCACAGTACTCGTGGGGAAGGCGGGAACCGCAAAAAAGTGGTCGTCGTAGAACATCAACGCGCCGTACTCTCCGCGCTTCACGACAACGCAGCGCGGTCCAACCTCCTGCACCTCGCGTGCCGCCGTCAGGACATTGTAGTGCCCGGTGTACTGCCGAACTTCGCCTTCGTTGATGAGGACGGCGTCCACCTGGCGCAAGACCGCTGTGAGGGCGTGCCGCTTCCGTTCGATCCAGAAGTTCATCGTATCCAGCACCGCCATCTCGGGCTTGCGTACCTGCCGTAACACCTCTAGCTGGAGCTCCGGATCGATGTTGCCGAGAAAAACGAAACGCGCGTTCCGGTAGTGCTCCGGAATCCGCGGGTGAAAAGTTTCAAACACGTTGAGGCGCGTGTCCAGCGTATGCGCCACATTCATGTCTTCGTGGTATTCGCCAACCCAGCGGAATGTCTGCCCATGCTGCTGCTGCAGACCGGAGAGATCGATGCCATGACGATCGAACAGCTGCATGGCGCTCTGCGGAAAGTCATCTCCGACCACGCCCACCATCTGGACATCGGTGAAGAGGCTGGCAGCGAGGGAAAAGTATGTGGCAGTACCGCCCAATGCGTTCTCGGCACGGCCGTACGGGGTTTCAACCGTATCCAGCGCAACCGATCCAACTACAAGCGTGCTCACGTGTGCTCCTCTTCTCCCAACCTCTGTACTTCGGTGACGTTCATCAAGTCGCGGTCAGAATACGGGCGCCGAGTGTTGATCAAGCAGAAGGGCCAAGCGCTCCCGCGCCTCTCGAGGTATGGCTGAAGGGGCCGTGGGAATGGCGCCTTCAAGGGCATGGCGGCAGGCGCAGTCGGCGTGCTCGCGCAAAAGAGGCAGAGCGGCCCTGATGATCTCCTTTGCGTTTGCCACATTGCGCGACACATTCGCCATGACGATATCGCTGGTCACGGTTTCGTCCCCATCACGCCAGCAATCGTAGTCGGTGACCTGAGCCAGAAGACCATAACATATCTCCGCCTCCCGGGCGAGCTTGGCCTCGGGAAGCGCCGTCATGCCGATGATGTCGAAGCCTTGCCGTCGGTACGTCATGGACTCGGCATATGTCGAAAAGGCAGGTCCCTCCATGCAGACGTACGTCCCGCCCCCATGGGTGCGGGACACAACCGACGAAGAAGCCTCGACCAGCACTGCCCCGACGTGTGAGCAGAACGGCCGCGCGAAGGATACATGGGCCACGATTCCGTCCCCGAAGAATGTGCTTGGCCGGTTCTTCGTTCGATCAAAGATCTGATCGGGGACGACCATATCCATGGGACGCAGATCATCGCGCAAGCTGCCTACGGCACTGGCCGACACAATCTGTTGGACACCCAGTGTCTTCATCGCGTAGATGTTCGCCCTGAAGGGAACTTCCGATGGGAGGAGTCGATGACCCCGAGCGTGGCGGGGCAAGAAGGCGACTTGCACTCCCTCCAACGTGCCCAGCACGATCGCGTCGCTCGGTTTGCCAAAGGGCGTGTCCACGATGACCTCGCGGACGTTGCTCATCCCCTCGATCTGGTAGAGGCCGCTCCCACCGATGACACCGATCTCAGCCTGGTCCAACACAGTCCTTTACGGAAAAAAGCCGCACGTCCCATCTCTTCGGAGGCCGTGCGGAGTCACCAATACTCTGTATCAATTGGCTTTTGACAAAACCGCAGTAGTATAACGCGTTTATGATTCCCTGTAGAAGGTGATCGAGCGTCCGCGTCAGGTCGCACCGCTTTCTCGGCCGGCAAGGCAAGAAGCCTCGGCCGGCGCCTTTTGGGCAAGGACAACTGAATGGTACAGATGCTCGAGCAGGTTCCCGCCCGCTCTCGTCAACAGAATCCCGGGATTCCATTGGATACGGGCTGGATCCACTCCATCAGGATCAATCGGAGCGCCGTTGAGAGGAGAGCGATCACTCTCATGGCCAGGCGGACCGTGAAAAAGGAATGGCAGGCGGCCTGGCTGCTCCGTGCCATCACCTGTCTGGACCTGACCACTCTGGCCGGCGACGACACGCCGGGAAACGTGAAACGTCTTTGCGCGAAAGGGATGCGTCCGTTGACGCGAGAGATGCAAGAGGCATTGGGCATGGCCGGCAACCATCTTCGCGTCGCGGCGATCTGCGTCTATCACAATCTGGTGCCGGTCGCCGCGGAGTCTCTACGCGGAGCCGGCCTTCCAATAGCAGCCGTTTCAACCGGCTTTCCTGCTGGCCAGACTCCTTTTCCGCAAAAGCTTGACGAAATCCGTGCCTCCCTGGACGCCGGCGCCTCCGAGATCGACATTGTGATTTCGCGAAGGCACGTGCTGCGCGGAGAGTGGGAGGCGCTCTACGAGGAAGTTCGGGCTTTCCGTCACGCCTGCGGCGAGGCACACATGAAGACCATCCTGGCGACCGGTGAGGCAGGCACCTTGAGCGAGGTAGGCATGGCCAGCCTGGTATGCATGATGGCCGGGGCCGACTTCATCAAGACCTCGACGGGCAAGGAGACGGTCAATGCAACCTTGCCCGTTGGTGTCGTAATGACCAGGGCCATACGTGAGTATCAAGAGCAGACGGGATACAAGGTCGGGTTCAAGCCGGCGGGAGGCATACGGGCGGCGAAACAAGCGCTCGAGTGGCAGATCCTTATGAAGGAAGAACTGGGAGACGAGTGGCTGCGCCCCCACCTGTTCCGCCTGGGAGCGAGCGGCCTCCTTTCGGATATCGAGCGTCAACTGTCGCACGCCATCACCGGCCGCTACGCGGCCGCGAACCGTTTCCCAATGCCGTGAAAGGGGCCCACAATTACCGTCGCTGACATTTTCGAAACGATGGAATACGGACCCGCTCCCGAGGCGCGGGGTCCCGCGATCGAGTGGATTGACCGGCACGACGGGCGCTTCGGCGTCTACATCGGTGGCGCTTGGCAGCTGCCGCACGACGACGAGTACTTTCAGGTGGTCAATCCTGGAACCGGCGCCACTATCGCCCTCGTAGCCCAGGGAGGGCAAGGAGACGTCGACGACGCGGTGCGGGCTGCCCGCCAGGCCCATGCTCCTTGGAGCGGTCTCCCCGACCACGTCCGCGCTCGATACCTCTATGCTCTCGCTCGTGCCGTCCAGCGGCAGTCTCGCCTCCTGGCGGTGCTCGAGTCGCTGAACAACGGCAAACCAATCAGAGAGAGCCGGGATATTGATATCCCGCTCGTCGCCAGGCACTTCTATCATCACGCCGGGTGGGCACAGCTGCGAGATGTCGAGTTCCCCGGCTATAAGTCGCTGGGGGTCGTCGGTCAGATCATACCCTGGAACTTTCCCTTGCTCATGCTGGCATGGAAGGTCGCTCCGGCCCTCGCGGCGGGGAATACGGTCGTCCTCAAGCCCGCCGAGTTCACGCCCCTTACCGCTCTGGCATTCGCCGAGTGCGCTGAGCGCGCCGGTTTACCGGCGGGCGTCCTGAACGTCGTCACGGGAGACGGCACGACCGGTGAGACGCTTGTTCGCCACGCGGATGTCAACAAGATTGCCTTCACGGGCTCGACCGAGGT
>QHBP01000111.1 GCA_003244175.1 Chloroflexota bacterium | reverse complement strand
TCAATGGGCACAGTTTTGGAAATCTCCTGCTGACCGCGCTGACCGACATACTTGGCGCGAGCGACCGCGCCATCGACGAGGCGGGGCGACTGCTGCGGATACGCGGTCGAGTCCTGCCTGTCACGCTCACGCCGACGACGCTGTGCGCGCGCCTGGCGGACGGGAACGAGATCCATGGCGAGACCGACATCGACGTTCGCAAATCTCACCACGAGGTTCCCATTAGCGACGTCTACCTGAGCCCGTCCGCGCCGGCACATCCCTCCGTACTGGAAGCCATAGCCGATGCCGATATCGTCGTTCTTGGCCCCGGTGATTTGTACACAAGCGTGATACCGAATCTGCTCATTGAGGGCGTGGCCCAAGCGGTTGCGGGCTCTGCCGCTAAGTGCATCTATGTGTGTAACGTCATGACGAAGCACGGCGAAACAACGGGGTTCACGGCCAGCAGCTTCATTCGAGAGATCAATCGATACCTTGGCGGCCCCGACGTCCTCGACTGCGCCGTACTGAATTACCATGAGTCGCTGCCGCGCCCGCTGTACGAGAAGTACAAGAAAGAGCGGTCGGAGCCCGTTAGCATCGACCTGGGCGCATGCTACGAAGCGGTCCCACGGCTGGCCATACGGGCTCTCACCGCCACGGGCGCTCTAGTTCGACACGATCCCGATCTTCTTGCCGCCACGTTGATGCAGCTGGCCGTCGAGAGTCCGACGACCATCAGTGACGAGTCGGAAGCGGCCGCACTTCTGGCCTGAATCGAGACTCGGCTACGAGGAGGGCGAATCCTCGGCGAGCTCTGCCTCGACGTCTGTTTTCGCGAAATCCGCCGGCGTGGGTTTCGTCAGCTGGGGAATGACTTTGGGCAAAGAGGCATCCATCACGTCCGTCACGACGCGCTTCGCGCGCTGCAGCGTGCTCCGGGCGCCTCGCGTTTGCCGGTCATATTGATCCAGCATCTCGCGCAGGCTTACCACAAGTCCTTCGCGCTCCGCCCAGGCCTTGAGAATGTCGGTATAGACATCGCCCGCCGTGCGTCCGCCCCCGGTTGACGTCAGCCGGCGCCGCCGAATTTCCATGAGTGTGGGCGAGTACTGGGACCGATACCATATACGTGCGGCTTCCGTGAGAGACACGTCGCGATCGGTGGAGCGCTCGAGATAGAGGCGATAGCCCTCGACGTGGCGATGCAACAGATGGTAGCGCCACGGGGCCGTGAGACGCACACCTTCCAAACCCGTATCCCGCTCAAACTCGCGGCGAGCATAAAAAGTCAGGTTGACGTCCCCCTCTTTCCTGGGCAGGCACTCGGTGACATTGGCGTCGATGAACTCGATGCCGGCCGCCCTCGCCGCCGCTACCCGCGTGTGTCCGTCGATCACAAAGTATCGGTTGCCGATCTGGTACACAGTGATCTCCGGAAACACCGTGCCTGCCTTCATGAGCCGGTAGATCGTGGTGTAATGCCCCTGCGCCGGCCCATGCCCCAGAGGTCGAAAGTCGGCATCGAGCGTGCCGGCCTTGCCGGCACTTCCCACGATGCGCTTGACGCGAATTGGCCGCACCCCAATGGCAATGCGCGACGATATGCCGGCTCGCGCCGCCTCTTCGTCGAACGACCGGGGATGCTTGCGTGGGGCCGGCATCGGTGCTCTCTCCGCTTGTGATTTGTGCTTGGTGTGCGGACCCGTTAGGACCGCCTGAATTCCTCGATGGCGCCTCGCCCGGCCTCGGTCACGCTTCCAGTCTCGACTCCGGCACTACCCCCAGTGGTACCCGTGCCCGCCCGTCGAGCGTCGCCCGGCTCGATGAGACGGTCGCGCCCGGTCGCTATTGGTCCGCGCGACACGCCGGATCCGCCAACAGGGGGGCCGTCGATGGCTATGACGCCGCCGCCGTGCGATGCGATGGTTGTGGCAATTCGTCCCGGCTGCTGCGGCTTGCTCACACGCATCTCCGTCCCCAACGGCGTCTGCTCGATGGCGATTCCGGCCCCCAGAGACCCGCGCAGGATCCTGTCTTTCGTCTGACGAGCAGCCGTGAGGGAGGGGAGAAGGCCGATGACCGCGCCCTTCCCTATCGAAGGAATCACCGTCTTGAACCCGGGAAGGGCATTGCCGTCGACCGTGAGATCGGGGCGCGAAGCACGAATGGTCGATTCCGTCAGAAAGTAGCCATGACGTAGCGCGATGTCCCCGACATCCACTCTTCTCGATCTGAGCGTAACGGGGTCGAAAAAGCACCCGGGGGTGGGAAAGAATTCTCCCGCCACCAGTATCAAGCCATCTCTCTGCAGAACCGCCGTGTCGACCCCCACCCGTTCGGCCACGCTCTGCCAATTCAATCCCACGGGCGCCGAAGGAGCCGCGTCCGGAGAGTCTGACATGTCTGTGGCATGTTCAGGCGCGTCGACGCCTTCCGCGTCTCCATCGGCAGCGGTCACGAGCTACTCCCTCGACTTTGATGCAGGGACGAGAGGTCAACAATCCACCCGGAAATTTCGCACATCATACCGGGCATCGAGTGAATGGTAGCACCACGAGGGCAAGGCCGAAGCGTTACGCTGAAGCGACATGTCCCCTGTGCTCCTCCGTCAGGCGCTCCGCCTGCTTCCCCATCGAGCTTTTCCCCGAACGGTACCGGTTCTCGCTTTCCTTGTCACGACCCTTGCCGGTTGCTCGGTCACGACCATGCCGACACAGGCCAATCCGTCATGCTCCTGGGAGCAGAGGGTCCCAAACAACTCCGACGCCATCTGCCGCCAAACGTTTCGAACGATCCGGGCTCTGGTGCGAGCGCAGACGACTGGAGACGACCGCGCGATCGCTCGCCTTGTCGATTCCAGGCGCGTCGCCAGGCACATCATTGACTTTGGCCGAGCAGTGCGCTCACAGCGCGTAGGTAAATACGAGGCTGTACCCTCCATCGTCATCGACCTGCCCGGGAGCGGGGTGATCGGCGCCAACTTCCAGCTGGCCGGCATAAAACCCAACGGAGACAAATTCAAGGCTTCCGAATCCATTTACTTTCACCTGCGGCACGGCACCGCGTACGTGTTTACCGACCAGCCGGAGGAGGCGTGGTGAATCGCCGGCGCGCTGCCAATCGATACCCCCCCCGTCCCGAAGCTTTATGATGAATCAGGGTAAGCAGCAGATGAAGAAAGCCTTGAGGATTCTCGGCGTCGTCGCGACGTTCGGCATGTTCTTCGTACTCGTGACGGGCGCGACCGTTACGAATACCGGCTCGGAACAGGGGTGCGGTCGATCGTGGCCGTTGTGCCATGGGAAGTTGATACCGCAGATGGCGGCGGCGACGGCCATTGAATGGAGCCATCGCGCCGATGCCGCTATGGAAACGCTCCTCATCCTGCCCCTTGCCGCCGGTGTCTTCTGGCTCTACCGAAGCCGGCGAGAGGTGGTCGTGCTCGCGTCCACCATGGTCGCATTTGTCTTCGTGCAGGCGGGTCTCGGCGCATGGGCGGTCATGTACCCGCAAGAGGCCGGCATCCTGGCCTTGCACTTCGGCGTGT
>QHBP01000362.1 GCA_003244175.1 Chloroflexota bacterium | reverse complement strand
CAGGAGGAGTAGGAGCGGGACATAGCCGCGCATGATGTCCGAGTTCACGAGCGGGCTACCGGCATCGTCGATCGGGCCCCAGGACAGTTGGAGTCCTCTTCCAGCACGGTCTCGAACTCGTCGCCATACCGTTCACGCCACCGCTTTGGGTAGAGACGGAGTAAGCCTTTCATGCGGGCGCCAGCCTCTCCAGTCCGACAGCCGCGAATCGTTGCAAGCTCCTGAGCTGTTCCGCGAGCGCCGCCCTGCCCGACGATGTCAGTCGGTAGGGGCGACGGCGCTCTTCCATGGGCAATGACGCTATCAGCCCAGCGTCCTCCAGCCGCGAGATCGCCCCATAGAGAGTCCCGGGTCCCAGATCGATGCCCTGACGCCTCTTGATGTCCTCCATCATCCCGTAGCCGTGTTTCTCTCCATCGGAGAGACTCTCCAGGATGAGCAGCGCCGGCTCGGAGAACCGCCCCATGCCCGGCAGGCTCAATTTCACGAATCTCACCTCCGTAGTACGCGTCACGTAATACTACGTCGTGCGATAAGGAGAATCAAGTCAGTCGCGGATGTATGTGCCAAGATGGAACCGAGTGGAATGCAGTTAGAACGTCCAGCTTCCACCGACCGGAGGGAAAACGACATGACAGACGCCGAGCAATTCACCTGCGACATCTGCGGAGGGCCACTCGGCCAGCAGCGCTGGCACGGTTTCTTCCCCATCTGCAGTAAATGCGAGCTGCAGAGTATCAACGATACGCCCGATCTCTCCGGTCCGTATCTGGACGCTTACAACCACCTGCGTGACATTCGCAACTCGCTCGCCGCCGCGTTTCTGGAGCTGGAGGAGGAAGACGACGAGATCAGCGAGGGCGAACCGGTGGCCGAGGTCATCGACCAGATAGCCGACCTCGCCCAGACGTTTCTGGACACGGTCGTCAAGCCGGCCGAGGAATTCGCGGAGGAGCCGACCTAGGCTTTTTAGGCCTTTTGAGAACTTGCCCGCTCACGCTCGCGGAGCTCCACCCGCCTGATCTTGCCGCTGACGGTCTTCGGCAGGTCATCGGTAAACTCGATCTCTCGCGGGTACTTGTACGGCGCCGTCACCCGCTTGACGTGATCCTGTAGCTCCAGGACGAGCTGATCCGACGGGTCATGCCCGGGTGCGAGAGTGACGAATGCCTTGACGATCTCTCCGCGTTCCGGATCCGGCTTGCCCACCACCGCCGCCTCGACCACCGCCGGGTGCTCAACCAGAGCGCTCTCGACTTCGAATGGTCCAATCCGGTAGGCGGAGCTGATGATGACGTCGTCTGAGCGTCCGACGAACCAGAGATAGCCGTCCGTGTCTCGGTAGGCCCTGTCTCCTGTGATGTACCAGTCACCGACGAGGCGAGCCGCCGTGGCCTCCGCGTCGCGCCAATACTCCTTGAACAGTCCCACGGGACGCTCCAATATTTGCCGGTGACGGTGTGGCCAATTGGGTACGACGCATGGGTGTGCAAGACCATCTTCGGGTATCCAGTGGTGCCTGAGGTGAAGTAGAGCAGGGCCGGATCATCGCTCCGGGTGCGGACCGGTGAGAAGTCCGAGGAGCTCGTCTCGACAGCTTCCGCGTATGGCTGCCATCCCTCATGTCTGCCCACGACCACGCGTATCACGTCCTTGTCATGCAACGCCGCACCCACGTTGGATGCCGTGGATTCGTCTGCGACAAGGGCGCGAGCCTCGCAGAGATCCAGCCGGAAGCGGACGTCCCTGGATGTGAGCTGAGTGGTGCCGGGCACGGCGATGGCGCCGAGCCGAAAGAGCGCCATCATCGTCTCCCACCACTCCGGTACGGGAGGCAGGACCACCAGGACGCGGTCGCTGCGTTTGACGCCAGCCTTCGACAAGGCCGCTGCCAGGCGAGTCGATCTGTCCACAATCTGACGGAAAGTCAGATCACGCGATGTCCCTCGCTCGTCCACCCACAGCAGTCCGCGCTTGGACTCATCCCGTGCCCAGCGATCCAGCACGTCCGTGGCAAAGTTGAAAAACTCCGGCACCTCCGGACGAAAGGTCTCTCGCTCAAACGCCGGCGTGGACATGGTCGCCTCCGTTGCGCCATCGTCAACGGCGAGCGGCCGGGAATTAGACGCCGAGCACCTGTACCAGCACCTGTCGCGCCTTGGCCCGATCCAGCTCGACCAGAAATACCCGCTGCCAGCGGCCCAGCATCATGCGTCCATCAACAATCGGCACGCTCTCGCTGGCGCTCAAGATCAAATGCTGACAGTGCGAGTGCGCGTTGGGGCACTCGTCCTCCGTCATATTCACGGTCCTGATCGTGAAATCGTTGTGACAGTATTCGCGATCGACCGGCGCCACCTCTTCGAGAAAGCGCGCCATGTCTTTCAGAAGCTCCGGCTCGCTCTCGTTGATCTTGATGGCCGCCGTCGTGTGACGCGAGAACACGGTAGCCACGCCATTGAGGACGTCCGATTGGCGAACCACCTCCACGACATCGTCGGTTATGTCGACGAACTGCGGGGCGGTCGAAGTCAGATAGTCATACGTCGCGTGATGGAAACGGAAGGTCGGGTCCTCGGGGATCACTTCCTGGTGCAGCATACGATGGCGATCCGACCTCCTGAAGGGCTGGCCTGGCGGCCTGAGTTGATCCTGACGGGTGAGAGCGAACGCACAAAGCAACGGACCCATTCGGGTCCGTCCTGCCGGCTACTCCCTCTCACTTTACGACACGTGCCGGACAGTAATCTAGTACGCCGAGAACAACTAGAGAGCAAGAATAGTGAGTCATTTACTCAATCCGTGCCAGCGTTTCACCACTTTCAACCGTCTCACCAAGATGCGCATCGACGCGTGTGAGGGTGCCGGTCCGCTGCGCAGCCACCTCGTTCTCCATCTTCATAGCCTCGATGACAAACAGCGTTTCACCGGCGTTCACACGTTCGCCTTGCGCCTTCTTGATGCCGACGACGGTGCCGTGCATGGGACTCAGCAGATCGGGGTCGCTATTGCGTCTCGCCATTCGAGCCAAGGGCGCGCCCGGTCCGGCGCCCGCGGAAGCCGGCCTTTTTTCGGTGACTTCGGCCACCTGCACCGAAAAAAAGCGTCGATTGACCTCGACCTCGAATCTGCGAGACTCTCCGCGCGCGACCCGCGTCTCGGAGCTCGAATCGGCAAGAACGGCCCGACTTGTCCCCGCGCTCGCGACGAGCTGCGCCAGATTCTCTTCGACAAACGTCGTGGCCGCCTCTCCTCGCATAAAGGCCGGGTGTTCCAGAATCGCCCGTGCGAAACCGATGGTGGTCGAGGGACCCTCGATCACGTACTCATGGAGCGCACGCAACGCTCGTTGTCGCGCTCGCTCGCGATCCGGCGCCCAGACAACCACCTTGGACATCAGGGAGTCGTACGACGACGGGATGGAGTATCCCTGGTACACGCCGGAGTCGACGCGGGTTCCGATCCCGCCCGGTTCACGGTAGCGCAAGATGGCCGCCGGCGTCGGTCGAAATCCGTCAGTCGGGTCCTCGGCGTTGATACGAATTTCGAAGGCGTGTCCCCGCGGCGAAGCGAGGCTGTCCATCTCCGTAAGCGTCTCCCCCGCCGCGATGAGCACCATCTCACGAATCAGGTCGCAGTCTGCGACCAGCTCGGTCACGGGATGTTCGACCTGGATGCGCGTGTTCATCTCGAGAAAATAGACGTCGCCCTCCTGGGTCATCAGGAACTCGACGGTCCCGGCGCTCCAGTACTGCGCCGCACGCGCCATGCGAAGAGCCATCTCGCCCACGCGCTCCCTCGTAGCTGTGTCAAACGCCGGACAGGGTGCCTCCTCGATCAGCTTCTGGCGCCGCCGTTGAATCGAGCACTCACGCTCGCCCAGGTGGATCAGGTGTCCATGACGATCGCCAAGCACCTGAATCTCCACATGCCGCGGATGCGGGAAATAGCGCTCCAGATACACGTCCGGATTCTTGAAGTACGATCGGGCCTCGCGTTCGGCGCCCTCCAGGGCGTCGCGCATCCCCTCGGAACTCTGAACCACCCTGATTCCGCGGCCGCCGCCGCCCCCACTCGCCTTGACCGCGAGAGGATACCCGTGACGATCAGCAAAAGCGAGGGCGGCGTCCAGCGACGTGGTCGCATCCTCTGTCCCGGGGACCAGCGGCACGTCGAGGGACCGGGCCAAGCGCCGCGCCCGGACTTTGTCTCCTATCGCGCGCATGGATGCCGGCGACGGCCCGATGAATGTCATGCCGGCGCCCTCCACGGCGTCCGCGAAATCCGCGTTCTCGGCCAAGAAACCGTATCCGGGGTGAACCGCCCCCGAGCGAGATTCACGGGCGACCCGCACCAGCGCCTGAACGTTCAGATAGCTCTCGGCCGCCGGTGCCGGGCCCAGCCTGTACGCCTCGTCGGCTTCCTGCACGAAAAGGGCATCGCTGTCGACGTCGGAAAAGGCCGCGATCGAGACGATACCCATCTCCCGCAGGGTTCGCATAATGCGCACCGCGATTTCTCCGCGGTTGGCGACCAGGACCCTTTTGAACACGCTCCTACCGTCTCCAGCCACGGGCAAGCGCGCGGTCATCGACCTGGAACCGCAGACTTTCCAACCGGCCGGCCCGCGAGAACCGCGAAGGCCGCCAAGGCCGAGGCACAACCTCCGCTTCTCTCGCGAGAACGGCGGTGACCGCTGCCAAAACGGCGGCTACCTGCTCGTCCGACAGGGCGTCCATGTCAGAGGGGAATGTTGCCATGTTTCCGGTGCGGCACGGCGACACGCTTGCTGAGCGTCATGCGAAGAGCCTTGATAAGGGCGCGGCGGGTGTGTTCGGGAAGGATGACATCGTCGATGTATCCGCGCTCCGCAGCGGTGTAGGGGTTGGCGAACTGATCGCGGTACTCCCTGACGAGATCGCTACTACGCTCGCCCCCGTCCACGCCGGCTTCGAGCTCACGGCGATGGATGATCTTGACGGCCGCTTCCGAACCCATCACGGCGATCTCCGCCGATGGCCAGGCGAGATTGACATCCGCGCGAATGTGTTTGGAGGACATGACGTCGTATGCGCCGCCATACGCCTTGCGCGTGATGACGGTGAGCTTGGGAACCGTGGCCTCCGCGTAGGCATACAGGAGCTTGGCGCCATGGCGGATGATGCC
>QHBP01000409.1 GCA_003244175.1 Chloroflexota bacterium | reverse complement strand
GAGCCCCAGTAAAACAGATCTGTGAACTTACGCAGCGGACTGCCTGCCGTGATGAGGTGTCTCACCTTTCCAGCGGCAATGGGTGGTAGCGTACGAATCGTGTCAAAGGCGAGCACCGTGCCCAGGCTGTGGGAATTGATGACCAGGTGCGCGACGTCGTCGCGAAAGCACAGGCGAAGGAGCGCATCATGAAGAAAAGTTCTTACGCGCTCGCGCAGGTCGTTTCGAACAACGTAGGTGGTGACATCGTGGTCGAGCTGCCGAAAAACGTCGAGTGGACTGCTCGGATTCTGCTGAGCCCGGACGGCTCCGCCCGTCATCACGGCGCCGCGCACCTGCAAACTCGGCGTGAGCGTTTGAGGACCCGAGCGCTGTTGTTTGACGACGGCCCACAGATCCATCATGCCCATGCCCACAAGTGACGGCAGACTCGCGTAGTTTCCATGCGAGATGATGCCCTTCATCAAAGTCTCGATGCTTGCTCCGAGATGCGGCTGCTGCTCTTCAAGGCCGGCATACACCAGGGCGACATGAGCAATTGGGCAATCACGATCGCGCAGCGGAACACCCGTGGTATCGACCGTGCGGTGACTGACGTCGTCCCGGGGCCAGACGCCGAGCCGCTTGAGTCCCTCATTCATCTTCCCGCTCCCCGGAGGCCAATCACTGTGAACGTAGATCGCGCCTTCCCCAGCTCCTCGGCCAAATTCGGAGACTGGATCGCTCCCAATGAGACCCGGAAGACTCTCCCTCAGGCTCTCGTGCAAGCCGTCGGCATAGCCAGGCACGCCATCCGCCGGCGCGTGCTGGAAGCCCATTCCATGGATGGTGATCAAGCAAGTCAACCCTTGCGAGTCGGTCACTCTTACCTCCGGCCCGAGTACAACCCATTATGGCTGCACCATAGGCGCCGTGAGCGACCGTGTCAACCTGTCGCGTTCACAACCGAGAAATCGTGGCAAGTTTCGATCCAAGAAGGTAAGGGGAACGCAAAATGTGAGGAGCACTATGGCTTACTGAACAAACCCAGATACGCTTCCATGCTCTGCCTCTTGCAGGCGAGCGAGAGCACTGAGAATGCTGCCGGCACCGGTCGCGAAGTTGGGGTTATGCCGCGAGCCTCGTCTCGGCTCGATCCATTCGTAGATACAGCTGCATCCCGGACAGAAACAACTGCCAATGAGACGGCGCGCCGTGTCGACGTCCCCAACCATCGCCCGCGCCTGCGCTTCCCAACCGGTCAGCCACGTCCAGATTCCGGCATTCTGATATTCGCCGCGCTTGAAGTGGTAGGGTCCCATGCGAGTCTTCTGGAATGCGGGGGTTACCACGCTGTGCCCTTCCGGGGCTTCCAGTCGATTGAGGCGACGCAATAGCCGGTGAGCCTCATCCGCATTCAATACACCGTGCAGAATCAACAAGGAAAAATCTTGGGCCACGCGGTTACTGTGGCTCCGCGGACACCGCCAATCGAGGGGGCCGGAGGAGCGCAACAATCTGGTATGGATCGCTGCCCGCACCTCGCCGGAGTCCGGCCCCCGGATGCCCAGAGACACCGCCGCTCGCACCGCGCCGTACCACACGGCCTGCGTATACGTGACCTTACCGTGACGCCGCATGTGATCTGCCCAGTCCTCGTTGGGGCACTGCTCCACTAGCAGATCACGGTCGCTGTCGCGTCGGACCAGGTTGTCCATAGCCGCCTGCAAGGGAAGTCGAAGGTCCTCCGCGAGGCGCTGGTCGCCCGTTGTGTCCGCGTAGCGCCCGCAGGCCAGGATCCACCAGGCGGTGCTGTCGGGATCAGGATGACAGCTGTAGATCTCTCGCGTTCCGTCGGGAAACGTGTCTCGGCCGATATACACCGAGGTGACCAGACCACCGCGATTGTTCCGCAACCAGGCGCCGTCGGGGCACGACACGTCCGCCGGTGTCCAATTGAGACGATGCTTGTTCAGGATCACATAGTCAGAAGGTGAATCGTCCTCGTGAATTTGATATGGTACCCAAGCGCGCAGCAGGCACCCGGCGAGGTCCGCGCGCCCGGCATCCAGTAATCCGAGGGCGATGATCATGGTGTCCCGGGCCCACATCCCCTCATACCTGGGACTCGGCTGCACTATCGTCTCGCTTCGGAAGCAACGGACGTTGTGCTCGATCGTGTGTAGAGCTTTTGCTGCCCAGGCGCTGTCATGAACGAGATTCCGGCCCCGCGCAAACACCTCAACGACCTCCCTGACCAGACAAAGCGATGCCCTCGATAGCGTACTTCTGCATCAGGACATACAGCAACAATAGCGGGCGCAAGCGAGAGCGTCGCCGCCGCCATGAGCGGACCCCACGCGATGGCTCGTCGCCGGCGGCCTGACTGCCGAGGTGCCTAGACGGGGGCTATCTGGGAGCCACTAACCTTTTCGCGGCGAGCCGCGATAGGTGCCAAAGGACCAGCGATTGCCCTCGGGATCGCGCACCGCAAAGTCACGAGACCCGTAGTCCGTTTCGTGCAGCCCGTGCAGAACCTCGGCGCCGGCAGCGGTTGCTCGGAGGAACAGTCCGTCCGGGTCGTCGGTCACCACGTAGGCGCCGAAGCTGCCCGGCGACAAAGCCCATGGATCCTCGTTTTCGCCCGCTCGCGCCGAGCCGAGCATGATTCCGCCACCCGGAGGCCATGACAGCTCCGCGTGATCGACGGTATCTCCGTCGCCGTACACAACCGTTTCTTCGAAGCCGAATGCGTCGACGAGGAAGCGGATAAGCCCGCGGGCGTCACGCGCCCGCAGGGTTGGCCAGACTTGAGGCGCCGGCGGCGAGTCACTCATGTCTCAATGTACTCCACGTACGCGTTCGTTCCGGGAAACCCGGTGTCTCGGGCTGGACCACACAGAACTCATTGCCGCTGGGATCCTCCATCACCCACCAGGTGTGGATCTTCTCCCTGGTTCGGGCACCCAAGTCCACCAGACGATTCACCTCGGCCTCCACGTCGTCCGACTCGATGTCGAGATGGACCCGCGTCTTGCAGGCCTTCGGCTCGGGCACATGTTGTAAGAAGATCCGCAGTCCGCCAACATCGCCTTCCAGATCGGCGTACCGCTCGCTACGATCGGCTACGTCCATACCCAGGGTTGCGCTCCAGAAAAAAACTCCAGTGTCCAGGTCATTGCAGTCGATTCCGATACTGCCCAGTCTGCTGCGGTGCATAACGTCAATTCTCCTCTCATGTTTCGGTATCACGGTGCGGACATCCAGCCCGGACCGACAGAGCTCCAGTGCTTGGCGAGGAACACGGACGACCTCGATTTGCCGGCGAACAGGATCCTCATTTCCCAGGGGAAGCCAAGCGATACCTTCTTCGTCCTGCTGGAAGGGCAGGTAGAGGTCGCCGTGGCCGGACAAGAGCTTATTTACTGTGGTCCCGGTGACATATTTGGCGAGATCAGCATGCTTGATCGCGGCCCGGCAACCGCGACCGTCACCACCAGATCATCCGTGAGGGCGCTCGTGATGAGTCACGCGCAGTTCCAGAACGCGGTGCAAGCGCAGGACTCCATCGCCATGAAGGTGATTGCCGTCTTGGCTGAGAGGCTACGCCACGACGCTCGATCCGGACGATAGCGGCTCGGGTCTGTTTTCAGGTCACCCGCTCGTCGTTTCTTCCGCCGAGGGTGCCTCTTGAGAGTCCCTCGAACCCTGAACGTGTCGGTACACAAAGAGTGCGAAGAGAGCCACGAGCACGACACCGACGAGGATGTCATAGTCGTGCAGGGTGCTCCCGACATCACGCCAGTGCTGACCTAACTTGTACCCCGCGTAGGCAAGCGCAAAGCACCACGGAAGCGACCCAAGGAAGGTGTACGCCAAGAACTTCCTGAAATTCATGCGTGCAATGCCGGCAGGAAGGGAGATAAAAGTTCGGACAATCGGCATGAGGCGCGTGAAGAAGACGGTTGCGTCTCCCC
>QHBP01000268.1 GCA_003244175.1 Chloroflexota bacterium | reverse complement strand
TCGTCGAGGAGCTGCTCGACGCGCCTCAGGACCGGGCTGACGTCGATCCGGGGTGAGAAGTCCGCGATGGTTCGGGCCAGGTGGACAAGAACTCCCCGCATTGGGCCGAACTCACTTGCGCTGGGATCGGGCAGGATGGCCTTGAAGAGTCGGTCGACCAGCTTGGCGTGGTCGAGGAATGCGGCCTTCTCCTCGTCGTTGACGATCAGCTGCTCGACGGCATCGGCGGCGGCCTGGACGAAGTCGAACCCTTGCAGGGCGGTGAGGGCGCCCAGAAGCACGCCCCGGTGAGAGCAGTACACATAGGCGTCGTCCACCGCCCCCCGGAGCTCGTCGACCAGGACGGACTTCTCTTCGATTGGCAGGGCGCCGATGGCCCCCTTACCGATGGCGCCGGTGACCGCGTAGAGCGCCAGCGCCTTCTGCAGATCGCGAAAAACGTCGACGTAGGCGACGATCACGCCGTTGTTCTTCTCCGGGAAGACGCGATTGGCGCGAGAGATGGTCTGCATGAGGCTGTGGTTGCGCATCGGCTTGTCCAAATAGATGGTCGAGCAGGAGGGCACGTCGAAGCCGGTGGTCCACATGGCGCAGACAAAGGCGATGCGCAGGGGACCCGCCGGATCCTTGAACTTCTCGTCAAGGTCCTCCTCGACCATCCGGCGCCGGTGCGGCACGATGTCGAGACCGCGCTCCGCCATCTCGGCAATCTCGTTCTGCGCGGAGGAGATGACGACGGCCATGTCGGTGGAGCGCATCCAGGCGATCTCTTGATGGAGGAGCTCGGCCTCTTTTGGTGGCAGCGTGTCGCCGTCGAGGCGGGCGAGGTTGGCGGCAAGACGTGCCTGCCAGTGCGTCTGAACCTTGTCGTAGGTGCGGAGGGCGGTGGCCTTGTCGATGGAGACGACCATGGCCTTGCCGGCGAAGCCGCGGCCCAGGAAGTGGTCGACGATGTCCCGGCCCACGACGTCGAGGCGCTCCTCACGGGTGATCAGCTCGTACTGCTGGGCGAAGAGGCGGCCGAGCTTGGCTTCCTGCGCCTCGTCGATCTCGGCCTCCTCGAGAATGCCGAGCAGGTCGTCGTTGAACCTGGGATTTTTCAGCTGCAGTTGCGGGATCCGGTTCTCGTAGACCAGGGGCACGGTGGATCCGTCGCGGCGGGACTCGGCAAAGTTGTAGATCGAGACGTAGTCCCCAAACACCTCGCGGGTCTTCTCCTCGGCGGCGATCAGCGGCGTCCCGGTGAATCCCAGGAACGAGGCGTTGGGTAGCGCGTTGCGCATGTTGAGCGCCAGCACGTCGTACTGGGTGCGGTGGGCCTCGTCGGTGATGACGATCACGTCGGACCGGTCGCACAGCACCGGATGGGTCTCGCCGCGTTCGGTCCGGAACTTGTGTATAAGCGTGAAGACGTAGCGGTGGTCTTCGGCCAGCAGCCGCCGGAGGTGCTCGGCGCTGGTGGCCTGCACATGCTTCTCGGTGACCACCCCGGCATCGGCGAACTCGCCGTAGGATTGCCCATCGAGATCGGTCCGGTCGGTGACGATCACAAATGTCCAGTTGCCGGGCAGCTTGCGCAGCACCTTCTGCGAGAAGAAGAGCATGGACATGGTCTTGCCCGCGCCCTGCGTATGCCAGAAGACCTCCAGCCGGCCGCGCTGCGGTGCGGGCGCGTCTTTGAGCTCCACCAGGTGCCCGATGGCCTTGTTGACGCCCAGGTACTGATGGTTCTTGGCGACGAGCTTGACGAGGCCGCCGGGACGCTCGGTGAAGGCTGTGAAATTCTCGACGATGTCGAGGAGGCGATCCGGCGCGCAGGTGGCGCGGAGCATCGTCTCCAGGGATACCTTTCCCGGCTCCTTCTCATCCGAAATCTTCTTCCACTCCGAGAAGTGCTCCCACCCCGCCGACATCGACCCCAGCTTCGACTCGCGTCCGTTGGAGAGGATGACAAAGCCGTTGGGGGCGAAGACGTCGGGGATGGTGGCCCGGTAGTCGGTGAGGTTCCTGGTATACGCGTTCTCGAGGTTGAGATGGGACACCTTCAGCTCGATGAAGACCAGGGGGATGCCGTTGACGAAGCCGACGAGGTCGGCCCGGCGCCGGTACAGGTCGGAGCGGATCCAGAGCTGGGAGACGAGCAGGAAGTCGTTTCTCTCCGGCCGCTCCCAGTCGATCACCCGAATGACCTCCGGCAGCCGGCTGCCGTCGTCCTGGCGAACGTCGATCTTGACGCCGTCGCGCAGCAGGTCGTAAACTTCCCGGTTGGCACGCACGTAGTGCAGCGCCGCTCGGCTGCGGGTGATCTCGACCGCCGCCTGCTCGATGGCCTCGCCGGACGAATGCGGATTCAAGCGCTGGAGGGCGGACACCAGGCGGCGCGAGAGGATGGTATCGGACTGCGTCTCGCGGCCCAGCGTACCCTCCGCGCCGAGCGTCTCATGCATGGCGTTGACGGTCTCCCAGCCGAGCTCGGCGAACAGGGCGATGGCGGGTTGCTCGACGAGTGCGTCCTCGGTGTATCTGGCGAAAGCGGGGTAGGGCGGGGTCATGCCGCCAGCCCCGAGGTGTCGATATCGAGACTCTCGACGTCGATCTCACCGGAGATGAGGCGAGGGAGGAGGAGATCACGAGTGGTGCGGAGAGCGTTCGCGGCCTGGAACAAGGCACGAGACAAGCCGAACACGGGACGCATCACATCGGAAAAGCGGCTAAGCAGCTGAGATGGTGGCATGGGCAAGAGGTACGAGTCGAAAGTCTCCCGGCGCACTCGCTGGCGACCAGTCGCTCCCGACATGCTCTTGATTGCGTGACCTCGAAGGGCCTGGGAGCGTGCAAGAAGGTAAACGAACTCGGCAGGGAGGATCCGGGGCCTCAACACGATGAACTCGGTCGACCCCATGGCGACTTGCCCAGGTGCCAGGAAAGACACATGACCTGTCTTACCGTTCTCCAAGCATGGGGTAATACGTGCGAAGAGCGTGTCCCCGTGCGTAAACCTGGATCCGGACGCGTTGGTTCGATTCTCCAAAGCGTGTATGTGCATGGTGGTTTCTGAGACGCTCGTCATTGGTACGAACGGCACTGCGGTGTCTCGCGGCACGGCCGTTTTCGGATCAATGGCGATCACGTCGGAGGTGCGGCAGACCCGCCATCCTTCAGGAATCAGCCCCAGCTCGGAATCCACCAGCGGAACACCCTCATGTCCGGGATAGCGAAAGTCGACAAACCACTCGCGGTAGATCCGCTGCGCCATCTCCTCCAGGATCGTGATCCGCCGTGTGTTGTTCTCGATGAGGTCGTCGTAGGCGGAGAGGATGGCTGCGATTTTGTGTTGAGTAGCGAGAGGTGGGAGCAACACTGGGAGCGACCGCAGAATACCTAGCGTGATCAGCGGCACGGACGAGCCTTTGTTTTGCTCTGCAATGTATCGTCGCATGGAAGGGGCAGCGAACCAGTGGTATGCGAACCTTGGGTCGGCTCTGCTCGGGTCTAATCGCACGCGCATCTGCTTGTTCGAGATGATGTAGGAGGGATACCGCCCATCCGGAGGAATGAGTCCGACCTGGCCGAGCGTCCCGGCTGCCGTGAACACAAGATCTCCCGGCAGAGCCTGGCATTTCCGCAGTTCCTCCGCCTTTTCAGGTGAAATGAAGACGAAGCCCGCGTCCGTGAAGGGCTTGTCCATATCCGATAGATTGTTGCCGCGAATGAGCGGCACCCCCTGGTCAATGAAAAACCGCTTCCCGATATTGGACCCGAACGGACCCGATACCACCGATCCTTTCTCAGGCCCCGCGATGTCTCCGAGAGTGCAGGTGGTCCAATCATTCCTAAGCACAGGGTTCAACTCAATAGCTCCAGAACATTTGCTGCAATCCGCTCTCGCAGCACCGCCGCCTCCACATTGAGCTTCTCCAGGTCCTCATTCAATTCCGTCAGCCTCACCCGGAAGTCCGTCCCATCGACCTCTCCCGCGGCGACGCCGACGTAGCGCCCGGGATTGAGACTCCAACCCTGCTTGGCGATCTCCTCGATCGTCGCGACTTTGCAGAGGCCCGGGACGTCGACGTAGGTCCCGTCGGGAAAGCTCCCCGCCGTCAGCCCGGAAGTGGCCTGACGCATCTCCGGCTGCTCACCCCGATACAGACGGGCAATGTTGGCAAGAAACTCGATCTGCTCCGGCAGGAACTCGCGGTGGGCGCGGTCGATCTGGCGGAAGATTTTTCGCGCGTCGATGAAGAGCACCGTGTTTCCCCGATCGGTCGAGCGCTTCCCGCGATCGAGGAACCACAGCGTGCAGGGCAGCGTCACCGTCAGAAAGAAGTTCGAGCTGATGGACACGATGACGTCGACAGCCCGGTCCTCGATCAGCTTCCTGCGGATCTCCAGTTCGGACCCACCGGCGTCGGCAGCGGAGTTCGCCATGACGAACCCGGCGCGCCCCCTCTCGTTCAGCGTTGTCGCGAAGAGCTGGATCCAGAGGTAGTTGCCGTTGTCGGCACGTGGAAGGCCGAACGGAAACCGCCTGTCGCCCTCCAGCTTGGCCTTCTCGATTCGGTTGACGTTGAACGGCGGATTGGCCATCACAAAGTCGAACTTGCCGACGGAGTCCCACGGATCCTCGTAGTAGGTATTCGCCTGGCTAACTTGTCCCCCGAGCCCGTGGACCGCGAGGTTCATCTTGCAGAGCTTTACTGTCTCGTCCACGCGCTCTTGCCCGTAGATCGAGAGGCGATCAGTCGGTTTAGCGCGGTGCTCTTCGACGAATCGGGCGCTCTGGACGAACATCCCGCCGGAGCCGCAGGCAGGGTCCAGAATCTTGCCCATGAACGGTTCGATGATCTCGACGATCAGGCGGACGATCGAGGTGGGCGTGAAGAACTCACCGCCCTTCTGGCCCTCGGCCATGGCGAACTTGCCGAGAAAATACTCATAGACCTTGCCGAAGCCGTCCCCGTCGATGTTTCCCAGGATGGAGTTGACGCTTCGGAGCAGGGTCACGAGTGTCGAATTCTGCAGGCCCATGTATGCGCGAGGGAGCACGCCTCGCAATCCTTCATTTGCCTCCTCGATTGCGGCCATGGCATCGTTGAGCGCCTTCCCGACGTTCTCGCCTTCGCGCAGTGCGACGAGGCGAGAGAAGCGAGCGATCTCGGGTAGGTACAGGACTCCGCGAGATTGGTAGTCCGCCTTTCCGATCTCACGGCGGCTGCTTGCCTTACCGGCCAACTCAGCCTGGAGTTGGGTGAAGCGACTGTCTGCATACTTGAGGAAGATGAGGCCGAGCACGGGAACCGAGTACTCAGAGGCTTTGAGGTGCGAGTTGGCCCGGAGCTCGTCAGCGGCATCCCAGAGCCGGGTCTCGATGTCGTGGATGTCCACCTTCGCCGGCATCAGGCAATTCTCCTAGAGGAAGGGTTCGGGATTCGGATCTCAGCGACTGACATTGATCTCAGCTTGCTTTCTCAAGTCGAACGGCGAGTGGGTAGCGCCCACCCGCCCGCATCCGAGCAGCATCTTCAGGGAGGTTCTGCCGGCGACGCCGATACGCGGCGTTGCGACAGGCAACAGAGCAGAACCGTGCAAGCCGACCCGTAGTCGGCCGCAAAATTGCTCCGCCGCAGCTCGCACAGAGAGCACGCTCGTTTCGCACAATTGCGCCACGATAGCACGTTTCGTAACGCGCTATCCATAACGACAGACGTTTGTCGCCACGAGAAAAAGGGCGGCCCGATGAAAGTCCCTAGCCGCTTGAGCGGGCGCCTCGCTACCCATTGCCGGCCACCAACCGCACGAGTCTTTTGCGCGTCTCAGAGGTCGGCAGATCACCGGCTCGCAGCTTGCGAATGTGACGTCGTGTCAATCCTGTTCGCGTCACAATGTCCATCACCGGAAGAGTCCAAAGCTCTTCGGGTACGGACCGCCCGTAGTCCGCAGAATCGGCATACGACAGAATGCCTGCGGATTCTACAGCCGTCTCTTCGAGCACCTGGTTCGATTCCTTGCCGATATGCACGTGGTTGCTGACGCGAACGCGTCGCCTTCGCAGCCATCCCACGTCTTTCGGGTTAGCCATTTTCCAGCATGGATAGCGGCAGTAGCCGGACAGCGATTGGGCCAGCATCTTGTGTTCGATGTCAACCAGCTCGTGCGTGTCCATCCGTCGCACCTTGCCCCGGATGTCCTCGAAACACTGTCCTCGGGGCGCATAGAAGGCCACTCCGGTAATATCGCTGTACGGATTGACAATCCTCTCACCGTTCTCCGACGCGTACGCTTTTGAGAGGTAATCGCCATACATCTCTTGCGTTGACGGCTCCGGCTCCAGGATGGGCGAGGAGTCCCAGGCCCTCTTTACGGCCCAGACATGCTCCAGAAACTCGTCTGGATATCCAAAGCCCAGCAGCTCGGCCAACACGTCAACGGGGAGCCCCTTCTTTCGGGACAGCACTTTCGGGATATCGTAGTCCTCTGACCGCCGAATGCCACCCTCGTCCATGATGAGCTTCTTCAGCGTTTCCCATCGTTCTGTTGCGTGCCGACGCTGCTCTTGCCGCTCCTCCCATTCTCGAAAGACCCGCTCCGCCTGCTCTTCATTCCCACCACGCGCTATCTCCCATTCATGCATCTTTCCAGACGCTTCGAAGGGGCCTAACGCCGGCATCACCGTAAAGAAGCCAAACGGCCCCGCTCCAGTGTCCTTGTTTTGCTGCCACAACTGGTAGGTGGTCATTGTCACCTGGTGCATTGCCACGTGCTGAAGCTGGGGCAGGCCATCAAGATTGATGCGGGTCTCGCCGGCCTCCACCCGCTCGATGAAGTGGTAGTAGAGATCGTACAGCCAGCGAGCACCGCCGAGCTTGTACGAGTCGGGATTCCCATCCCGGTCTCTGGCACATGGAGCTGGGACATGGGTAGGGGACACGTAGTCACCAGGCGACGTCCAGACACCGGTGCCGTGCGAAGAGAACTTGCGGATGCGAAACCCTACGTCGCTGGTCTCCGACCCGGCGCAGCGGTTGTACAGCGCGTATCTCTTGAGCGAGATTCCGATGAAGTACAGCGGCTCAGGTTTTCCCTCCCAGTAATTCTCCTTCTCAATCTCCAGAATCGAGTCGCCGTCCGCATAGGGAGACAACGGTGAAAACCACTCGACGACCTCCCGCACCAGTGCTCGAAACCGTTCGCGTTCCATGCCCTCCGGCCGCGCGAAGAAAATCGAGTCAGTGTCACAGAAGGTATTGGGAAGGCCGCGTTGGACTCCGAGCGTTTCGGCAAGCGCGATGAGGAGTCTGCCACCTGCCGGGATGTGTGTGCCGATGGGTCCCGCGAAGTACGGGCCGACCGCCTCCACGACGTGCGTGCGCCGTTCCGTGTGATCCATGGCGTAGACATCCACGGGTGCGGTGTCGTAGGTCCGCTCCTCGGGATTGTCCTCGACCATGATGCCGTAGCTCGTGGCATTGGCCAGCAGCTTGAACCCCCGCTGTAGGCCATCGAAGTATTCCCACTCGACGCTGTCCTTCTTGCAGGCCTCCTGCCGGCGGATCACCTGATCGCGGAAGTTGATGACGGTTGTAAAAAAGTCCTCCACGTTCAGGTCAATGGCGTACCGATCATCGCCGAGGAAATTCCAGGGTTTGGTCTCCACTCGCCCGTGGGGGACCAGCTCTTGCACCTCTTCGAAGGCCGGGACATTCCCTGTACGAAGGACGCTGACAATGACATCCGCCAGGGTGTACCAGGTGGACGGTCCAACAACATCCACCAGTGCAATGTTGGTTGACGCTGTTTTCTGGTCATACTTCCCTCGGACTGGTAGGACGGCCCCGTTAGGCTTGAGTCTGACGAAACACCGCAGCCGGCGCCATGTTTCTTTCCGCTGGAGCAGAGTGAGGAGATCGGGAGACTCCAGTAGCTCCCTAATCTCGTGCGTACAGTCGCGGACCTCAATACGCTCTGCCAGCAGCAGCTCCTGGAGACCCACCAGAGCATGACCGGAGGGATACTCCGACTTGAAGTCAAGGAGTATTCCTTCAACGACCTGAAGACGGTTGTTGACCTCTGTCCGTCCGCCGTAGTACGCAACCATGCTGTGCCCGATGACCTCAGGGGAAAAGTCTGGATGCTGCTTCATGAACCGAGGGACGCCGAGGTCCTCGAAGTACGCCTTCCCCAGTGACGCCTCCGAGAAGATTTTCCAGATTTTCTTTGTGAGACCGTGCTTTCGGTAGAGCTCCCGCTCCTTTTGATACAGGCTGAAGGTTGCCGCCACATCCTGCCGGGCATAAGAGATATAGGCGTCGGTCAAGGCTTTACCGTGGTCACCGTCTGGAGACTTTTTGGGGTCAGTCTGGAATTTGGTGCAGAGTCCCTTCAGCGAGCAGTCGCCCGGACCGAGTAGGGCGCGGCCGAGGGTCATGGTGTCGAGGAACTTTCCCTTGTAGTGCTTCGTGTACTTCTTGCCGGTGGAGTTGTGATGCGACACGGAGCGAAACTCTATGCGATTCTTCATGGGGCCAAGATGTTTGATCCGAAGTGGTGGATGGTTGATGCACTCTTCATGCCCACAATCGCAGAGGGTGAACCAAAAACCATTGCGATACGTGCCGGCGCCCTCACCATGGGTCGCGGACAGGACCGAGAGATCGAAAGCAAGGTTATGGTTGAGGCAGAGTGCCTGATAGCCGTAGATCCACTTATAGAAGACCTCGCAGACAAAGTCGTTCTTGGTCATGAGTTTCAAGCCGTTAAGTCGCGCGTACCGTGTCAGTACCGCCAGGTCATCCGGATTCATGTCGGGATTGTGGAAAAGGCCCTTGTCCGCCAGCGTATCGAGGGCTTCTCGATCCAAAGCGCCGCGTTTGAGCAGCCGTAGTCGCTTGTCACGGCTGATCCCGTGGACCTCGTAGCAGCCAAAGCGCAGCGTTTGGCTGACATCCGTGGTAGTTTCCGTGTCAACGACTAGTGCCCATCCTTCATAGGGCCGGCCAATCTCACGGATCGCTAGCTCCTCGGGTGACGGCTCTTCCTGGACCTTGTTATGGTTGCCACGCTTGGAGGCATCCGCTGTCGATTTGTCCTCGTGTTCCACGATGTAGGCCCGCACGTACTGCTGCATCTGATCGCGGGACGTCGGCACCTCTTCGGACGTCATGGTAGGTCCCCAGTCCACGCCAATCGCAGGAGGCACGCGGGAATGGTGACGGGCCGGCCGGCGAATGCCTGGACGAACCACGCTGTGAATCGGAGCACCGCCAGCACTAGGTCTCGGCAGATGGAAGGTCGATCCTGGGGTGCGGTCCGCTCAATATGAAGCGAGCAGACATCCAGAATGCCCTGAAGGAGGAAGAGAAGTGGGCGGCTGCCGGCGGTCCACTCGCTGCTCCAGGCTTCTCGTTGCCGTTGTGACAGGAGCTGGTGACAGTTGAGGCAGGTAGGAATCGTCCATGTGGAGTTCCGCCTCCCGGCGACATGATTATCTTCAAGCGGTCCCCGGCATTCGCAGATTGAGCACCAGCCCTGCCGGCGACGATGGCCGTCGGCGCAGTTCAGGCACACAACCGTCCCAGCCACCTTGCGCACGCATGTCTGGTAGTACTCGCCGCAAGCACATGGTCCCAGCTCAGGCCGCACGACTGGCACCGTTCTCCGACGAAAACATGCGTTCAAAGTCCCCTGAGTCAAAGTCTTGTTCGTCCAGCCATTCGAGCACCACGTTCAAATCTGTCTCCAGCCGGTACTGATTACCATCGACATCGCGGATGATGGTGTGTTTGAACCGTGCCAGAGATTGGTGCCCCTTACCGTTCTGGGCATTCCCGACAATGGCCCAGTACGTTCCCATCCGAGACAGATTCCTTTTGTCAAGGTCCACAGGAGGAAAGTACTCACCGTCGGACGTGAGAATGATTGAATGACCTGCCGGTCGTATACCCCAGCGGCGCGAGGTCCTGTCAGGCCGGTCAAGGAGCTGGTGCTCCTCGTTGACACGTCTCACCGTCTCCGGTGTTGTTCCCGCCTTCCTTGCCGCCGTTGTCAGTGAGTCGCCTTGGCTGATGTACTTAACGGTTTGGTAGTACTTGTCGAGCGTGCTTCCAGGTATACGTTCGATCTGGCCGATAGCCCGTAGACGAGAGATGGACGATTCACCTCTGGAAGAACGCGCATGCCCGCGCTGTTGAGCCTTGGTCAATCCAGGATGTGAACTGCCTTTTGTGCGTAAGTCGTATTCACTCGACTTGTAGATGCCGGGCGAAGCGCGTTGAATGCTACGAGCGGCTTCGCGCCCACTGACCTGCCGCGTTCTTCCCGTTTTCTTGTTGGTGAGGGTGTAGGTCCGGCGCGTGCTCATGACGCCGGCTCGCGGCCAATCGTGCCTTGGGTGGAGGGATGTTCCTGCCTAGTGCTACACTGATTTGACATTGTTTATTCCTAAACCTTGCCCTGTTGGAACCTTTGGTCGGGAAACCAGCAGGGCAATTTTGTATTTGGCGCTATGTCGTGGCCGGGTGAGGCTCCCCTTTGCCGGACTGCTTCGAGGCGTCCCTATCCACGGGCATACAGGGACTCGGAAGGGAATGAAGTTGAAGATAATGGTCGAGGGCCATGGCAACGATGGCACTACGAGTGAGGCCGGTTCGTGTCGAAACTCGCCTCACAGCGTTTCCCAGAGACTGCGGGAGCATTACGGAAAACGCTGCCCGATCAACGCCGTTCTTGAGGTCATTCATCGGTGGTTGACTCCTGTAGGCTGGTTGTTAAAGGCACCCATCCGGCAGGCCTTGGGCACAGTCTCCCATTTGGTCCAAACATGACTTCCCGCTAAAATGTAGGTAAATACCGTCATGAGGAATGCGAGCTTTGGATCGGACACACACGATACCGGAGCTGGTCGCGGCAGCCGCTTCAAGCAACGTTGTGGTGAGCGAGCGCCAGATCGTTGAGTGGTGCCGGGACGGCCTTTTACCCACGCCCTCACGACCTTCAATTCCGGGAAAACGTGGTCGTGGCCCGCTACGTTTCCCAGAGCCGGCTCCGGATGCCGTCGCATGGCTCGGTCGCTGGCGACGCTCGATTGACGGAATTGAGCGGGTGAAGACGTGGCTCTGGCTTGAGGGCTTTGACTACGTCAGTACTGATGGCACCGCGATACAAGATGCTCTGAACTTGTGGATGAGAGCGGTATGGACAACGTTTCAGGCCGTATTCCCAGGGCTAACCGACACTGCGACGTTGCCGTCCGGAGAAGACTTAGGAATAAATGACGAGCGGCGAGACTCGATCCTGGATACGTTGGACAGGATCGTGACTGCACCTCTCGAAAACTCTGGCCATCAAGCCGGGCTAAGAGAACAAACAGATATCTCAACGGCCCTGCTTGGAGTCCCGGTTAACGTGGAAAACTCCTCGGCTCCCTCCGCATTGTTGGCACTGGACGCTCTTAACAATCACTCGGCTGTTCGTCTTCCCATTAGCGCCATCCTCCAAACGCTTTGGGACCGTCAACCATCGATGGACGACTTCTACGACAAATTAGGACTGCCTGCGCTGATTCAAGGGGGAATTGACATTCACCACATTCGCCGGGTTTGGCAGGGAATAAGTGCGGCAGTTGAAGTTTTAGCATCGCCTGGCGTGCCGTCAGAGGTTCAAAACCTTGTGCCCCTACTTCCGTTTCTCCAGGAAGTTCAGCGGCGATCCTTCGCCAGCGATCCCCGACTCATAACCATGGTGCTTGCTCTCATGATGCGCGTCGCTCGGCCTGGTGATGCTGAACGATATGCCCGACGTATGGTGAATCGAAGGAATCGTATTCGGACGCACAATGCCACTCCGTGAGTACCGGCACCTCACGTGCCCCCAGTGTGAGGCATCATTTGTCACCAAGGAACGCACACAAACCTATTGCTCGCGTGCCTGCTCATGTGCCGCCATGCGTTTGCGCCTTGCCGAAACACGAGCGTCCGGCGAGACTCCTGGACATGGTGGCACCGCTGCCGAGACTCGCCGTGCGTCCCTTGCAAAAAGACGTGCATCCGGCGAGGTTATGGGATGGGCTCTGCACAGACAGAAGATGGCAGATGGAGAGGAGCGCATAGCGTCGCTTGATGGCCGGCCGGTCCTCGTGCCGGCACGAAACGGTGTGCCCGAGCACTTGAAGTTTACGCTCGACGGCGATGCCTACCGAGATGCCGGTGAACGCTGGGAGGTCCGTGCCGGCGCCATGGAGGCCTCGGCCACCCTGGTGTTGGCCGGCCGAGGATGTGGGCTGCGAGTCCTTCGAGGTGATCTTGTCGCACAACCAGGGCTCACGCACACGACCTGCGACGGTGAGGAGCGGCGCCTGTACCGAGGGCAACACGGAATCGAAACCATTGTGCTGGTGGGAACGGCCGGATCGGTGACCTTGGCTGCACTTCAGTGGTGCCGCGAGCAGGACATCACGCTCCTATCAGTGGATCGTGAGGGACGCATCAGCGGTGTTGTCTCACCGGTCTCACCGGCCGCAGCGCATCTTCGGCGACTCCAGTACACGCTCCTTCCGCTCCACCTCGCCAGGATGCTGGTCTTATGGAAGCTCCGAGAATGCTGCCGCGACGAGCGAAGCTCCCAGCTGGAGGAGTACGCTCGACGCTGCGAGGACGCGGCACCCGTCGAGACGCTTCGGACGGTAGAAGGCCAGGCCGCACGGGTCTACTGGCAGAGCTGGGAAGGCCTGCCTCTTACCTGGGTCGGGCCTCCCGTCCCTCCGCTCTGGCATCGCTTCGATGGTCGAATATCGCCGCTATCGCAGTCCGGACGCCATGCGACACATCCCGTGAACGCAATGCTGAACTTTGCCTATGGCGTTCTCGCGGGCCACGTCGAGCGCTGCATCGTCTCCCGAGGCCTCGATCCCGCGATGGGCTCCCTGCACGCTCCGAAGGATGGCCGGCCCTCCCTCGTCTACGACCTCATGGAGCCCTTGCGCCCGCACGTTGATGCCCGGCTTCTCCCGTGGGCGTCGTCCCAGAGCTGGCGGCGCATCGACTTCCCCGTGTCCGTGTCCGGCGTCGTGCGGCTCAATCCGCAGCTGGCACGGTGCGTGGTGATTGTGGCGTCTCTACCGGCTGCCGCAGTGGAAGGCGTGCTCGACGCGTACGTCGGATTCCTGCGGTCGTCGGCCGGGCCGCGTGTGGGCGACCCCGAACGGTCGCGTGCTCGGGCGGGCCGTGCTCTGGGGAAGCGGCAGAAGCGGCTGACGAGGGCGTAGGGACACGACGGGCGATGGTGCTCAATGGGGGTAGTGGAGCTCCCTCGGGCGATGGACACGGGCCCGAGCGCTGGGCGCTAAGCGGTCCCCGGAGCGATATGGGGTCAGAGGCCATACGGGCTATGGAACGGCGTGGTGAGGCGCAGGGAAGCCTGTTTATGGTCGTCTAAGGTAGGTCGTGTCATGGCTAGGCGAGGATCGTTAGCTGCGAGGATCGTGCAGGCCGCCTTCGCCTGCTGCGAGGATCGTGCGAGTGCTTTGACAGCTTGCGAGCGTCAGCGAAGATGACGAAACTGTTGACGGAGAGAGGCGATGAGGGAATACAGGCGTCACCTAGAGGGCAGCGTCTATATACCCCTCATGTTATCACAGGGGGTTTACACTACACGATTTCGAGGGGGCTTGACGGACGCTCGTCTCGCGGACGTACTGTCTGTCCTGGCCGCGGTAGACTCGGCCAGCGTCAGTCTCGCCATTGGACCATCCGCAGGCGCGGCTTTGAGAGAGCAAGGCCGGTCCGGACACTGGAACGTCCCGCCGGTCGCAGGGCACCTACCAGTTCGCAGTCACGCTGTTGAAAAAAGCCTGCGACATGTCGCTACGATGGAAGTGGCCCGGCAATGCCGGGTTGGTCGGGACCGGGCCCAGTGGGACCGAAAATGAGAGGGACTCTGGGATTCCATCTTCGATGTCGCCCCGTGGACCGCTCGCGCTTTCATACAGAAGGGCGACGCACAGCGCAGGCCAGTGCGAAGGATTCTCGGTATGCCGCATAGAAAGAAGGTTATCTTCAGCATTGCGCTTAGCGCGGGAGCAACAATCCCAATAGCTCGTGCCGTGGCCAGACCGCTATCGGTCGTTCGCGCCGCTGGGGCTGTCTCAATTCCTCCCCACTGCCGGCCTGGCCCCAGGCCCAGAGTGCTCTCCTCACTGGTCGGTCCCGGCGTCGGATACTATCCGATCTGGTCGATAGGGATCGGCGGGCATCCAGCTACCCTCCCCTGCGGCAACTCGTGTGTACGGACCCCCCACGGCTGGGGACACAAGAACCTGCTGGTGGTTGCGCCACAGTTCCGCGGCCGAGTCACACTTCAGGGCAGTAAGGTCCACGGAGCGGGTCGTCTGTGGTTCGAGAATGAGGACCCCTACCATATCATGGTGAAGTACGTGAAGATCCTGCACATTGATCCCGATTGGCAGCGTATCCCTTCCGCGAAACGGGCCTACATCCAGTTCCCCGGCGGCATCATTTTCCCGCGACCCGGTCTGTACTACCTGAATGCACATTATCCCGGTGACAGTTGGTGTTTCACCTTTACTGCTCGCCACTAGCCACGCGCACACGTATTGAAGGATCTCGCTGTCCGCTGCGACAGCCGCGTCACTACGCACGAAACTGTCCTCGCCAGGCAGTTACATACATCGTCGATGACTGCTGGATAAGTCGGACCCGTGCGCTCAATGACGGAAGCGAGAACGGAGCGCGTCAGGTCGCGAGGGATGCCATCAACGGATCGGACAACCCCTGGGGGCTCGCCGTGACGATACGCATCAATCGTGATCAAGGCAGTCCCGCACGCCGTTACCCGCTCGATGAACGCGGGCTCCAAGTCACTCTTGTGCCCTCCGCGGCTGTGAGCGTCGACAATCGCGTCATAGGGTCCTGCTCCGTGACCGCGCCAAATGAACCAGGTACATCACGCCCGCGTCGAACGATCTCCGGGTCCGGAATCAGTGCGTTCCTCCGGACGAGTCTCCATTCTTTGATTCGCGTTTGTTGGCGCCTGGCGCACGCACTGCAACCCCCCGCGCACGCTGCGAGTAGGTTATCCGATGCCCTACCGCTTGTTCGCCCAAACATCCGGGTCACAGCCTGACGCGTCATGTCAGGTTCGTTCTGCAAGCTGGGCAGGTGCAGGCGATAGACCGTGTCGCCGACGGGCACATCTCATTCAGCGGCGGTCCCGGCATGTTTTCGCGCAGATCGATGTGGGCATCACAGGTCTGGAGTATTGCCAGTCCTTTCGTGTCGATAGAGCTGACTCGCGAGGCGGCGCCCTCGGTCAGAGTTATCCGGGGAGGGCAAACCCTCACGGCAACCTTTAAGCCCAATCCGGGTGCTACCGGCAAGCCCTTCTACATGGATTCGACGTACTGCTCGACCGGTCCATCGGGCTCGTGGACGAACCAACATCTTCCCTGGACGATCCCCCTACGCGACCCCCGTCTATCCGTACTGCAAGCAGCGGCAGTGGTGGCACGCTCATCGGGTGGCCGAATCATGCGGTGGCATTTGTGCGATACATCAGGCACTGACAGCCGGACACTGTCGAGGAGCGACCCAGCGACGCGACGGCCCGCTCCGCACGGCAACGGTTGTCCTTGCTGATCCGATGGTCTTGTTTGTGTAGTCGAAAGGTCGCGATATTGCTATAGAGCGGGCTTGAGTATATACTAAAGGCATGAGAAAAACAACCCTTACGATTGATGACGAGCTTATCGCGCAGGCCAAAGAAGCCTTGGGCACAACTGGTCTGAAAGCGACGATCGATGCCGCTTTGCGTGAGGCGGTCAAGGCGCGAGCACGGCAAAATCACGCGGAGCGGCTACGGACCATGAACGGGCTCGACCTGGACAAACCTGAGGTGATGAACCAGGCGTGGGAATAGACGCGACATACATGGTGGACACGAGCGCTCTTGCGCGCTTCCCCAACCCGGCGGTCTCTGCCATTCTCGCGCCGCTTTTCGCCGCTGGTCGCGTCGCTACCTGCGGGATCATCGATCTAGAGGTGCTCTACAGCGCGCGCAACCGGGCAGACATGATGGCACTGCGGCGTGAGCGTCGGGGCTTCGTCCAGGTACCAATCCTCCCTGCTGACTTCGAGCGCGCACTTGATGTTATGACCCTCCTGGCCCGACTCGGGCAGCATCGATCCGCCCGTATACCTGATCTCCTGCTGGCTGCGACGACCGAACGCGCGGGCCTGTGTCTGCTCCACTACGACCAGGACTTCGACAGGATCGCCGAAGTTACTGGACAGTGGGCAGAGTGGGTTGTGCCACGTGGCTCCCTGTAGCCGCAATCAGAGCCGCCAGCAACGCGGCTCGCGGTGCGATGGAGTCCACGCGTACGTACTCGTCGGTGCTGTGCGCCCCACCCCCAATCGGCCCTAATCCATCAAGTACCGGCCGTCCGGCGGATGCGGCGGTATTGCCGTCCGAAGCTCCGCCCGTCGCGGTGTCCTTGACTTCCTGCCCTATGTCGGCCGCCAGACTCTGGTAGAGCCGAACGAGATCCGCGGTGGATTCCGACTTGTGCATCGGATGGTGATCGATGGTTATGTCAAGAGCCAGGTCGGTGCCATCAACGGAGCGATGGGAGACCGCGTCCTCGACGCGGCCAATCGTCTCCCGCAACAGGTCCAGCGAATGCGCTCGGAGCTCAAATCTGGCCTGGGCTTGGTCCGGTACCACATTAACGGGACCGCCCCCCTCGACCTTGCCAACGTTGAGCGTGACCCCCGGAATCGTCCCATTGAGGTGCTCCAGCGCGACGATGAGGTGCGCAAGCTCGTGGATCGCGCTACGTCCGTTCTTGTGGTTGACTCCGGCGTGTGCCGCCGTGCCCATCACGCGAAGCTCGCCGGTCGCCACGCCCTTACGGGCCGACACAATGTCTCCGTTCTCACGGCCGGCCTCGAGCACCAGCACGACGTCCGCCTGCTCTGCCTCCGTTCGCACCAGCTCACGGCTGAATCGCGAGCCGGCCTCTTCATCGCTGTTGTACAAGATTGAGATCGATGCAAATGAGTCGCACGCCTGCCGGCGGAGCAGTCGCAGCGCATAGAGTATGGACAGAACGCCCGCCTTCATATCGCAGGTTCCCGGCCCGATGGCTCTCGCGCCATCGAGAGCGAAGGGACGCTCAGCAACAGTGCCTGCGGCGTAGACCGTATCCATATGCCCTAGAAGCAGCACCTTCCCCGCACCCGCGCCCTCGAATCCGACGACGATGTTGTCGCCTACGGCGCCCTGCCGATGAATCTGGATGTGGCCGTCCATAGCCTCGTATTGAGCTTGCAGCCAAGCGCCAACGAGATCGACTCCTGCCTTGTCGTGCGTCCCGGAATCGATCGAGACCAAAGTCTTTAGATCCAACAGGTAGTCTTCGAGGAGCGCTTCCATGTCCACGACTGCTGTTTGCAGATCGAAGCCGCGGCTCATAATGGTGCCGCATTCCGTAGCTGGCGCAGTCCAGCAGCTTCGCGGAGGGAATCCACTCGTTTATCTCCTAAAGCCGACCTGGCGGTGCTGGGCGTAGGCGGGAAGCGCCAGGAGCCACTTCTCCACGCTACCGACCCTTGCCCTCTCGGTGAAGACGTCGAAGTTTCGCCGCTCAATCTTGACGAGGATCTGCTCGTAGAGGCGAGCGGAAAGGTGGACGGCGAACTTCGCGTAGGGGTCCAGAAGACCGGTACCGTCCTCGCCTCGCCGATAACGTTGGCGCGCCTCGCTCATCAAGAGCCGCATGACCGTGCGGAGCCCCGGGGAAAGGTGCCCCATGCGCACGGAATCCGGCGAGCAGCCGGCGCGAGCCAGCTCGGCCAGCGGCAGGTAGAGCCTGTCCCTACGGACGTCTTCGCCAACATCGCGCAGGATATTCGTGATTTGCATCGCGACCCCGAGATCGTTCGCAGCCTCGAATGCCTCTGGAGCTTCCGCCCCCAGGACATGCGCCATCACGATGCCGACACTGCCGGCCACGAGCGTGCAGTAGTGAATCAGCTCCTCGAGCGTGTCCACGGTTTGCATCCGCACGTCAAAGCGCGCGCCCTCGATTACTGTGACGAAGTGCTCGATTGGAATCCGATACCGGTCCGCCACTCGCAGCATCGGGCCCAGCGACGGAAAGGCTTCAGCCCGGCGGCCTAACAGCGCATCTTCCCATCGGCGTAGCTCCGCGAAAACCTCGTCTACGGACCCGTGTCCCGGCTCATCGACGAGGTCGTCGATCGTCCGAAAGTAGGCATATATCAGACGAACGTCGGACCTCACGGGTTGTGGCAGAAACAGAGACGCCAGATAGAACGTCCGCGCCCTTGAGCGCATCGCGGTATCCGGCCGCAGTAACGCCGGCGAGCATGGGACTCTACGCACCTGCCCAGTCCTCCTCCACGCGCTCCGCCGTGAGGCGGGATCCCATGATGACCATGGGGACGCCGCCCCCAGGCACCGTGCTCGCTCCGACAAAGTACAGGTTGTCCAGGCCGGCGGCCTTGTTTGCCGGTCGCATGTACCCGACCTGGAAGAAACTGTGGGACAGGCCGAATGCGGACCCGCGGGTTACGTTGTAGTCGGCCACGAAGTCGTCGGGTGTGTAGATGCGCTCGAACACGACATGATCCTTGAGCTTCTGGAGGCCGACGTCCGTCAGGCGGTCATATATCTTCTGTTTGAACGCCTCGATCTCGCTGGTCCAATCGGTTGCTGGAGAGGAGCTGGGCACCGGCACCAGCACGTATAAACCCTCTTTACCGGCCGGCGCCAAGGAGCGATCAGTGCGGCCGGCAGCGCAGGTATAAAACGAGGGGTCATCCGGAAGACGACCGTGTCGGAAGATCGCGTCGAAGTTTCCGGCGACGTCGGCGGAGAGGTACACGTCGTGGTGATTCAGCTCCGGGTACTCTCGATCGAGTCCGAGAAACATCAGAAACGCCGAGGAGCCGTGGTTGAGATGCCTCATCCTTGTCCGGTGCGCGGCGCTCTGCGCTTGCCTGGGTATCAGCGCATCATAGACGTACGGAAGATCGGCGTTGGCTATCACAACGTCCGCGTCGACGATTCTGCCGTCGGTAAGCTCGACCGCAAGCACGCGGCGGCCCCGCACCCGGATCCTCTCCACCTCGGCTCGCGTCTGCACACACACGCCCAAGGTCTCCGCCAGGCCGCGAAGACTCTCCACGATCTGGTACAT
>QHBP01000373.1 GCA_003244175.1 Chloroflexota bacterium | reverse complement strand
ATGTTGGCCACATCGACCTCATCCAACCGTGCCCCAAGATCGGTCCCCGCCAGTGAGCCGTGGTGGCCGGGGGCCGCACCAGGGTCGAGCGTTTGGCGTGCCGCGTGCAAGGTCGCCGTCTTCAGTCCACTGAAGCTGAAGTCGTACGATCCCGCCAGCCAGGCGCGGGGCAGAGAGAAAGGCGTTTGCGCTGCCACGGCCGCCTGCTGAATGGCGGGTCCACCCGGATACGGCAGGCCCAGCAGGCGTGCTACCTTGTCGAACGCCTCTCCGCCGGCATCGTCGAGGGTGCGGCCCAGCAGCCGGTAATCGCCGTGCGCGCGCATAAGAATCAGCTCCGTATGACCGCCGGAGACGACAAGCGCCAGCATGGGTAACAGCGGCTCCGAAGGGAAAGGACGCCGGCGGCACAGCCAGACGGAATGGACGTGTCCCTCCAGGTGATTGACGGGAATGAACGGCACCTGCAACCCCAGGGCCATCGCCCGTCCGAAGCTCATCCCCACGAGCAGGGAGCCGGCGAGCCCGGGGCCGTAAGTGGCGGCAACCGCACCCAGATCGCCGCCGGTGACACCGGCGGTCTCCAGGGCCTGGCGCACGACCGGTACGATGACTCGTACATGCTGCCGGCTCGCGATCTCCGGAACGACGCCGCCGAACGGCGCGTGCAGGGAAATCTGGGACGAGACGATATTCGAGCGTACGAACCTGCCGTCCTCGACGACCGCGGCGCTGGTTTCATCGCAGGAGCTTTCGATCCCCAGCACCAGCACGCTACTGTGCTCCTCGGGCCCGCCCCGGTTGCCGGCAGAGGGCAAAGGCCGGTGCGGAGACGAGGCACGTGTCATCTCGCGACAGCCTTCGCTGCAAGGTGTCGACGAGGTGCTCGAATCTCTGACGATACTGCGGCTCGCGAATATTCTCCGTCGTCATGATGTGAGCGTCTTCGTTGTTGTCACTGTAGTAGCGACGCCGCAGACCCTCCTCGCGGAATCCATACTTTCGATACAGCTGCTTGGCGCCGTCGTTGCTCACCCGAACCTCAAGGGTGACGCGTGTGGCGCCCATCTCGTGCGCGGACAGCACAAGACTTGCCAGCAGAAGCTCGCCAAGTCCTCTTCTTCGCCACGTTTCTCGCATGGCAATGGTGGTGATGTGCGCTTCGTCCAGCATCAGCCACATGCCCGCGTATCCGACAATCTCGAACGGTTTGGGGATCCGCAGCTCCGCGGTCCGCGGCCAGCGGAAGAAGGGCAGGCTCAACCGCGGCCGTAGCTCCCCGCCGTTGTTAGGAGCGTCCGTCTCTTCGTGCCCGTTGTGCTGACGCAGGACAACATAGCGCGCGTTCCGATTGTGCAAAATCTCCCGACGATAGGCGCTGGCGGGCCAGGGAAGGGTATAACTCTCGCGGTCGACCTCCAAGACCTGAGCGATGTCCTCGATCTGCATTGGCGCGACGACGAGTTTCACGCCTTCTCCCCGCTACAGACCACGCTTTTCCTCCGCCGCCGACTTCCTCAGATATATCGGCTCCAGGGTTTCGAGCTGGTCGGAGCCTCCCGCCTCCAAGTGCCGCATCCCCAATTCTGCCAAAAAGGCGGCGCGCCGGAGGCGCATCGTCTTTGGCTCCCGAATGAGGATGCCGGCGTGGCTCCCGAGAGCGGCGGCCACGTCCCTGGCGCCCTCACCGGCCAGCAGCTCGTCGACCCCCGCGCGCTCGACTTCTTCCTCCAACGAGGAGAGCGACAACGCGCCCACCCGGGCAAATCGAGAAGGCGTGCCCTCGTAGACGCCGCTGTATACCTGCTGCCTGCCGGCGGGAAGCAGAGCCCGGACTCGCCGTGACACGTGGCATCCCTGAAAGCCGATGACATCCAGCGTGCTCACACCAACGAGCGGGATGCCGAGGGACATGGCCATGCCTTTTCCGGCGCTGATGCCAACGCGAGTTCCGCTGAACGATCCCGGACCCGTGGCCACGACCATCGCCGTCAAATCGCCAACCGAGATCGCCTGGAGTCCGAGGACCTCCCGCATGAGTCGCCCCAGACGGCACGAATGGTTGCCGTCCATCGTCCAGGAGATTTCCGCGAGCGTGTCCCCGGCGTCCGCGAGCGCGACGCTCCCCTGCGCGGTCGACGTGTCGATAGCAAGAATCATGGTGGAGCCGCCGGCCGGCTTGGTCCTGCCGCGGACGTACTCTCGATCTTCACGGTGATATGACGTCGTTCACGCTCGTCCACGTCGATCGTCACCCGAACGATATCTTCCGCAGCCAGCGACCGAAGATATTCTTCGGCTCGTTCCGGCCACTCCACCAGCAGTACCGAGTCCGTACGCAAGCACTCGTCGAGTCCCAGCATCTCCACCTCGACCGCTTGCAGACGGTAGAGATCGCTGTGGTACAGCACCGGGTTTGTGGAGTACTGGTTGATCAGGGCAAAGGTAGGACTTCCTCGCCAGCCGGTGGCGCCCAGGCCTCGGGCCGTCCCCCGCGCCAGGACACTCTTGCCGGCGCCCAGCTCGCCGCTTATGAGCACGAGTCCTCCGCCGTCGAGGCCCTGCCCGAGTCGATATCCCCACGCCTCGGTCTCCTCCGGGCGGGACGAGACGGTATTCTCTGGTACGGACATCAGGAGGTCGATCTGGAAGGTGAAATCGGCGGGTACAGCGGAGAGAGATCGTGACGGCGGTGCCACACAGACGCACGCGGAACTACCGCATCCTGCGCCTTTTCTTTGGTCTGGTGCTGAGCTTCACGCTGCAGTACCTTCGCGCGCGACTGTCTGGGCGTTCGTACGACTTCTTCGCCGACAGCAGCCGCAACCGGCGGCGGGCCATAAAGATACGCACGACGGCGTTGGACATGGGCGGTGTGTTGATCAAGGTGGGTCAATTTCTCAGCTCCCGAGTGGATCTGCTGCCTACCGAATATATCGAAGAGCTTGCGCTCCTGCAGGATGAGGTGCCGGCGGTTCCATTCGAACGCATTCGTGCCAAGGTCGAACATGACCTACAGGCCCCTCTGGCTAGCCTCTTCACGACCTTCGACCCAACGCCCGTCGCCGCCGCGTCACTTGGACAGGTGCATCGAGCCACTCTGCCCACCGGCGAAACGGTCGCGGTCAAAGTCCAGAGGCCCAATATCGGGTCCGTCGTCGAGGCCGACCTCGACGCGCTTCGCTATATCGTCGGCTGGCTGAATCGCCACACGCCGTTGCCGCGCAAAGCGGACCTGCCTCTCATTCTTCGAGAGTTCGAGGACACTCTCCGCCTTGAGCTGAATTACCACCGAGAGGGACATCATGCGGAGCGGCTGTCGGTGGCGTTCAAGGACGATCCTCGTCTCGTCGTACCGCGCGTTTACTGGTCGCATTCCGGGGGCGATGTTCTCACCTTACAGTTCATGGCGGGGACGAAAATCACGGATCTCGCCGGTCTGGAGCGGCAGGGCATAAGCCGTTCACTGGTGGCGGAGACACTGATGCGTGCGTACCTGAAACAAGTCCTCGTGGATGGCTTTTTCCACGCCGATCC
>QHBP01000190.1 GCA_003244175.1 Chloroflexota bacterium | reverse complement strand
AAGCAGCGCAGGAGCGTGCTCTTGCCGGACCCGCTCGGGCCGATAATGACCTTTGTTTCACCCTTGCGAACCTGGGTGGTGATGCCTTTTAGCACCTTCATATCACCAAAGTGCTTGTGGACATCGTCGATGTCCACCATGGGCCGCGTCTCGGTACTCATCCTCGGTGGAATCCTGCAGTGACACGGCGACGCATGAATCCCGGCTGCCGCACTTCCCGCACGAGACCGCGCTCAAAGGAACGCTCGAGGTAAACCTGGGCGTACGTCGCCACGGTCGTCATGGCCAGGTACCAGACTGCCGCCACAGTGATCAGCTCGAAATAGCGGAACGTGGCGCTTTGAATCTGTTCCTCCCAGTAAAAGAGCTCGTGGGCACTGATGACATAGAGCAGGGAGGTGTTCTTGAGCATTGAGATGAACTCGTTGCCGGTTGGGGGAATGATGATGCGAATTGCCTGAGGCAGAATGACTCGCCGCATGGAGAGCAGACGCGTCATGCCCAGAGACTCCGCCGCCTCCACCTGTCCGGCGTCGACCGACAGGATGCCGGCCCGGACGATTTCCGCCATGTAGGCGCCCTCGTTCAATGTCAAGGCGATCACTCCGGAGAGCACCTCTCCGAGTATGATCCGCTCATTGGTCATTTGGGGCACCGCGAAGTAGACGAAGACGATCTGAACGAGCAAAGGCGTGCCACGGAACAGCCAAATGTACAGGCCTGCCAGCCAGCGAAAGACCGGAAGGCGCGATTTGGACAGCTTGCCCAGAGCCGTGATCACTCCCAGCACGATGCCGAGCGCTTGGGAAACAACGGCGGCGATGAACGTCAGCTTCGCCCCGTCGATGATCTGGTTGTTGAAGAGGTACTGCCAGAAGATGTGCGGATCGAAGGCCGTGGCGTCACCTCGTGGTAAGGAAAAGGGTGAGCGCGCGCCGGCGCTCACCCATTATGGTCGCAAGGTCGAGTAGCGCTCTCTAGATCGCCGCGCCTCCAACGCCCCACCTGTTCAGGATCCGCCGGTACTGGCCGTTGTGCCGAATCTTTCTCAGACCGCGAATCAGAGCCTGGTGCAGGGCCATGGCGTGCTTGGACAGTCCGATGCCGTAGTTCTGCCCACTGTTGAAGGGTCTTCCGGCCAGCCGAAGCCCACCGTGAGAGTTCTTGACATAGAGTGCCCCCACCGGGAGATCGCCTGAATAGGCCTCGGCGTGACCTGATGCGAACGCCTGATAGGCATCCGTGTCCTTTGTGAATGTCTTGATGTTGATCTTATTGCCGCAGGTCTTGTTGGCCGCCTGGAGACCGAACAGCTCAGTTGTGCCGCTTTCCACGGCCACCGTACGCCCACACATGCCGCCGTAGCCGTTCGCGTGAATGGAGCTGCTTGCCTTGACGACCAGTGACTCACTCGATGTCATGTAGTCGACAAACGAGATCACCTTGCGGCGATCGGGAGTGTCGTTCATGCTTGACATGATCACATCGAACTCGTGGCGGGTGGTCAGGGCTGGAATGATACTGTCAAAGCTGTTGTCGACGATAATCGCACCCTTCAGACCCATCGCATGCGCCAGGGCGCGCGCCAGGCCGATATCGGCTCCGACGAATTGGCCGGAGGCATCACGATTCTCCATCGGCGGATAGGTCGTGTCCGAACCTACCGTGAGGTGGCCGGGATGGACAAGATTGAGTGCGGCGCCCGAGCGATCCACCTGATGCGCCGACGCGGTCCGGTATCCGGAGCTCGACGCGAGCAGGGCAACCGCGAATACCGCGACCAGGGATGCCTTCATCCTGGAACTTCTGAGCATGTGTTCGTCCTCCATAGAATGGTCGTTGTGTCCAAAATGCACGCAGTGTCGCCCCCCCGAACACTTCGGGCTAGCGCGAATATAGGGCAGTGCCGCACGCGGTGTCAATCGTCGTGTACGAAAGCTCGGCTGGCGGGCGCCGCGTCCCTTTCTGCACGTTGCTTAATGCTTGAAGTGCCGCAGCCCCGTGAAAAGCATGGCCACGCCCCCATGGTCCGCGGCGTCGATCGCCTCGCGGTCTCGAATCGAGCCTCCCGGCTGAATGATCGCCGTCACGCCCGCCTCCACGGCTCGTTCTACGCCGTCGGGCCAGGGAAAGAAGGCGTCCGAGGCGAGGACGGAACCGCGGGCACGGTCACTGGCCATGCGACAGGCCAGGTCGACGGCGTTGACTCGGCTCATCTGTCCCGCTCCCACTCCTACCAGAGCTAATTTTTTGGCAAGCACGATCGCGTTGGACTTGGCGTGTTTGACCGCGCGCCACGCGAAGTGAAGATCCGTGAGCTCCTCGAGGGTCGGCTGCCGTTTGGAGACGACCTGCATGCTGGACGAAGGGTCCGAGGCCACGTTGCGCGTCTGCACGAGAAAGCCGCCATCGATGCGCTTGAAGTCGAGCTCCGCGTATGACAGCCACGAGATGTCCTGCCGGGGTCCGGACTCACTGCCGCGCACGCTGAGCAGACGAATAGCCTTTTTTCGCGATAGCACGTGGACGGCCTCCAGCGTGTAATCGGGCGCCACGACCACCTCGAAATAGGAGGCAACCATTTGCTCGGCTGTCCGCTCGTCCAGGGTTCGATTGATGCCGATGATCCCACCGTATGCCGCCTGCGGATCCGCGGCATAGGCCTTTTCGAACGCCTCGTGCAGGTCCTTTCCGGCTGCCAGACCGGCAGGGTTCGTGTGCTTCACGATCGCCACCGTCGGCGCGGAGAAGTCCGACACCATCGACCAGGCGGCATCGGCGTCCAATATGTTGTTGAAGGACAGCTCTTTGCCATGCAGCTGTTCGGCCATTGCCAGCCTTCTCGGCGGATGCAGGTCGCGCGACTTCGGCTTCGCCATGTACAGAGCAGCCTGCTGATGCAGGTTTTCACCGTAACGCAGGTCCTGAATCTTGGTGAGGGGGAGTGAAAAGGCCGCGGGGAAACTCTGACCCATCTGCCCATACATGTATGAGGTGATGAAAGCGTCGTAGGCAGCGGTGTGGGCGAAGGCCTTCGCCGCCAGGTTCCGGCGCGTTTTGTCACGGGTCGCTCGATATCGATACAGCTCGGCGAGAATGTCCTCGTAATCGTCCGGCTCCACGAGGACGGTCACGTGATCAAAGTTTTTTGCCGCTGCCCTGATAAGAGCCGGGCCGCCGATGTCGATGTACTCCAGCATCTCAGTGGGTGACGGGTGCGAGCGCGAGATGACGTCCACAAACGGGTAGAGGTTGACGACGACCAGGTCGAACGGTTCGATGTCCTTGTCGGACAGCTCGCGGTTGTGCTCCTGATTACCCCTGTCGGCGAGAATAGCTCCGAACACCGCTGGGTGGAGTGTCTTGACCCGACCTCCAAGGATAGCCGCTTGACTCGTGACGTCCGAGACCGGAGTGACCTCGATGTTGTTCTGGCGAAGAAATTCGTACGTGCCGTCCGTGGCGACGATGGACACGTCCATCTCGCGCAGCCCGGTCGCAAAGTCAAGTAGACCCGTCTTGTCGTAGACGCTTATTAGCGCACGCATGAAAAAAACGGTGTCCCTTATCCCTGAAATGGTGCGCGGCACACACAAAAAACCCCGGTCCGACGCCGGAGCGTTTACCATGGCCATTATAGGGGAAAGATAATTCGAGGCCCGGGGTGATGTGAGCAGCCGGGCTCAGAGGGAGAACCGTGCCTCGCGCAACGCGTTCCGATGCTCAGCTTCTGGTACAGGAGGCGCGAGCCATGGAGCTGTTCGCCAATGATGTGGAGGTGGCGCCGGAGCGAACCCAGGAATACTGGGATGTCTCGGCGGACCTCATCACGCTTGTGTCCGACGTCGAGGCCTTCGAAGCGGAGTACCCCGACGCGGATAATGACGACTTCGATCTGCTGCATCTACGCCGACGCCTTCGCCTCATCGGTGCGCGGCTTACGACGCTATCCCTGGAGTAGTTCAGGCACTCTCTTCGGTCCGGAGGGCCGCGCTCTCTTCGGGTGTGACGCGATGGCTCTCACCGTTGCGCCAGCAGCACCGAACGCTGCCCATGCACTGGTCCTGCTCTTCCGTGGATTCGGCGGGCCAACCTTTGAGGCAGTACACCTCGTACAATAGCGTCTCACCGTGCTCGGTCAGCTGCTCCCCTGGGACCCAGTTCTCCCGGTAGTACGGGCATGCGCCTTTATGGCGCCGAAATCGCTCCTGATCTCGAATCATCTATCGTCCTTGGCCGCCCCACTACGTCTCGCAACGCACTTATGGTAGCAAAGCCCCAGGTCGTCCGCGCGCAGCTAGCTGTGAGCCGGCATCTTCATGACCTGCAAAAGCTCCTCGACGGCATCTGCCGACTTCTGCAGAGACGCTTTCTCTCCCTCCGACAGGTCAATCGAGACAATCTGCCGCACTCCGCCTGAGCCTAGCTTGACCGGTACTCCAAGGAAGATGCCGTGGTGGCCATACTCGCCATCCAGGTAGACGGCGCACGCCAGAACACGGAGCTGATTCAACAGGATGGAATCCACCATGGCAACGACGGAGGCGGATGGGGCGTAAAACGCGCTTCCACTCTTCAACAAGTTCACAATCTCGGCGCCCCCGGTCGCTGTCCTGTCCACCAGCGCCTGGATACGCTCGTCGGACAGAAGCTCGGGCAAGGGAACGCCGGCGACCGTGGAGTATCGAGGCAAGGGGACCATTTGGTCGCCATGTCCACCGAGGACAAAAGCTGTCACGTCCTGGACCGACACGCCCAGCTCGTCCGCGATAAAGGTGCGAAAACGCGCGGAATCGAGAACCCCCGCCATGCCGATGATCCGCTCACGTGGAAAGCCGGTGGCGTTGAACATAGCATGCGCCATGGCGTCCAGCGGGTTCGTCACCACGATCACGACCGCATTGGGCGCGTACTGCTTGATGGCGGCGCCCCACTCGTTCATGACGCCCTGGTTCGTCAACAGGAGATCGTCACGGCTCATACCGGGCTTTCGGGGAGAGCCGCCCGTGACCACGACGATATTACAGCTCTCGAGCCGCTCGTGATCGGACCCGCCCGTCAGCTTCGTCTCGTAGCCATAGATCGGTCCGCTCTCCTGAATGTCGAGGGCCTTGCCCTTGGCGACTCCCTCTGCAGCAGGAATGTCGAGCAGCACTATATCCGCGTAATTGCGTTCGGCAAGCCTCTGTGCGGTGGTCCCGCCGACCATGCCGGCGCCGACGATTCCGACCTTGTAACGCACGTGCGTTCTCCTCGGAGCATGCTCCCTTTCCGGGGCCGACTCAGCGTATCATGTCGCCTTTGCGGGTCAGACGCTCGAATTTCGGACCTCATGCTGTTGTGGAAGACGGATGTCTTCTCCCAACACCTTCGAATACGCCGCTAGATAGCCGTCGACCATCACCTCCGCGGAGAACATGCTTTCCACACGCACTCTACACGCGCGCCTGTCGATGCCGGCGATGCGCTCGATCGCGGCTACGGCACCGTCGACATCGTCGACGACGAAGCCCGTCTCGCCGTCCGCGACCACCTCGCGGACCGATCCCAGATCGATGCCCACCACCGGCGTTCCCACGGCCATGGACTCCGCCATGGCGAGCCCGAATCGCTCGGGAATGGTCGTCAGGTGCAGGCTCGCGGCCGCGTTCCCGAAAAGCAGGTCGCGCTCATGCGGCCCGACGGGTCCGATGAACTCGAGGCGGTCATTCAGGCATGGCTTGATGCATGCATCGAAATACTCCTGATCCTGGATGATGCCCGCGATGAGCAGGCGCCGTCCGGCGCGGAGCGCAACTTCGATCGCGAGGTGAACTCCCTTGTCTGGATGGATGCGCCCAACGAAGGCCAGATAGTCGTCCGGACTGGAATTAAAAGTGAACTCGTCGAGACGAAGCCCGTTGTAGACGGTCGCCACATATCGCAGATATGGGTCACGATCGGCATCACTGATGGACACAAAGAAAGAGTCGCGGTACTTTCGATACACGAGACGAAATTGATCGATCGAGAAACCGTGCACGGTGGTCAGCATAGGGGTGTCGACGAGCCGGGAATAGGTGAGCGGCAAGAAGTCGAAGTTGCTGTGAATCAGGTCAAACTCCGCCGCACGCTCCATCACGGAACTTATATGCAGGGCTTCCCAGACCTTTGGATCGAGCGTTTCATCCTCGGAATATGGACGCGGAGCTACCGCTTCGAGACGGCCGGCGGTACGTGAGTCGGAGCTCGCGAAAAGGGTGACGTCGTAACCTCGAGATGCCAGCCCCTCTGTCAGATTGGTTACGACCGTCTCCCAGGCGCCGTAGTGATGGGGTGGGGTTCTCCATGATATGGGCCCGAGAATCGCGAGCTTCATCGACCTCTTCTCCGCACGGTCGCTTATTCTACGATTGCAGTCATACCTCGAAAGTCGGAGCCGGATCGCGCGTGCGCTCCCCGCGGATGAGCCCAATGAAACGCGTAGCTACGAGACCTATCGCCCCCATGGATGCGGCCCATCTGGGACGGCTAGTCCCGCTTGTGGCGCTGGCCGCGACCGTGGTCGTCACGGACCAGCTGTCCAAGGCGATCGCGGTTCATGCGCTTACGAAGGGTCGGATTGTGCCGGTGGCCGGCGGCCTTGTCCAATTGAACCTTACCCTGAACACGGGCGCTGCTTTCGGACTCTTCCGCCAAGCGGGAGACGTCTTCGTGGCTATCGCGCTGGCGGTCGTGCTTGTCCTGGTGGTGCTGCATCGGCGTGTAAGCATGATGTCGACGGCTTCTCGCCTCGCCCTCGGCCTGATCGCCGGCGGGGCTACCGGCAACGCGCTGGACCGCGTGCGACTGGGCTACGTGGTCGACTTCGTAGATTTTCGGTGGTGGCCAGTTTTCAACCTAGCTGATAGCGCCATCGTGCTTGGAACTCTGGCTATCGCGTGGCTGTCGGCGCGATTAGAGCGCGATGGAGACGATGGATGAGAGAGACTGTGCGCTTTGAAGTAGCGCCTGAGGAGAGCGGGAGGCGTATCGACATCGTGCTGGCGGAGCACGTCTCTCATCTATCTCGGGCCCTCCTGGCGAAGGAGGTGTCCGCGGGCCGCGTGCGTCTCAATTGCCAGGCCGTTAAAGCGTCACGGAGGGTGGCGGCAGGGGACGTCGTCGAGGGAGTCGTCGAGCCGGGAGCATGCCTAACGGCTCGGCCCGAAGCCATTCCACTCGCCATCGTCTATCGCGATCGCGACCTGGCGGTAATCGACAAGCCTGCAGGGCTCGTAGTCCACCCGGCGGCCGGCCGGCGGGGAGGAACGCTCGCCAACGGCCTGGTGCATCTTTTTCCCGATGCCTCATTCGGTGGAGGCGAACAGCGGCCAGGAATCGTTCATCGACTGGACAAGAACACTTCCGGGCTCATGGTCGTTGCCCTCAATGCGGCCGCGCATGCGGATCTTCAACGCCAGCTAGCGGAGCGATCGATGGAGCGTACGTACATCGCCGTAGCGAAAGGGCACATGGATGCGCCTTCGGGAACGATCGACATTCCGATTGGGCGAGACCCGAGCAATCGGATTCGTATGGCTGCCCACGGGGTGGCGCCGAGACAAGCCCAGACCAGCTACGAGGTCGTCGAGATCCTGACCGGATACACCCTAGTGAAGGCGACTTTGCACACCGGCCGTACGCACCAGATCCGCGTCCACTTCTCAGCTCTCGGCCATCCTCTCTTGGGCGACCTCGTCTATGGGGGGCCAAGGCATCCGGGCCTCGACCGTCAGTTCCTCCACGCCACGGACCTTGCCCTCCGTTCCCCAACCACGGGACGGCTCCTGGTCTTTTCGTCTCCGTTGCCATGCGACCTTCAAAGCGCACTCGACGTCCTTCGACGCTCGGCGTGAGATCTCCGGTCCGTGCGCCGGGAGATGTGGCGAGATTCTCGCCTCCTTGAAAGTAGAAAAAGTTGCATTTGGCCGGGGAAGAGCAGCGTTCGACGGCGCCTGCACTACATGCGCGTACCTTGACTTCCTCGCGTCCTTTATATGGTGTCTACCCCCTGTCTGCGCCACGCGAAAGACCCGATGGCGCTCTTTCGCACGCCCGGCTGCCTCTGGTACCATTACCCCACCTACCGCTTATGCGGCGTTCAATACCAGCTTCACGGAGCTTATTTTGGAAGCGCAGGTAGTCTGGCGCTCCGTTCTAGCGCACCTTCGGACGTCTATGGCGCCGGCCAATTTCGAGACCTGGTTACTTCCCACTCGTGGCATCGAGTTGGACGATAACGTGCTGTGGGTGGGCGTGCCGACGACCTACGGACGCGAATGGCTGGAGCAGCGACTTTCGGCCGTCATTCGCAAGACCCTGTCCGAAGTCGGCAATCCGGATCTGGAAGTGCGATTCCGCGTCATGAGTGAACTGGCGGAGAGAAACGGCACCCGGAAACGCGGGAGAAGCGCCGGGCAATCCTCCGCCGGTATGTTTGACGGCAACAGTATGACCTTCAATCCGCGGTACACATTCGACGATTACATAGTCGGGGGAAGCAACAGATTTGCCCATGCAGCGGCTCGCGCGGTGGCCGAGCGACCGGCGCAAACGTACAATCCGCTCTTTATTTACGGAGGTGTTGGTCTCGGAAAGACCCATCTACTACACGCCATCGGACACGCCGTGGGGCAAACGCATCCCGACTATCGGGTCGTTTACACGGCATCGGAGCGTTTTATCAATGAGCTGATCAAAGCGATCCGTGACGCCACGGCGGAAGAGTTCCGCGATCACTATCGCCAGGTGGACGTGCTGCTGATCGACGACATTCAGTTCATCGCGGGCAAGGAAAGAACGCAGGAAGAGTTCTTCCACACGTTCAATGCCCTCCACGACAACGGCAAGCAGATCGTCATGACCTGTGATGCACCTCCCAAGGCTCTCAACCCGTTGGAGGAACGGCTTCGATCTCGATTCGAATGGGGACTGATAGCGGATATTCAGCCCCCGGACCTGGAAACGCGCATCGCTATCTTGCGCTCCAAGGCCGAGCGCCAGGAGCTACCCATTCCGCCGGACGTCATTCAATACCTTGCTCGCAGGGTTCCGAGCAACATTCGGGAGCTCGAAGGCAGTTTGAATCGCATCATTGCATATGCGTCGCTCAACGAGAGACAGCTGAGCGTCGACCTGGCCGCAGCGGCCCTCGACAGCTTGAGTGGACCTCGTCGCGCTCAGCTGACCCCGCAAGCGATCATTGGATGCGTCGGCAAGTACTTCGCCATGCCTCTCGACGATCTGTCCGGAAAGAGCAGGGACAAATCCGTCGTAGTTCCTCGGCAGATTGCGATGTATCTCGTGAGGGAAGAAACGAGCGCGTCCCTAGAGCAGATTGGACAGCTACTGGGTGGACGCGATCATACGACCGTTATGCACGGTTGGGACAAGATCAGCGCGGCCGTGCAGGAGGACCACCAGCTGCGAAATGACGTTCTCGCCATTCGCAGCATGCTCTACGGCAACGAGTGACGATATGTGGAAAAAAACCGCCGTCCTGTGGAAAAAGTCGGTCCGCACGTAATAGATATCCACAAAAGACTGGTTATGGCGATTAGCCGAACCGGGGATTGACGTAAACACGGTTCAAATTTCGCCACACCTGGTCCTCTCGTGTCCGGTCCAGCTTTCGCCAGGCGATGTGCGCGGCTCGAGAGAGTGATATGAAAGTTGTAACGGCCAAGTACGTCGGTCCCTCTGACGACTTGCCCGAGGGGAACTCGCCGTCCATGTGGACGCTGCCAACCGGCAGTCCGCTCGTATAAAGAGCTTTCAGTACTCTGAACACGTCACCTTTGGCCGCTCTCAATCTCCAACCCTTTCCCAAGGGATGATCGTTAAGACGGAAGGTGATGATCACGGAGTGCAATCTGGGCTTGGAACCGACATCTGCCCGCGATTCCGGCGGCAGTAGCTCAAGATTCACGAGACGCGAGATTTTGGGATTGGGATACGCGGGAGCAAGCGCACGCAGGACAATTCTCTGCACATTCTTGTACAGATGTGGCTGGACCCGTGGGATCGGAGGAAGAATCGTCGCGGACGGCAGGGCTTTGCTCGTGGCGTGCGGTGTGAGACCCGTCACTACGAGCGTCAGAACGACACCGACGACGAGTCCCGAGAGCCCCGACGCGACAATCGGAGGAGAAATTGTACGGTTCACATTGACCAGTAGAACACCTCTGTACGGGCAGAGCAAGGAAGCTGGGACCGCACGACTGCCTGACGGCTACCACGACTCGCTATAGCGCGCGATTCAGCTCGATCTCGAGTGTTTGTTCTCCGAAGCTCGCCGCGAATCGATGGCCGGTCTCCAAAAAACTATTCTCTCCGACGGATACGGCCAGCGTCTCTCGGCAGATGTATTCAGAGTGCAGGCGGATTGCGACGGTGAGCTCCGGTGTGGCTCGATATCGCAGGTGAATGCGGTCATCGATCTCTAGGCCTGCATCTTTGCGCCAGCTGTTGATGTGACGAACCACCTGTCGAGCGTATCCCTCCATGATGAGATCGTCGGTGAGCTCGGTATCCAGCGCTACCAGGATTCCGCCCGATGCCATTGCCGCATAGCCTGCATGCTCTTGCGCGGACACAAGGATCTCTTCGGGCGCCAACACGACTTCCGCACCGTCAACACCCAGGTGCACCGGTTTGCCGGCCTGCACGTCGGAAGCGACCCTAGCCGCCTCGAGTTGTTCCAGCGCCGTTTGCACGGCGGGCATGCGTTTGCCGAAGCGGGGCCCCAGCACCGGAAGATTCGGCCGAATGCCATATGTGACAAACGTGTCTTCGTTGCCGACCAGCTCGAGAGACTTCACGTTCAGCTCGTCGAGAATCAAGCCTTGCAACTCTTGTAGGTGCAGCACGTCGCTCTCGATCGCGTCATCCGGAAGTTTGACGTACATGCGGCCAAGTGGTTGCCGTACCCCGACATTTACCCGGTCTCTGGCGGCGCGGCCAAGCGTCACTATCTGCTGCACCAGAGACATAGCCTCGAGCAGTCCGACATCTATCTGAGCCGCGTCGGCGACGGGAAAGTCCGTGAGATGGACGCTGTCTGCGGCTCTCTCGGCTATCCCGCTGACTAGGTTCTGATACAGGGACTCGGCAAGGAACGGCATGAAGGGTGCGATCAGCCTCGTCAGGATCGTCAGACACTCGTACAGAGTGGCGTATGCTGCCGCTTTATCTCCGTCGTTCTCGGCTCTCCAAAAGCGTCGTCTGCTGCGGCGTACATACCACGTCGAGAGTTCCTCGATGAAGCCGTCCACGGCACGGCTTGGTCCCATGGCGTCGTATGCATCCAATCCCGAGCGCACGTCCAGCGTGAGCTGGTGCAGCCGGCCAAGCACCCAGCGATCCAGTAGGGGACGCTCCCTCACCGCGGGAGCCGGCTGTCCCGGCTCCCAACCGTCAAGGTTTGCGTACGTCACGAAGAACGAGTAGGTATTCCACAGGACGAGCAGCCGGCGCTTCACACCGTCCAGCGATTCCCATCCGAAGTTCACGTTGGTGGCCGGATTATGCTGGCAGAACAGCCAGCGCATGATGTCCGCTCCCGCCCGGTCCGCTTCCTCATCGAAGTCGAGAGCGTTGCCCCAGCTCTTGTGCATCTCTCGTCCGTCTCCGGCGCGGACCAGCTGGTAGCCGAGGACCGTATCAAATGGATTCGTGTTCTCCAGCACCGTGCTCATCGCCAGAAGCGAGTAGAACCAGTTGCGGAACTGACCGGGGAAGCTCTCCGTGATGAAGTCGGCGGGAAACCATCGTCGCCAGTAGTCCGGGTCCGTGTTGTATCCCGTAGTCGAGAACGGCACAATGCCGGCGTCTAGCCACGGATTGCCCACCTCGGGGATTCTCTCCGCCACCTGTCCGCACTCCGGACACGCGAGCTTGACGTTGTCGATCCAGGGACGGTGCGGCGACTCGAGCTCGTCGAGTCCCGAGATCGCTTTCTCGGCAAGCTCCCGTTTTCCCCCGATGATCTGGAGATGCTGGTTCGGACACAGCCAGAACGGGAGCGCGAGACCCCAATACCGCTTCTTTGAGATCATCCAATCGCTCATATTGCGGAGCCAATCGAGCTCGCGTTCGAGCCCATACGAGGGAATCCACTGGATCTTGCGTACAACTTCCATCATTGGCTGTCGCAGCGGTTCCATGGAGATGAACCATTCGCCGACGAGTCGAAAAACAAGCTCGGTCCCACAGCGCCAACACGTCGGGTACCGGTGGGTGTACGCTTGCGCCCGGTACAGCATTCCTTTGCTTTTAAGCTCGTCCACGATGTCTTCGGTCACGTCGTGCACGTTGCGACCCGTCAGCCGTGCGAAGCCGTCAGCATAAAAGCCGGCCTGGTCGAGAGGCGCTATGACTTTCAGCCCGTACTGTTTGCCTAGCGCAAAATCCTCTTTGCCACAACCAGGCGCAATATGGACGAGTCCGGTGCCCTCGTCGGCCGCTACCTCGTCCCACGCGATGACGACGTGCTCCGCTCCTTCGGCGGCAGGTAGCTCGTCGAATGGACCCTCGTAATGCCAGCCCAGGAGCGCCGAGCCGGGCACGGTACGAATCACTTCGTAGGAACCCCGCAGAGCCGAGACGGCTCCTTCGGCGAGATAGTACGTGTCCCCGTCATGTCGCACTTCCAAGTACCGCAGCTTGGGATTGAGTGCGACCGCTGCGTTTGAGGTCAAGGTCCACGGAGTTGTCGTCCACACAAGGAGAAACTCGTGCGGCCGGTTGACGATGGGCAAGCGCACGTACACCGAGGTGTGAGTCACGTCCCGGTAGCCATCGGTGACGATCTCATGTTCGGACAAACCCGTGCCGCAGCGCGTACACCACGGCATGACATCGGTACCCTGGTAGAGCAGCCCGCGCTCGTGGCATTGCTTCAGAAAATGCCAGATCGTGAAGTTGTTCTGGTCCGACAGCGTGAGGTACGAGTTCTGCCAGTCCATGAACTGACCGAGGCGTTGCGACTGGCGCGTGATGATGTCGGCAAAATTGAAGACGCTCTCCTTGCACTTGCGCACAAACTCGGCAATGCCGTATCGCTCGATGTCTTTTTTCGACGTGAAACCGAGCTCACGCTCAACTGTGACCTCGACCCACAAACCCTGGCAATCGAAACCATTCTGGTACCTCTGTTTCTTGCCCAGCATGGTGTTGTAGCGCTGCCAGACGTCCTTGTAGGTGCGGCCCCAGGCGTGATGAACGCCCATGACGCCGTTTGCCGTGATGGGACCGTCGAAGAAAGAAAAACGCTCCGAGGCGTTACGATTCCGATCCAAATAACGCCGCTGCACATCGTGCTTGCGCCAGAAGTCGATCACCTCATGCTCCAGCTGCGGCACGTTGAAGTCTTTCGGCACGGGCTTGAACATCGACGCCCTCCAACAAAACAAAAAAATCGCCCCAAAATGTATGGGACGAGACGTGAACTCCCGCGGTACCACCCACATTAACGTGACCGCTCACTCAGAGGAGCCGGCAGAAGTCAGGCTCCAGGCCGGTGTAATGGCCGGCAAACCCATTCCCTGCTACTCCCGGGTCGATTCGCAGAGAGACTGTCGGGAAGGATTTTCGACCGGCCTTACGTCCTCACCTTGCACCGGCGTGAGGTCGCTGTCCGCAGTCGCCAGTCTACTCGTTTCCCTGGAGCTTATTGTCTCAGGGCGGGCGAGGCCGCTTCAAGTCGAGAGCTGATGATGGTCTCGTCTCGTGCCTGGCCGACGGAAACGATGTCGATGGGTGCGCCGACGAGGGACTCAATGCGCTCCAGGTATTGTCGGGCCGCCTCCGGTAGCTCCGACCAGGTCNNGGTCGGAGCGCGCGAGGTAGGCGCGTCCCACCCGCTCATCTCCTCGTACAGAGGTGTCGCGTGCTCCAACAACGAGGTGGCGGGCACTGTGTGATAAGAAACGCCGTCGATCTCGTAGGCTGTGCAGATGCGCAGTGACGGCATGCCGTCCAAGACGTCCAGTTTGGTGACCGCCAGCCGGGAGAAGCCGTTGAGCAGGCAAGCGTAACGTGCCGCTACGGCGTCGAACCACCCGACACGCCGGGGACGGCCCGTCGTGGCGCCGAACTCGCGACCTCGTTTCCTGAGATCGTTTGCCTCTTCGCCGTGAAGCTCGCTCGGCAAGGGCCCGGCTCCCACAGCCGTGGTGTAGGCCTTGACGACCCCGACGACATCCGTGATGCGCATCGGAGGAATGCCGCCGCCCACGGCGCCGCCCCCGGCAATGGTTGTGGAGGAGGTGACGTATGGATACGTACCCCAGTCCAGATCGCGCAACGCGCCGAGCTGGCCCTCCAGCAAGATGGTCTCGCCTCGCTCCAGCGCGCCGGCGACGAGGTCCACGTGATCGACAATGCGAAGACCGTGCCGTGATCTCCAGGTGTCCGCGCGCGCAACCAGATCGTCGAGCCCCATGGGAGGAAGGCCGTAGGAGGCCAATCTTTCATTCTTGGCAGGGAGGATTTGTTCCAGCTTGCTCCGCACCACAGCCGGGTCGGCAAGATCGCCGGCCTGAATCCCGACGCGATCCGCCTTGTCGACGTA
>QHBP01000134.1:25434-26494 GCA_003244175.1 Chloroflexota bacterium | reverse complement strand
AGGCGACCGAGCCGGAAGACGACCGCTCTCTCGTACTCCTTCGCGATCCGGACGCTGGAGGACGCTACCGTTAGGATCAGCAAGATCAGAATTCCAAGTGCAACGGGCAGTAGGGTCATCGGTGTTCTCTCCTCATGAGCTACTACTTCTAGGTCGGTGAGGCGCCGCGCTCACCCTCCACCCCTATCACATTCGTCTCCGCAGTTCAGACAGCTCATGTCGGCTCCGGTTTCACGGCAGGTCGTCCCCGAGTTCCCCGGCATCTCCGCTGTGCACGGCTCCTGACACTCGTTGCGTGTCCCGGGCGGTTTGTGTCAGCTCCGCTCCAGCCGGGTCCACGAAGTGGGTGTCCCCCTCCAGAAGATCCCTGAGGTTGTGCAGCGAGCACGCTGTCTCGCGTTCGATGCGACGTTCGACATAGGTCTGGCTAAGGGCCTTCCCGATGAGCTGCTTAGGCGGTTGGTAGTCCAGCTCAACTTCAAGCTGGCAGTCATTGCCGGTTGAGATCACCCTCTGCTTCATGTACAGGCGGCTACCAGTGACGCAGGTCGCCTGATAGACCATCTCGAGAAGCGGCTTCACGTCAACCACACGCCAGTCGACTTCCACGTCGCGGCCGACGACTCGAATGGTCTGCCGGATCGTCTCGCCGATACGCAGTGGCCTGTGCGTCGCACCGTGCGCCTTCACGAAAGGGGTAGCACAGTCCGGGAGACGATCGAGATCGATCAGCAGGTCCCAGGCCGCCCGGGGTGTGCAGCCGATCTGGATCCTGCGCACAATATGTGCCATCCGCTTCTCAATCCTCTATCGATTACCGCGATCTGCAAGCGACGCCCCGCGATGCCTACCGCCATGCTTGCCTCGAAGCAGAACCGGCATTAGGGAACGGGTCCCTTTCGGCCTCGATAGGAACGCGGATTGGGTCCGGTTGCAATCCTAGGACCTCGCCAACCACCCAGGTAATGATCTCGATCACTCCTTCCATCCATCTGAAGAGCCTGTTCATCGTCTACCTTCTTTCCGGAGTTGTGGCGGAGGGCGGCTTTTGCCGCCCCCC
>QHBP01000134.1:0-25362 GCA_003244175.1 Chloroflexota bacterium | reverse complement strand
GTGCTGAGCCCGCCTATGTAGTTGTTACGCCTATGCCGGTCTGCGCGCCTGTGTGGCACCCGAACACGGGTTTAAGTCAGCGTTGAAACCCCACTACCTGGCGACATTTGCTGCGCCTTTCGACACGGATATGGGAAGCAGGACCCTGACTGGCATCGTGCATCCGTCTGTTCAACCGCCTCATATTGAAGCAGCCTCGAGAAAAGCGAACTGGGGCGAGAAGCACGAATACGTCAGCGCATCCTCCAGCCATCGCAGGCCCGTCTCCCTGTTGAGTACATCACCGAGCGCAAGCGGGTAGAGGACGAGCTTCGAGCCCGAGCTCGGCAACAGGCGGCGGTTGCCGAGCTCGGGCAATTCGCCCTGGCGAACGACGATCTGTCGGCGTTGTTCGACGAGGCCGTCACGCTGGTCGCTCAACCCCTCGGGGCGGAGTACTGCCAGGTGTTGGAACTGCTACCGGAGGAGAACCGCCTGCTTCTTCGTGCGGGTGTGGGCTGGAGGGCAGGGCTCGTAGGATACGCCACGGTGGGAGCGGGGACCGACTCCCAGGCCGGCTATACGATCGTTTCGCAAGGGCCGGTGGTCGTTCAAGACCTGCGCACGGAGACGCGCTTCAGCAGACCTACACTGCTTGTCGAACACGGGGTTGTCAGCGGCGTGAACGTCAGCATCCAGGGACATTGCCGTCCCTTTGGCACATTGGGTGCGCACAGCAAGAGCCGCCGCAGTTTCACCCGCGTTGACGTCCATTTTCTTCAAGCTGTCGCCCACATGCTGGCTGCGGGGGTTGAGCGGAAACGAGCTGAGGGAGAACGGGCGCGCTACGCCCGGCAGTTGACAAGCCGGGTGCTCCAGGCGCAGGAAGATGAGCGCAAGCGGATCGCCCGTGAGCTCCACGACGAGACGGTCCAGGCGCTCTCCACTTTGCTCGTCAACCTAGATCTCCTGGAGTCACGTGTCCCAGTGCTGCCCAAGGGACGGATGTCCGAGTTTGAGCGAATCCGTTTCATTGCCAAACGCACTCTGCATGGGGTCCGTGTTCTCGCCTACACGTTGCGTGACCCCATCCTCGACGCTCTTGGTCTGGTGGCCGCCCTCGAAGCACTGGGCGCCGAGTACACACAAGTCTACGGCGTGCCGGTGGAGGTCACCGCTGGGCCGGTAGTCGGTGAACGCCTGATACCAGAGGTCGAGATGGCGCTCTTCCGGATTACACAGGAAGCGCTCACCAACGCCTGCAAACACGCTGCTGCCAAATGGATCCATGTGTACATCTCCATGCGAAATGCTGCGGTCGAGTTGGTCGTCGAAGATAACGGCCAGGGCTTCGACCCCAATCACGTGGCTTGTCCAAACTGGCAGGGTGGTCTTGGTCTCCATGGGATGCGAGAACGCGCTGCGCTCCTCGGCGGGGAGCTGACCATCGAGACGACCCCAGTCCAGGGGACACGGGTCGTTCTCGTGGCGCCGATGCAAGGAGAGAGTCCGATCGTAGCCGATGAAGAGCGCATCGCCGGAGCGGACACGCCTGTCGAAGCTGATGTCCGCGTGCTCCTGGTCGATGACCATGCCATATTTCGCGAAGGATTGCGCCTGGTGCTGGATCCTCGGTCTGGAATCGCCGTGATTGGCGAGGCTGAGGACGGCCGTCAGGCGCTCGAGTTGGTCGAGCGATTACGGCCCGACGTGGTCATCATGGATATCGCCATGCCCAGACTGAATGGGGCCGATGCCACGCTCCAGATCAAACGCCGGTTCCCCGATGTGAAGGTGGTCATCCTGACCACACATGAGAGTCGGGAATATCTCGTGCAGATTGCGAAGGTCGGCGCCGCCTGCTACGTGTTGAAGCGCTCGGCCGGGACCGAGCTGGTGGAGGCGGTGAAGGCGGCTGCCCAGAGCCAGAGCTACATCTCGCCTGCCATTGCTGGCATGATGCTCGACGACTACCGGATGCGGATCGATCGGAGTGGAGAAGATCTGCTCACGGAGCGGGAGCGGGAGGTACTCCAGCTTGTAGCGGAAGGCCTGATCAACCAGGCCATCGCCTCTCAGCTCCTCATCTCGGTCAAGACCGTGGAGAAGCATCGTGCCAATATCATGCGGAAGCTGGGCGTGCATGATCGTACGGACCTCGTGAAGTACGCCATCCGGATGGGAATGATCACGCCCGAGTAGTTGGAACGCCTCCCTAAGCGCCGCAGCGCGATTCTGCGCACTCGGGTGGCTAAACGCTACGACCGGCTACGCAGAGGCCTTTGACATGCGTGCTTCCGTATCCGGCCGGCAGCGTGAAGCAACGACTATGACCAAGACAAGCGACCCACTAGTCGCGCCGGACGGATCGGCGCAGTGGGTATTGACCCCGTCTTTGGCGTGGGGTGGAGAGCCTATTGACCGTTATCTGCGTGGAAATGCACGATGAGGCTGACGTGGACAGACAGCTCACTGGCGAGATCGCTATCGCGGTGAAGGAAGGAAGAAGGAGGCCCCGGGGGGGGGGTAGAACGTGGCAAAGGAGGGCATCATGGCGGAGTTATATGGCCGTACCTATAGCCGGGAGGAATTGCTCCAACGAGTAGGGCGACTTGACCAGATTGCAGGGATCGAACCATGCGTGCTCTCCGCGGGTTGGCCATGGGCGTGCGCGCTCTGCGCGTTACCACCGGCGCCGGGCTAATCTTCACCGTCCTGCCCGACCGCTGCCTCGATATCCCGCACATTAGCTTCAATGGGCGATCGCTCTGCTGGTACTCACGTAATGGCATTGTCGGCCCGCAATTTTACGAGCCGGAACGCAACGGCTTTCTGCGCTCGTTCGTCGGTGGATTGATCACCACGTGTGGCCTGCGCAACTTCGGGCCGCCATGCCAGATCGGGGATGATAACTTCACTATGCACGGACGCGTGGGCAATCTACCGGCCGAAGATGTGACGTGGGGGGCAACGTGGCAGGACGAGGAGTGCTTGTTCTGGATAGAGGGTACAGTACGCGAGAGCCGGGTCTTCGGAGAGGATATGACCCTGCGCAGACGCATCGAAACCCAGCTCGGCGGCACGTGTTTGCGCATCGAGAACGTGGTGCGCAACGAAGGATGGCGGGAAGAAGGACACATGATCCTTTTCCATATGAATCCCGGCTTCCCGCTGCTCGACGACGGCGCACGCCTACTCGTGGACCCGCTCGAGGTGCACCCCCGCGACGACGAGGCTCGCAAGGGTCTAGAGGTGTACGATCGTTTCGTGGCGCCTCAACAGGGATTCAGCGAGCAAGTCTTCGTCCTTGACCTCCGCCCGGACGAGAATGGGTACACGACCGCCGCCTGCGTGAATGATCGCCTCGATGGTGGATTGGGCCTGCGGTTGCGCTTCCGCAAGGACCAACTGCCCTGGATGGGTGAATGGCGACAACTGGGTCAGGGGACGTACGTGCTAGGTCTGGAGCCGACCAATTGCCGCACGATGGAAGGTCGCGCGGAGGCCGTCAAGCGCGGGACGCTGCCCATGCTCCAGCCGGGAGAGGAGCGCCGCTACGACATCGCGGTCGACGTGCTGTCGGGGCGGTCTGCCTGGGGAGGCAAGAATGAAAGCGAAGCTGCTTAGTAACCACGATGGGACGACGTTTACATCATGTGTCTCGACAGCGGCACGATATTCGCCATGCCCACTCCCTTGGTCGACACAGTGATGGAAGGCGAGACCCGTATCTATAGTCGGAGGGCAATGTGATGACGACGGAGCAAGATAAAAGCCAGGAACAGAGTCAAGGCGGGGACGGCGATGTGCTCTCCGAGCTGGACTTGCACATTCCGACCTCCTTCTATTGGCAACTGACACTTCTTGCGACGCTTGGCGGGTTTTTGTTTGGCTACGATACGTCAAATATTGGCTCGGCGTTGAACTTCGTTCCCTATCATTTGAACAGCTTCACCCTCGGATACCTGGTGGCCGGGACCTCGCTGGGCGCCGCCGTCGGCGCCCTCATTGCCGGACCAGTCACTGACCGCTTCGGTCGAAAGTGGCTGCTGGTTGCTGACGCCGGCATCTATGCGGTGGGTGCGATCTTATCCGCGGTGGCCTGGAACTTGGATGTTCTGCTGGCCGCCCGCACGTTGATCGGGCTCGCGATCGGCGCCGACTCCGCGATCGCGACCGCATACATCGCGGAATACGCCCCGAAGGCGAAGCGAGGGGAGCTGAGCATTCTGCAGCAATGGATGATTACCGTTGGCATCCTTGTCTCCTATATCGTCGCTCTGGCGATCCTTAAGATAGCCCCCCATGGAGCTACGACTGTTGACTGGAGGCTGATACTCGGCTTGGGCGCCCTTCCAGCGCTTGTCGGCCTGGTTCTCCGGGCCCAAATGCCTGAATCGCCGAGATGGTTGTTACGACAAGGGCGCTACGACGATATGAAGAGGGCGCTCAGCATGTTCGGATTCGACGTGTCGACGGACCAAATAAAGCGCACCGCGGACGCCTTAGCCGCGGAAGACAAGCAGCGTCAGACGGCGAAGAAAAGCCAATGGACTCCCGGGGTCAAGCGAGCCCTGATGGTGGTTTCCGCCTTCTTCGTTTTTCAGCAGATAACGGGTATCAACGTGCCCTTCTACTATGGTCCTCGCATACTGAGCAAGTACTTCGGCAGCGGTGGCACCGTGGTCAACTCGACCATCGCGGGCATAGAGGTCACCATCATACTTGCCTCGGTAAATGTGGCAGCCACCTATTTTGGCTTCCGGTATATCGATCGCATTGGCCGCCGTGTGTTGTCCATGGGCGGTTATGTAGGAATGGCAGTCTTCATGCTTGTCTCGGCATTCAGTCTGACGTATCTGACCGGCGTGACCAGGCTCATCGTTCTTATGGTTGGGCTTGACCTGTTCATCGCCGCGTTCGCGATCGGGGTCGGCGGCACGGGCTGGTTAATTCAGGGTGAAGTGTTCCCCACTGCGGTCCGTGGCCGGGCAGCTTCAATCGGCGCAACCGCCGACTGGCTGGCGAACTTTGCTCTGATCGAGGTGTTCCCGGTATGGAACAAGGGAGTCGGCCTAGCGTGGGTCATGGTGTCGTTCGCCGGATTCGCGGTGCTTGCAATTATCTTTGTTGCCAAGTTTCTCCCCGAAACAAAGGGTCTGTCGGTGGAAGACATCGCCGAGGTCTTTCAGCGGGAGGCGGCCTGATGTGACCTAGCCAGGAGGTGGTCCCTTTCGGAGCAGGCTGGAGGCGAAGGCGGCGTGCATAGGGCGTGCGCCGGAAGGTTCAGCGCGGGTGACTTGGACATTTTCAAAACGGTCAAGGGAAGCGACGGCAAGAAGATCGGCGTTGTCGGAGGGGTTGTAGAGGATCAATCAGCCTCGCTCGGTTCCCCCGTCAGTTTCTATTTCACAGTGGATTGTGGCGGTTTTTTGGGCATCAGGGCAAGCCATCTCTACATCCCCGTAGAGGCGGTGGCGAGCGCACACGTGGGCCAGCCCGTGGTCCTGTTGTGCACAGCTCAAGAAGCCGGTGAGAAGTACACACACCAGCCCGAGGGGAATGATAGTAGCGCTCAACAAGGCTCGTAACGTCGGGTGCGGCCATCTGATCGAAGCCCATATCTGACCGACGCTGGAGGTCATGCTGGTCGAGTCCCCGGCTCATCTCTACCGGAGGTACGGTCCCGAGACCGGGTTGGCGTTGGTCAGGTCGCGGTCTGGATTCCTCACGATTCGCGTATGATCCACACGCGACAGGGGCTATGACGGCTTTCACCCTCGCGCAGACCGTGCCCTTTCAGCTGGTGCGCACAAGCCGCTGACGGAGATGTCCACCCTCAGCGCCTTCGTCTGGTGTGAGGGCGTCACGATCCGGCGAACTGATACCGTGGTCCGGATCATCGGCACTTGAGGTGGTCCGCTGTCACTAGTAGTGACAGCGGACCGCCTCAACTCCAACCGCTATTCAAGTAGCCCGCCTGTCATGCAGGTTGTCCTGGTCTCGCTTATCCACTTTTGCAAGTAATCAGGTACCTCGGGCACGACTCTCGTCGAAAACAACAGCGAATCTTCGGCCTGAGTGACGACAATATTGACCTGAAGCACAGGATCAAGATGGGGGTAATCAGAACGTTGGTGAGCTCCTCGACTCTCGCAGCGCTCAATCGCGCCCTGGATGGTGACCTCAGCTGCGAGAAGAGATGAACGCAGGTCAAGTGCTTGCGCAAGGTCCTGATATCCTTCCGCGCTGGGACGTACGTCGACCCTGGCTGCGACGTCTTTTACCTCTCTCACTTTTTCGAGACCCTGGTGCAGACGCTCTTCACTGCGCACCACTCCACAGCATTCCCACATGGTATCTCGCAGCGCACGTTGGAGCGGCCGAGCTAATTCATCCCCCGTGGAAAGCAGCGCGTTGAGATCATCGTGGGCGGCTGTAACCGTTGTCCTGGAGCGTACCCGCGTTTCGCGCGACTGAGAGTACGCAGCAGCTGCTTCCCCTACCCTCTTGCCAAAGACGACGGTCTCAGTGAGGGAGTTCCCTCCAAGACGGTTCGCGCCATGAAGTCCGCTAGTCACCTCCCCAACGGCATAGAGCCCTTCAACGGCAGTTGCCTGCGTCTCCGGCTCGACCACCGCCCCACCCATTGAATAGTGGGCGGTTGGCGCAACTTCCATCGGCTGACGGGAAATATCCAGCATCTCCGCTTCCGGAATTGCCGGTACATGCGAGGTATTTTCTCCAGGATGAACGCTTTGCTGCGATGGCTGATATCCAGGAAGACACCGCCGTGTGGACCACCGCGACCTTCGATGATCTCCGTGTAATTGGCGAGAGCCACGCGGTCACGCGTGGAGAGTTCCATGCGTTCAGGGTCGTAGCGCTGCATGAATCGCTCACCCAGCCGGTTGTACAGGCGACCCCCTTCTCCGCGTATCGCTTCGGTGACAAGGGTGCCTGCCATCTCTTCTGGCCAGACCATTCCCGTCGGGTGGAATTGCACTAACTCCATATCAGACAGGGCACAACCTGCGTGGAGCGCCAGGTACATTCCATCGCCCGTATTTTCATCGCGCCGGGAAGAGCTTCTGCGCCAGAGACGCGTATGGCCTCCTGTGGCGAGGATGACCGCGTCGGCCTCATAGACCGTGCGCTGGCCGGAGTTGAGGTCAAAGGTCAGTGCACCAAAACAGATGTCATCATGGACCAGTAAGCGCGACACATACTGCTGCTCATGCACGGGAATACCCAACTCAACCGCCTTATCAGCCAGCGTGTACAGCATCGCCCGTCCGATATAGTCACCGGCATAGCAGGTGCGACGATAGGTGTGCGCTCCGAAAAACCGCTGATCCAGTTCATTGGTGGATGTCCGGGCAAATGGGCATCCCCAGTCAGCAAGCTCGAGGACTGCGGATGGCGCATCACGGGCCAGAATTTCGGCGGTTCGAGGATGAGACAGGAAATACCCTTCTTCAAGGGTGTCGACAAAGTGTTGTTCCCAGCTATCCTCAGGATCAACCGTTCCCAGCGCGGCATTGATCCCGCCGGCGGCAAGGACTGTGTGCGCATCTTTGCGCTGTCGTTTCCCAACAATCGTGACCTCGCACCCCGCCATGTGGGCTGCGATGGCGGCACGCAAGCCGGCGCCACCTGACCCGATGACGAGCACATTGGAGAGACTGGTTCGATGCCGGTTCTCCATAGCTGCCTTCCTTTCTTGCTGACCTTTCTTCGTTGGCGAAGTGCACCTTTCCCAAGATATAGAGGCCGTACGGCAGGCGCCGCAACTCCCAGTGGGTCAACACCTTCTGACTGTGACCTACTCGCGGTGCCCTTGAGTCTTTGCCCCGATCAGAGGGGAGGGGCAAGGCGGGGAACCGATGTCGAGGAGCCAGATAGAGGCTCGAGAGCTCGCCCGGTACGACTCTCGAGCTTGCACCGACGTCCGTGCCGTATGTCAGGATCGGCCACATGGCCGATGCACAGTTGTCGTTCGGTTACACTTTCGAAACTCGCGCCGTTATACTCGGGTCCATGAACCATAGGGTCACGCTACATGTCATCCGTGGCGTAGAATGCGCCTCCGATATTCCAGATGGCGACGGGATACTCGTCAATTTCAACCCGCAGACCGCTTTCAGGCCCGATCTCGGCCGTCTCCGCGACCTTGACCCACTCCATATCTTCTAAAAGTCTCCTCAAAGCTCTACGCGCTCACATTCATCTTGCGATATACGTCGATCGACATGTCTCCAGGCACCCGCGTCAACTCGTACTAGTCGTGAGCGTCCCGCCGGCTCGAAATGAGTCCGGCCTTGCGGAGCTTGCTGGCCAGCTGATCCAGGTGCGAAACCTGGAGAACTTCGTGTTTCGCGATTTCGGAGAGCGACAATGGACTGCGGCCGCACAACCTGGCTAGGTCGATCATCATTCGAAGTCCGTACTCACCACGAGTTGAGAACCGTATCACCGTATCCCGCAATTCCTACTAATTTAGTCGGATTTATTATGCCGGGGCGGCCCCCGTAGCGTCAGGCCTGTTTTGAAATGGTGTCCCTTGTAGTTTCAGGACCTGTTTCAACGCGGTGGGCCGAGCGTCACATGTGGGGCCCTGCGACCGTCGGCCACCGCAGTTAGACAGTGAAACCGGGCCTTTTTCGAAAACGGAAGGGGCACCCTCTTAAGGAGGCCCGCGCCGCCGCCGTATATTTAGCCTGCTTAATCAGTGCCGTTGAGATCCTTGATGCAGGTAGCCGGGGTGCGACGACACCGACATGCGACATGGCCAATGATGGGAGGAGCTTTACTCTGAACTATCCGCTGTGCGGAACGCTGATCGGAGACAAGCGTTCGGCGAGCCATCTCTTTCCGCGCTATACGTTAAAATCGAGCGAGTCAAGCCGTGATCCTAACCCATAGTTGCATCGTGACCAACAACCTCGACAAGTTGCGCACCTTTTACGGCGAGCTTCTACAGATCGAGCCGCGGCTCAGTGACCAATACGCGGAGTTCCCGACCGAAGCCGGAACGCTCTCGCTCTGGGGCACCCAGGGCGTCGAGCGAGAGGCACCCGGTGCTCTGAGATCGGACACAATCGGAGCATCATGCTGGAGTTCCGAGTGTCCGATGTCGACCAACAGTACGCGCGATTGCAGCGAAAGGATATCGCGTGGGTCAAACCACCCAGCACCCAGGAATGGGGTAATCGGTCGATCTATTTCCGTGACCCGGATGGCAATCTCATTAATTTCTATAGCCAGGTACCTGGCGCCGCCGATGACAATACCGTGCGGAGTCTTTGACCCTTTCATGCCCCTTTCCTCGGTGTCCGTCTTGTGTTGGAGACCTAGGCGACGAAAATGTCCTTACAGAGGTAGGCGTCCTGCACCATTGTCAGAAGCTCAATCCCTTCTTTCATGGGCCTGCTGAACGCCTTTCGCCCGACGACGAGGCCGCTGCCCCCGGCTCGCTTATTGATCACCGCCGCGCGCACCGCCTCAGCCAGGTCGTCCTTGCCAGAGGCGCCGCCACTGTTGATGAGCGGAATACGCCCCAGGTAGCAGTTGGCAACCTGGTACCGGCACAGATCGATGGGGTGATCGGTCGTGAGTTGCGTGTAAACCTTCTCATCGGTAGCCCCGTACGTCGTTCCGCCCTGGTTGAGGGCTCCGTAGCCATTGTTGGTCTCCGGCAGCTTCTGCTTGATGATGTCGGCCTCGATGGTTACGCCGAGATGATTCGCTTGACCCGTTAAGTCGGCCGCCACCTGGTAGTCTTTGTCTTTCTTGAACGCAGAATTGCGCACATAGCACCAAAGGATGGTGAACATCCCCAGCTCGTGGGCAGCCTGGAACCACTGGCTCACTTCCACGATCTGTCGAGAGCTCTCGGGGCTGCCGAAGTAGATCGTCGCCCCGACCCCGACGGCTCCCATATTCCATGCCTGCTTGGCGCTCGCGAACATGATCTGGTCGTACTTGTTGGGGTAGCTGAGCAGCTCATTGTGGTTGAGCTTCACGATGAAGGGGATCTTGTGGGTATATCTGCGGCTGACGATCCCGAGGACCCCGAGCGTGGAGGCCACGGCATTGCAGCCACCCTCAATGGCAAGCTCAACGATACATGCAGGATCGAAGTAGTCGGGGTTGGGCGCGAAGCTGGCACCTGCGCTGTGCTCGACCCCCTGATCGACAGGAAGAATGCTGAGATAGCCGGAGCCACCAAGGCGTCCGTGGTCGAACATCATTTGCAGATTGCGCACTGTGGCGTTACTCCGATCCCCGGACAGGAAGATGCGGTCGACGAAGTCCGAGCCCGGCAGGTGAAGCTGCTGCTTCGAGATGGTGTGAGATTCGTAATCGAGGAGTGTTTTGGCTTCGTCGCCGAGAAGCTCGACGACACGATCGAGGACACTACTCTTTGTGACAACGGTCATTTCTCGGGTTCCTTTCCTTTCGAAAGTGCTGGCCGGTCCCACAGTCGGAATTCTGTGGCCTTCGCAGCGGCTCAGTCGCGCCGCCAATTCTCGCGCCGTGGCTGGGATGTGGTGTCGTCTCCCCATGCATTCAGCTCTCCTCTGTTTCACCTGTCTCGTCGACCCGGCAGCCGTCTCGTTTGATGCTACGATCTTCCCCACGCGGGAGAGCGTAGAGCTGCCGACGCGCCACCGGCCAGCCCCGCTTCCGGTTCCTCCGGCACTCGATGCTGCAAGACATGGACCGGCCGCGGACGCCGCAGGACTCAATAGTGCGCGCGCCGCGCTTCGTACGCTTTGATTCCATGCCCATACCCGTCTCTCCACCTCGATGCGCATGGGATGGAGAGCGGCAGTCAGGGCGCCAGGCGACGATCGACCATGAACGGAACGAGAGGAGTCCCATCCCCTCAAAGCGACCGCATTGAAGCATCATGCCGGAGTTCCGGATAGCCGATGTCGACCAACAGCGCGCGCGTTTGCAGCATCCTGGGACTACTCGCGGCTCAGGAACTTCTCCGCCAGGATCATTGTGCCGCAGCTAGAAAACAGAGCCAAGCTGAAGAAGAACGTCCGTGGCGGTTCTTCTGCCTCCCGGCCCGGCAGGCCTTTGTGCTCTTGCCGGCGTTGCAATCGCCGAGATACTTTTGCGCCGGCCGCGCGGCCTCTATCCCTGCGATATTGCTACCCAAGTGGGTCGCTGGACGATTCTTGTGGCCCTCGCCTCGCTCATCGTGCACCTGCCCTTATTTGCCGGCAACCTCTACCCGTGCGCGCTAGTCGGCGTAGCCGCTTTCCTGTGGACGGGCGACGTTTTGACCTCCCCGCTGCTCCTGCATCCTATAACGGGGGAACCGTCTCGAACAATCATCCGCTCAGTCGTGAAAGGCGTCGGCGTCCTGGAGGCGGGACAGTATGTGATCGGCATGCTCGGCGCAATCGCCGCGCGGCAGGCGCTCTGGTCGGTTGCGCTGCTCGCCGTACCGATCTTTCTCGTCTATGTGACCAGCAAGCGCAACATGGAGCTGCAGGACGGCACGCAGCTGCTTCTCGGGCATATGGCGGATACGGTTGATCTTCGTGACCCGTACACGGGAGGCCACTCCCGTCGCGTGACGGAACATACGAAGAGCATCCTGAAGGAACTGGGGATGCACGGCCCCGATGTCGCCCTCACGATCATGGCTGCTCGTCTCCACGACATCGGGCAAGATTGGCGTGCCCGACGACGTTCTTCGAAAGACGGGCAAGCTCACCGACGAGGGGTCAAAAATCATGCAGCAGCATCCTGACAAGGGAGCTGATCTGCTCGAGAGCTACCCCGACTTCGGGCGAGGCTCGGCAATCGTCCGGCACCATCACGAGTCCTGGAACGGAGAAGGCTATCCACACCGCTTGCGGGAGCATGACATCCCGTTTGGGGCACGAGTCATCGCCGTAGCCGATAGTTATCACGCCATGACGAGCGACCGCCCATACCGGAAAGGGATGTCGCCCAAGCAGGCGGCCGGCATTCTGCGAGAGGGCCGTGGGCGACGATGGGAAGGCTTCATCGTAGATGCCTTCCTCCGCAGCATCCCCACGCAGCTCGAACGGCGGCGGCACCGATGCTTCAGCTGATGCCTCGTGTTGACGAGACCGGGGCAACAGCATGATCTGATGCCCACTCACGCCGTCGACCAGGATTCCGTGCTGCTCCGAGTGGTACCGACTAAATTCCGATTCCGCTAGTGACTCTCGCAAGCGCTCGACCATCTGAGCGAGCAGACACCTTGATCGTGTGGCGCCTGGCGGGTTGCTCGGTCGCTTGCGCACGTGATCGAGCTGGCGATGTCCCTCGACGAGCGGGAGATCGGATTCCGCTCGTTGACCGAGCAGATCGACACGACAACCAGCTGCGGGAAGCCGATCTTTCACATTTTCGACGCCCTTGCCCGATTTGGACGAAGCCCTAGAGAGAGAGCGGGTCATGGCAGGCTTAGCTCCTGCTCGAGCGTGAGGGAGGCAGGGTGACCAGCCACGGCTTTTCGAGTCGCGCAAGAACGTGGCAATGGGCCAGGCCCTCTACGATGGCCACAGCAACTCCATCGCGGCATCTGCAAGACTCTCGGTATCTCCCGGGCCACGTTCACCACTACATCTAGCCCCGAATACCGACGGAGACCAACACTCACGGGTAAGCATTGGACGTGTGGTCCTATTCCCCCTCTTGGCCGGCGATCAATAAATGGATCCGCTAACGAGAATGCCTTCCATTGCCGTTGGTGTGGCGCCGGCGGAGGTCTATTCGATCTGAATACTGGCCGGTGCGCCTCACAGCGCTGTACCTCGACGGTGACCCTTGGAACTGTGAGGAGTGGAATCCGCTCGTCCTGCCGCTCCTGGCAAGCGGCGTACGATGCGCCAGAGGCAGTATCAGCCGGGGCCCTACTCGACGACGGAAGTGGATTGCCGCCCGCCGCTCGAGCTCTTCCCGTTTCAGTAGCGACTTGGTCCGGCCCGAGGCCTCCCCAGGCTCTCCCCAACCTGAAGCTGCACGAGCCGATCGATAACCACATCCATCACCTCATCGGAATCTTCGACATCGACCACCGGCGTGATGCGCTTCGGGACCTGCATAGGAGAGATGCGCAGGCGAGACACGGTTTGGTTCCTTGGCCCTACCCTTGTGATGCTCTGGATCATCTCGGCCACGGCTACGTGGGCACTGGAACACGACGAGAATCCCTATCTCCCGACGTTTCCGACGCCCTCTCCTGCTCTCTGCTTACCTCACTACGGTTGCCAACGCAGCCATCAAGGCGGTCACAGGATCACAGCCCAGGGCAAGATAGCCCATAAGTGGGGTCCTCGTTGCGTGGCTGTGAGAATGTCGGGGCAGAACGCAACCTGTGGCTCATCCCGGTGCGTCCCACCTCGTACTCGCGGTCAGCTTCTCCTTCCACCGCGGCCAACGCCGGTGGATCGAGGACCGGGGGTAACCCCTCGACGTATTTCTACTGGTAGCCGATCCGTCGGATGAGGGCGACAGGAGTGGCAACGAGCATACAGCAGTCGCAGAGCTGGGCCACGCGGCTAATGAGGCGGATCCTACAGACGCTGCTCGTCCTGACCGTCGTGCTGGTGGCGTTGGCAGTGCTGTTCCTGATCGTGTACGGCATTGGCATTCATCATCATCACTCCAACACGAATCATGGAGCGATGACCGTCTTTATCCCGGTGCTTTAAGAGAACCAGACGCGAATTAGGAAAGGGCCGGGTCTACGTCCCCTTCGTCACGTCAGTTGTGGCGGGCAGACTCGGAGAACCGGGTACCTTTTTCTTTCAGATACTGTGGTGCAATATCAGAAGTTAGTACATGCTATAGACCCAAGGTGAACTCGTGAATTTTTCCCCGTCTTTGCGCGGAAAACTGACCCAAGTCACGCTCGTCCACGATCCGTCGGATTCCACCTCGGCGTCGGTTGTCTTGCTCACCCTTTTCTGGGTCGAGATCCCTTCGGGCAGAGGATGGAGATCGCCCTAGAGCGGCTCCGCGCTGAGCCGCGGGTCAATACGTCAGAACACTGGCAGCACGCAGAGGTCGAGGTTTACGTGGATACCTGTCGAGGATGTGTTGCTCGTCGGCCGCCACCCGCTGTTATCGTTGAGATGAGGCGCCGGACACGCAACGGACTCGATCCTTGGCTTTCGTCGGAACCCGGTCTCATAGCCACACAAGTCCTCACGTTGGCACCGATCGTCGTGAGGAGTAAGATGCCGGCCAACGCATCATCGATGCGCCGGTGCCTTGTAGCCAAGACGGCCGCCAAAAAATTGCGAAAAGTCATCCTGAAGTCGCGGAGAAGACACGCGCAAGTCACACCCCGTCACCATGCCGAGCCTAATAAAGGTTTGGTCCCTTTTCACCCGAGAAGCCGATGGGGATGGACTCGCCCCGACGACCGTCAGGGAGATTGTCGAGGGCTCGCTATCATCACGGCGAATAGGGGCGCGGCAGCGCTTCCTACCGTGCATGGACCAACCATACCTTGCATGATCTGCCTTGTGCACCACCTGCATCCCGCGAACAAGAATCGCTTCCCGGGATTATCCTCCCCTATCCCCGGGGAAAAGATCCCTCGATCCGCGAGAGAGCGACGCACAGATGCCGAACATAGCTCCTGGCCGGAGCATCGATACGGGCTAACGAGAGATGACCCTGCGCCTGAGCCCGTCAGAGGTAGAGGGCAAGTTCATAGAGCCGGAAGCGAAGGGCATTCGGAGGGATGGCGTAACCTTCGTAGAAGGCGGGCGGAGTGAGGCCAATGTCCTCCGGACGCCACATCTCAAAGCGGGCAAGGTCCCAGACGGCATCGCGTACCCACGCATATTCCCAATCCAGAATGGCAGCGAGATCCCAACGTTCCGCTCCCTGACGGACCAGGAGGTTCCTGGGATGCAGGTCGTTGTGGAGCAGGGTAGGGCTCATCCCGTCCAGGAGGGGCACGGGCTTCCGCCACGACATTCTCGATGCGCGCTACTTGCCCTGCTGCCAATGCGCCCTGCCCCTCCTGGTGTCTGGCATGACGGAGAATATCGCCTTGAATCCAGCGCCCCCACGATCCGTCAGCAAATGGCCGGACGTGGCCGAGACCGGCGATCATGCCGGCAATCCCAGGTGGGTTGGAGATGGAGTGCGCCCGGCCCAACGCTTCCCCGGCTTGGAACCATGCGGAAGCTAGTCTATCCTCAGCGACATACTCGGCTATCGTGCCTAGCATGTCCCCTGGCACATATTCCATGAGGGTGGCGACATCATTGGACGCCATGATGGGAGCAACCGGCACCCCGTGCTCACTGAGGACATGGTGGAGATACGCCTCCTTGGCAGCCCGATCGAGGTCTGGCTCGGGATAGGGCCATTGGTACTCGCGGAGGACGAGGCGCCTGCCATCGCGGAGGGAGACGAGCCACAGCCGGCTGGTGATGCCGGTACCTCCCAGGGGCTCGAGGGTGGCGACGGAGCCTCCGCTCCCGGCTATCCCCGACAGGCAGCGCACCAACAGCTCCGTCGTTCGTCCACATCTCCAGCCGTTCCGTCACAGCCGTATCCCAGTGCCACCGCTGATCGTTGACACGCGTAGCATACCGCCCTCACACGCCATGAATGCGTCGGAGTCCACATTCCCAGCACTTCTTGAAAATCTGCGAAAAGTCACCCTGAAGTCACGCAGAAGACAAGCGCACGTCACGGGGCATTAGCTACGCTCGGGACGCATTTGAGGTTTGGTCGGCTTTTACCAGAAAAGCCGATGGGGATGGTCTCACCTCGGACCCGAACAGGCTTGGGCATGCTCTCCTCGATCGGTCTCTAAGAGTTTCATGGCAGTGCCGGGCCGAGGTGCGTTGGAGCTCGTCGGGGGCCGCAGGTTTGGCGGAGTCCTCGTCGTCGGTGTCGTCGACCATCGGATCTGGGACGATCATCAGCGCTTCGCGTGCCGAGACGCTGTTCATTAAGCTACTGCTTAAGGGGTAAATTGAGACTTTCCCTCTTCCACATCGCGACGGAAGACTCTGGAGCTATTCGGCGTGCGTATGCGGGAACCGGCTCATGACACTCGCCTGTTTGACATTGAGATGTTCACACCGATTCTTGAGCACCATAGCAATGTTCGGGCCTCAAAGGGCCAGGCTACTCTTGACCCGGAAACCGCTACTGGCCGAGCGTGCGGATTCGAGCGCGCGATGGACAATCTCGGTGCGATCCGCAGTCTCCTCCTGTCAGTGCGCATGGTGGCGGTCGTCAGTGTCCGTCCCGTCATTCTGGTATCCGTAGTGCTGGGTCTGCTGGCGTCAACAGGCGATCCGTCATGCTCCCCACGTGCGGGTGCGTGAAGGAGCTTCGATGCACACCTGGACGCGGCCGGGTCAACTCCTCAGGACCAACCGAGCCGGCTGATGATCGTCGTGAGCGCCTTCGAGGCCGGCAACGGGCGGCAACCCTCGTGAAAGTGCCTGCCGGTCGGATCGGGGACCGACGCAGGAGGCTGTAATCGCTAGGGAAAGCTCTTTCTCAAGCAATCACACAACGAGTTGTGTAGGTTGAGCGGACCAAAGCGGCCACCAAGGGTACTTATCGGTGGTTACGCAATCTCCTGAAGGTTACCCAGATAAAGGGAGGAGCAACGCGCAGCGTGAGCAACTACATACGACACAATGACTGTTTACAAACCGCCGCACTGATGCTTTAATGAGCGTAGGAGGCACGTCGAAATGGAGGCTCAGAAACGGCATCGTTCCCACGGAGAGGGAAATATCCGTCAGCGTAGGAATGGCAAATGGGAAGCCCGAATCAGCCTGGATGGCAAGCCGCGCAGCTTCTATGGCAAGACCAGGAGAGAGGCTCAGGTCAAGATGCGAGAGGCCATCGAGGCTCACGGCAAAGGTCGCCTACCGGACACGAAGTCACAGACGCTCGCCCATTATCTCGATCACTGGCTCGCCGATGTCGAGCACAGGGTCCGGTACAAGACCCTCCGCAGCTACCGGCTCAACGTGGATCGCGTCGTTCCTTACATCGGCAAGGTTCGTCTGGATCAACTGAAGGCACCGCAGGTGCAGGCATCGTACACGAAGCTCCTTGCAACTGGTCTCTCCAAGCGGAGTGTCGAGCAGTGCGGAACTGTCTTGCACAAGGCGCTAGCTGATGCCTTGCGCCTAAGTCTAGTGAGTCACAACGCGAGCGATTTGGCCCAAAAGCCGCGTCCGGAGCGGACGGAACAACGCACGCTCACCGCCGACCAGCTGATTCGTTTGTTCGACACCACAGCCGGTGATCGCTACCACGCTCTGTGGGTTGTCTTGGGAACGATGGGACTGCGCCTCGGAGAGGCCCTTGGGCTGAAGTGGTCGGACGTCGATTTTGAGAGGCGGACACTGACGGTGCGGCGCGCGCTGCAGCGACAGAGGGGTAAAGGCATGGTGGAGGTCGAGCCGAAGAACACCTCGAGTGGACGCACCGTGGATCTGCTCGACATTACGGTAGATGCGCTCCAAGGTCAGCGCGAGCGACAGGCGATCGAGCGCAAGGCAGCTGGTGATTCATACATTGACTCTGACCTCGCCTTTGCGACCGTGTGGGGCACCGCGCCGGAGGAAGGCGGCATCCACAAGCATTGGAAGCTGGCATGCGAGAAGGCGGGCGTACCGTATCTGCGCCGGCACGACCTGCGGCACACGGCGGCGACCCTGCGACTGCAGGCCGGAGCCTCGGTTGTAGAAGTTCAATACGACCTTGGGCACGCGAACATCCGAACAACCGGCATCTACAGCCACGTCACCCCGGTGATGCGACGGCAATCAGCGGACGCGCTCCAAGCGCTGCTAGAAGCGGAGCGGACCTAGGGATTAAACTGATTACGAGCCAGAGCGTAATCTCAGGTGGCAGACGGGTTTTTCCCTTTTTTGGAACGAATGTGGGTATGGATCTGGGTAAACAAGGTCGCTCAAGCAGAGAGGAGTAGCACTCAATAGCTCAGTTTCGTCTTGTTAATGCTGAAAATGAGCATCATGGAGAGGTCGCATAGAGGCCTANNTGCGGCGGTTTGCTAAACCGCTAAGGGGTTTACGCTCCTTCGAGGGTTCGAATCCCTCCCTCTCCGCCACGGTTCTTCTTGGGTTGAGCCTCAGGACAATGTCATTCCTGGTTGCAGACGATGGCCGTAACGGGGCGGAGCAGGTTCTCACGCCGACCGGCCGGGCATTTTGCAGCGACAACTAGGCCGGGGCCAGAGCGCGCTCTATCGTGGCACGCTGGCTATCGATCCAGTGGACGATGACTTCGGTTGCCGACTCGATCTGCTCCTTGACCCTGGCTATGATGCCATCAGGGTCGCGCTGAACGGCGGATTCCGGTGGCACGCCGATCTCGATCTTCGGACTCTCGGCCAGCAAGACACCATCCTCGCCCGTGATGTCGGCTGAGATAATCAAGAGCTCCCTTTTTTCATCGTGCGAATCGAAGCATTCGATGGAGATGACTAGAACCTCATCGGCGTCGGGACCTGCACCACGCACGGCGGAGGCATAATACCGGAACGGGAAGTACTTGCTACTCGATAGGTTGTAGCACCATCGCACGTCCGACTGAGCCCCAACCAAGCGCTTTGTAACCTGCAGGAATTTCTCTGGCGTACCGTGGCTCTCAATTGCGTCAAGGACCGTGCTCATTGCTCCACATCCATATAACCCATTATCGCGCCTTGCATCTCTTTTGTTAGAGGATGCGGGTCTTCATCGGGATGACGGCTTCCCGCCCACTCGTCCAGGGTGGATTGTTCTGCCGGCCTGATCGACACGTGGCCTGTCTCGTCTTCGTGCGCTTGCAGTTCCTGGAAGTGGACAATATTGATCTTGGCAACCCTAAATGTCTTCGACTGCGCGCCCTCCTCCCTTGGAGGGACTGCAAGCTTGGGATCGACATGAGCCGAGAGGCCACGCTGTGGCCCAATGGTGTCTTTTGGACGAGGCGTCATGTTGCCTGGGTTGCCCTTGCCGGATCGGTACACAATCCCGCCGGTCATGCGCCGCTCGCCCATGTTCGATCATACGCGCGACCCTTTCGACCTGGCCTACGCGGTGCACTCATATGCTGCAAGACGGGGCGGATTCTGGCGAGGATGCGGGGGTACGTGAACCGAGGTTCTGATCTTTCGATACGGGGGGCAATACGGACTTTAGCGAACGTTGCTCCCCGGTTTGCTAAACCGCTAAGGGGGTTACGCTCCTTCGAGGGTTCGAATCCCTCCCTCTCCGCCACGCTTTTTCTTGATCCCGCGACAACAAGGGCTACTGCACATGCAGTCCCCACCAGTCGGTTTCATGGTTACGTGGCGCTTTTGACAGTAAGCTGACAGCAATCCTCATGCACCGAGTCTCACGTGGCACGACCTCGGTAGGTAAAGAGCTTGTCGATTCGCTCTGCTGCATCTCGGTGCATGGTCGGCGAGACATGGCTGTAGTGCCGAAAGTGAGGGCGACCGTGCTATGTCCCGGAAGCTTCTGGACTGCCCGCGGGTGTTCGTTGCTTCAAGAGGATCGTCGCGGCCACGACGGTCGTTCTTCACGGCCTCGACTACGCGAGCGCGGAGCAGGTCTCCCAAGCGCTGGGGGGACGGACGGTGTGGCAGGAGCTCTCCAGCCGCCGGCCGGAGACCCTGCCGGTGACGAGCTGGACCCATGCCGAGCAGCACACGGCGCGGCGGCTGCTGACGGCGGACGAGGTGCGACCGATTGGGGCAGGATTAGACGCTCCTTGTTATTGGAAATCTCCGCCCAATTCGAGCCGGACGGTGGTTCTGGCGGGAGGCACCCACAGCAGCGCCGAGCAGAGCTCTGGGGTGGGAGCAGGAGATGGTGGCGACACCGGCACCAGAGAGAACCCGGCGATCGCTCGCCGACTGTCTGGGGGAGCTGGATGAGACTGACGAGCCTGATTAGTGGGCGAAGACCTCCTGGCTCAATATGTTCGAGGCGAAAATCTAGTTGATACCCTTCCTGAGGAGGGGTCCCCGAGACTCTCTTGGCCGTTGGGTGAGCACGCATCCAGCGTGTAAAGGCGAATGTTCAGCGACAAGCTGAGCGGGATTGTGAGATCACACGGGACAAATATTCCCTGGTCCCGAGAGCGGTCATGTGTATCGTCGACCTCTTCCCGGAGGATGAGAACTCGCAATTCCCTCGAATGCGCAAAACTTGTACCCTTGCAGATGGCCCGCCGTCCACAGAATCGAGAGGCCCGCTCTTGGGGCAGCCGGCGGATATCGGTTGGGAAGTTTGACGCCTTTCGCCTCTATTGACCATAGTAGCTAGCTAGCTAGGGCGTTTCACTAGAGGTGCGGGAGGATCACGTCGGCCATGCCAACGAAGGGCAGATGGCGCCCCTTCAAAGAAGCGCGCGAGTACGTCCGAGGGCTCGGCCTGAAGAGTCAGGGCGACTGGAAGGCCTGGTGTAAGACACCTCGCCGCCCGATCGACATTCCCACCAATCCCAACAGGGCGTACCAAGGCGACGGTTGGACGAGCTACGGCGACTGGCTCGGGACCAATTTCCTTGCCGCGCTGCACCGAGCCTACCGTCCCTTCGCGGAGGCGCGCGAGTACGTCCGCGCGCTTGGCCTCAAGAACCAGGGCGAGTGGAGGGCGTGGAGTAAGAGCGGCGGCAGGCCGGGTGATATCCCCGCTGCGCCTAATGCCACCTACAAGGACGCGGGCTGGTTGAGCTGGGGAGACTGGTTGGGGACCGGCTTCATCGCGGTTCGCAATCGTCACTACCGCCCGTTCGAGGAAGCGCGTTTTTGCGTGTGGAGACTAGGGTTCAGAAAAAAGGATGAGTGGGATGCCTGGGCCGACACGACCGCACGGCCGAGTGACATCCCCGCTGCTCCCTACGGTGCGTATAAGGGCAAGGGCTGGCTAAGCTGGCCTGATTGGCTCGGAACCCGTCGAAGTCACGGACACCGACCGTTCGAGAGAGCGCGTTCCTTTGTCCGGACTTTAGACCTGAAGAACAAGGAGGAATGGGATGCCTTTGCGCAGACCGATGCGCGTCCGCACGATATTCCGGTGGACCCCCGTCAGGCGTACAAGGACGAAGGCTGGAACGGCTACGGCGACTGGCTAGGCACCGGATATATCGCCCATCAGAAGCGTATCGCTCGGCCCCTTGTTGAGGCACGCGAGTATGTACGATCGCTCGGACTCACGAGTCAAGGTGAGTGGAATGCCTGGGCAAGGAGCGATGAGCGTCCGTCCGATATCCCGTTCAATCCGGACAAGGCTTACCGAGATGAGGACTGGCAAGGCTACGCCGACTGGCTTGGAGTAGTGAACCGCTGGAATCGCAACGCGATCATATCCTTCCTACGCAGCCTGATGCCGATCTTACCGTCTCTCGACCCGGTGGAGCTCTATGCGTTGATGCGCCAGAACGGCTTGCTGATAGCCTCTCGAGAGCGAACGAACGCCAATCGGGAATTGATTACGAATATCGTCAGGCTTACTTCTGTAGCCAACCCGGAAGTGCTTGTGGCTTCAATTGCCGATGAACTCCGAGAGACAACAGCGGCGACTGTTTCGGAGGATGGCGCCGGACTAGGCGCTTTGATCAACCTCGACGATGCCGAAGTGAGCGAGCCCGTTACTCCTCCTCACCAAGGGGCGCAAGACGAGCTCCCTTCACTCGACGCGACTGATATTCTTCGTGCCGTTGACCAGATCGTAAGCCTCTCGCCTACTACCGATCAGGAAGCCGTGGAATTCTTCATTGCTAAGGCGGTCGGCAAGCTCTGGCGGGAGAAATTGACGAACCAAGATTCCGTGGATCCCCGCTCGATTCTTTCCTATCCCGCGGGCGAGTATGCCGGCATCGTGCGCTCACGGTTCCTGGCACAGCTTGACGGTGCAGAGGGGTTATCCCTTCCGCAGGGCTATAGGTTCCACGTCCAGGGAGAAATTCGCCAGCCGAATCTCATGCAGCGCCTCATCGCCTACCGCCTCCGTGAGGAGAAACGCTTGGGCAACTGGTCCGGCACCGGCGCGGGCAAGACGATGGGGGCCATCCTGGCCAGCCGGGTAGTCACCGCCCACCTCACCGTCATCGTCGCCTTGAACAACACCCTCGATGGCTGGATGCAGGAGATTCTCAATACCTTTCCCGACAGCACGGTCATCATCAAGGAGCGTGGATCTCTCACGATTGACCACCATGCCCATACCTATCTGCTCCTGAACTTCGAGGCGTTCCAGCAGCCGGATTCCCCCTCGATGGTGCGCCGCCTGGTCGGTGAGCATCGCATTGATATGGTGGTGCTGGACGAGGTGCAGAGCGTGAAGCAGCGGGGTGCGGTCGCCAGCAAACGCCGGCAGGTGCTGGGTGGGCTACTCTCCCTCGCAGCCGAGCGGAACCCGGATCTGTACGTCCTCGGCATGAGCGCCACGCCGGTGGTGAACAACCTGACCGAGGCGGTCAGCCTGCTGGAGATGATCCTTGGTATCCGGTATCCGGAGCTGGGGACAAGACCGACCATCCCGAATGCCATCGCGGTGCACGAGAAGCTGGTCACCAGTGGCGTCCGCTACAAGCCGGAGTACGCGCTGGCGCTCACCGAACAGCGCGTCGAGGTGCCGGGAGATGGCGTCATTGATGCCCTAAGGAAAGTCGGAAAGGGCAATGTTCTCGGCATGGAGCAAGTGCTCCTGGCGGCCAAACTGAGCACGATTGTGGCCCACACCCGCCCGGGCACCCTGATCTACTCCCATTACGTAGAGCAGATCGTGTTCCCCTTGCGGCAGGCGTTGGCCGATGCGGGCTTCCGAGTGGCCGAGTTCACGGGTGAGGACAAATCGGGGATCGAGCGGTTCAAGCGCCGCGAGGCGGATGTCTTGATCGGCTCCAGTACCCTCGGGACAGGCGTGGATGGGTTGCAGTATGTATGCAACCGCCTGATCGTCGCGACCTTGCCCTGGACCAGCGCCGGCTACGAACAGCTGATCGGTCGGCTCTACCGCCAGGGATCGGCCTTCGACCACGTGGACGTCATCATCCCGCAGGTCGTCCTCGGGAACGGCGAGGAGATGTGGTCCTGGGATGTGCAGCGCCGCGACCGTATCCTCTACAAGAAGACGCTCGCCGACGCGACAGTCGATGGCGCCATCCCGGAGGGCGTGCTTGAGTCGGAGTCGGTCATGCTGAGCCGAGCCCTGGAGTCTCTTCAGGCCTGGATCAACCGCCTCGAGGAAGGCGACACGCTCCGCGTCGCCCAGCGCGAGCGGCTGATGATACCCCTGCCCGAGGACGAGAGGCGGCGAAGGGTCCGGGCCTTCGGCGACTTCGCCGCGATGAACGCGCGCTTCAATAACGCCCACAGCTCTACGTCGCATGCGCGGCTCTCTACCGACCCCAGCGAATGGTACCTCTACCACACCCTCTACCGTGAGGCGCGCAAGACCTGGCCCGAAGTGCCCTACGAGTCCTTCACCACCTGGCTCCAGGCACGGCCACACCTGGTCGCTGGCGACTTTGGGTGCGGGGAGGCGTTGCTCGCGGCGTCAGCACAAAATACGGTCTATAGCTTCGACCACGTGGCGATCAACGACAAGATCATCATGTGTGACATGGCCCACACCGGTCTCGATGCCGAGATCCTCGACGTAGCCATCTTCTCTCTATCGTTGATGGGGACCAACATCGAAGACTATCTAAGGGAGGCGCATCGACTGCTGAAGCTGGACGGACGGCTGAAGATCGCGGAGCCAGCCGGTCACTGGGAGGGGGCAAAGCGGGAGGCCCTGATCACTATGATGGCGTCGCTGGGGTTTCAGTTGATCGGCAGCATTCAGGAGCGCGGGTCCTTCATCCATATCGATGCTCTCAAAGTATGATCCATTGATCAGGCGGCTAGTCAGGTTCCTCTTCAACACGCCCTCGCAGGGGCACAACTCGTCGACGAGGTCAACCACCTCGTACAGCACACGCCACTTGAACGGCAGCGAGTGCGGGCCATAATCTGGATCCACCCCTCGACCGGGCTGCAGCAGATCTGCCATGGCTTTTCTAGAGTGCCCTTTTCACAAGTACTTCGGGCCATCGTCGCATGGCCGGCGACACCACCTGACGAGCGATGCCCTCTCCTTATCGGACCTTAGGAATGGCGCTTGAACGACCCATGAACTCCGAGGACCAGCGCCTGCTCTCCCTCCTCGCCGATGGCCCCGCTCTTCCCACGGCGCGGTCCCTCACCCGCAGATAGCCCCCGCTGAGCCATCGATCGCTGCCTTCGCGACCGCTCCAAGGAGCCGGGTCAATGCCTCCTCGAACTCAAGCGTCCTGTCGTCCGTGCCCGTGGTCGCGTGAGTAAGCTCGTGCAGCAGGGTACCGGCGTACGAGGCCAATCCCTGCAGTTGGTCACGTTTGATCACGATTGAGCGATCCTCGGACCTCGGCCCGCGAACTCGTGACCGGAGCTGTCGACTCGCATCGTCTCGGAGATGCGCACGCCGCTCAACCTGGGACGCCGCCTACCCACGAGCGCCATGATGCGTTGCGTCTGGTCGAACACTACCCGCTCGAGAAGATCCAGTTGATCGGGATCGACGAAGCTGAAGGTGAAGCTATCGTCCCATTCCTGGTAGAAGACATCGAGATCTCTGACCGACTTGCCGTGCGCATCCTTGAGGCCGGGGAGCTTGTCTGCCAGCGCACCGGGCACGACGACCACCCGGTAGCCGTCGGCCTTGGCGTAATCCACGAGCTTGCTGTTGTCGAACATCTGGTGCGAGGTCACAAACACGACCCTCTCCGTCGCATTGAGCACTCGGCAGGCGTGGATCTGTACATCCATCCACTGGATCTCATCATGCGTGCGCCCATACTCGAACCTGGCGAGCTCCTCGGCCAGGGCATCCGCGACTGCCGGGACGGAGCTGGCCAGTAGGATCGCCTTCACCCGGTCGGTGTACGCGCCACGGCCCACGTTCGTGCGCTCCCTATTGAGTGCCCTGCGGAGCGCGGCCGAGAGCTTGGTGACGTTGTAGGAGAAGAGGAAGTTGTCCTCCTCGGCGACGAGGAGCCCGTTGACGTAGATACGAGCCGTCTTGCCGCGCGGCCTCGACCTGTTTCGTGACGCTGGCAATGATGCTTTCAGGATCGCGCTGAACGGCCGCTTCTGGCGGCAGGTTTGTCCTCGAAACGGTTCCGTCCCTGTACACAAGGACCGAGCCGCGAACAGCTCCGAATTCGACTGGCCTGCGGCTGCTGCTCTCCGCAACAATGGGATCCAGCCGATGGGTACCCTCTGAGCATGCAGTGCCGGCAAGGCCAATTCGAGGGCTGATGCACAGCGGGGTGTCCCTTAAAGTTTCG
>QHBP01000208.1 GCA_003244175.1 Chloroflexota bacterium | reverse complement strand
AGACCGTCGACTCCCTCCAGCGCCTCGACCACCTGCCGGCGGGCGTTGACATCGAGATCAAGCTGTAAAGGGAGGCAGGCGATGTTCGACGCGCTTCTTGGCCGTAAGGTCGGCATGACGCAGGTCTTCAACGAGACTGGCGAAGCTGTTCCCGTGACCGTGCTCGAGATGGGTCCCAACTACGTGACGCAGATTAAGACGGAGGAGAAGGACGGTTATGCGGCTGTGCAGCTCGGGTACGGTGAGACGAAGAAGCTGAATAAGCCGGAGCGAGGGCACGTCAAAGATCTGAGCGTCGTGGGATTGCGTCACCTTTACGAGATCCGGGGCGATGACGCCTCAATTGAGGTCGGTCAACAGGTCGACGTGGACATCTTTGCCAGGGGAGAAAGGGTCGACGTGACGGTGGGATCCGTCGCCGGAACCGCGGGGACCAAGGGGAAGGGCTTTGCGGGTGTGGTCAAACGTCACGGATTCGCCGGCGGCCCGAAGACCCATGGGCAGTCCGACAGACACCGCGCGCCGGGTTCGATTGGAGCAAGCTCCACCCCAGGCCGTGTGTTCAAAGGCATGCGCATGGCTGGTCAGATGGGGAACAAACGCCGTACGGTACTGAACCTCACCGTCGTGGATGTGATCGCGGATCGCAACCTCGTGCTGGTCAAAGGAGCGGTCCCGGGGGCCAAAGACGGCATCGTCGTCGTTCGTCGAGCCATCAAGTCCAGGAAGCGGTAGGAGAACGCAATGCCCCAGTTAGCCGTAAGGAATCTTCAAGGCGAAGAGGTGGACACCATCGTTTTGAGCGACGACGTGTTTGCCGCTCCGATATGCGGTCCTCTGATGCACCAGGCTGTTACGCGCATCCAAGGTGCGCAGCGAGCTGGTACGCACAAGGCGAAAACGCGCAGCGAAGTGTCTGGCGGCGGAGCCAAGCCATGGCGTCAGAAGGGCACTGGGCGTGCTCGCCAGGGGAGCCGTACGTCGCCTTTATGGAAGGGCGGCGGCGTTGCCTTTCCACCGACGCCGCGAAGCTATGAAACAAGGATGCCGAAAAGGATGCGCCGGCAGGCAGCACGCTCGGCTCTTTCATCTCGTATCGTGGACAACGGTATCGTCGTCGTGTCCTCGCTCGCCCCCGATGAACCGAGAACAAGGTATATGGTGTCTGCTCTCGGCAGCCTGGGGATCGACGGGAAAGTGCTGCTTGTTGACGACCATATCGCGGAGGCGACGCAGAGAGCCGCACGAAACATTCCGACGGTTACCATGAAGCCGGCCTCGACGCTCAACATCGTGGACGTCCTCAACCACAGGACGCTGGTCTTTTCGGTCGATGGCATTCGTGCCGTGGAAAGGTTGCTGTCAGATGCAAACGTATGAAGTGCTGCTGCGGCCTGTCGTCAGTGAAAAGAGCACGGAACTGGCTTCTATGAACAAGTACACGTTCGCGGTGAGCTCTCGCTCGAACAAAGTAGAGATTCGCCGTGCGGTCGAGGATCGATACAAAGTTCGGGTTTCGTCCGTGCGCACTGTGTCGATGCCTGCCAAGGAGAAAGGCTCAGGGTTCATCGGGACGAACAAACGGCGTCGGGGCTTGAATACACCGTGGAAGAAGGCAATCGTCACGCTTCAGGTGGGCGAGCGCATTTCTGACTTCTTTGGAGCCATTTAATGCCCATCAAGAAGTACAAAGCTACATCTCCTGGGCGCCGCGGAATGTCGGTGTCGACGTTCAGCGAGATTACAAAGTCGAAGCCGGAGAAGAGCCTTCTCCGCCCTCTTCCCAGAAAGTCCGGGCGAAACAATCAGGGACGCATGACACAGCGGCATCAGGGCGGCGGGCACAAGCACCAATACCGTTTGATCGATTTCAAACGGAACAAGTTGGGAGTACCGGGGCGGGTGAGCGCCATCGAGTACGACCCGAATCGTTCGGCGCGCATTGCGCTCATTTTTTATGTTGATGGCGAAAAACGCTACATCATCGCCCCCAGCGGACTGCGGGTTGGAGACACCATATCGTCGGGGCCCGAGGCGGACATTCGCGTCGGCAACGCCCTGCCGCTGGCTAACATTCCGGTGGGAAGCTATATCCACAACATTGAGCTGCAGCCTGGCCGGGGTGGCGTGCTGGTGCGGTCGGCGGGAACTCAGGCTCAGCTCGTGGCCAAAGAAGGCGACTACGGATCCCTCCGGATGCCTTCAGGCGAGATGCGCCTGGTCCACGTCCGTTGCATGGCGACTCTCGGACAGGTGGGGAACGTCGAGCACTCCCTGATCACGATTGGCAAGGCCGGCCGGTCTCGGCATCTGGGTCGCCGTCCCTCTGTTCGCGGGTCAGTCATGAACCCCGTCGATCATCCTCACGGCGGCGGCGAAGGACGTGCGCCCATCGGCGGCCAGCCGCAAACACCATGGGGCAAGCCAACGCTGGGACATCGTACCCGACGGCACAAGCCGTCCGACAAACTGATTTTGAGACGCCGCAAGAGCGGACGGTAGGAGCGAAGAAACATGTCACGATCGGTCAAGAAAGGCCCGTACATCGACCCGTCCCTCGCCAAGAAGGTGGCGGCGGCGACACGAACAAATGAGAAGCGCATCATTAAGACCTGGTCCCGAGATTCCACGGTCATCCCGGACATGGTAGGACTTACTATCGCGGTACACGACGGACGGCGCCACGTGCCGATCTTCATCAGCGAAAACATGGTCGGCCACAAGTTGGGAGAATTCGCTCCGACGCGGCACTTTCGCGGGCACATCAAAGGCGAGCGCTCGGGATCGTTGAGGTAGAGACGAGCAATGGAAGTGCGAGCGATTGCCAAGAACGTGGGTCGGTCCCCGCAGAAAGTGCGCCTCGTGGTGGACGCTGTGCGCGGAAGAACAGTCAACGAGGCGCTGGCCATGCTCAGTTTCATGCCACAGGGCGCGGCCACCGACGTCTACAAGGTAGTCAAGTCGGCGGCATCAAACGCGGCCAATAACTTTGACCTGGATATCAACGACCTGTATGTACATCGCATCTATGTAGACGAGGGTCGCACACTGAAGCGTTTCAAAGCGCGGTCACATGGACGAGTAGCGCCGCGACTTCGGCGCAGCTCTCACATAACCGCGGTTGTGCAAGAGAAAGGAGCCTCATAATGGGGCAGAAGGTAAATCCGAACGGATTTCGTCTGGGCGTGATACGTCCCTGGCACGCGCGGTGGTATGCCGACAAGGGATACACCCAACTAGTGCATGAGGACCTCGCAATCCGCAAGCTCATTCAGGACAGACACCAGAACGCGGCCATTGCCGGTGTGGACATCGACCGGTCCGCCAACAACGTAACGGTTTCGATTCAGACCGCTCGTCCCGGAATCATCATCGGCAAGAGTGGCCAGAACGTGGAAGCCCTGCGTCAGTCTCTCGAGCGGAGCACGGGCAAGAAGGTCAAGGTCAACATCGTCGAGGTTCGGCAGCCGGACACCAATGCAACGCTGGTCGCTCGCAACATCGCCGACCAGCTGGAGAAGCGCGTGTCTTTCCGCCGAGCAATGAAGCAGGCCCTTCAGCGAGCGATGGAGCGCGGCGCCAAAGGCATCAAGGTCACGGTGGCCGGCCGGCTCGGAGGCGCTGAGATGTCGCGTCGAGAAACCGACCGACGTGGGCGCGTGCCGTCGCAGACTCTGCGCGCCGATATCGATTACGGCACGGCTGAGGCTCTAACAACGTACGGCGTCATTGGGGTCAAAGTCTGGATCTACCGAGGCGACGTCTTGACGCGCCGCGAACCTCGCGTCGAAGCGCCTATCCCTGTCGCGGTAGAGGCCTAAAAGGAGGGGGGGAGCAGTACCATGCTGATGCCATCGCGCGTAAAACATCGCAAGCAACACAGGGGCCGCAATCGAGGAACCGCCCAGCGTGGCACAGAGGTGAGCTTCGGTGAATTCGGCCTGCAGGCGACAGAAGCGGCGTGGCTGGACAGCCGACAGATTGAAGCGACCCGGCGTGTCATCACAAGGTACGTTCGCCGCGGTGGCAAGGTGTGGATTCGAGTCTTCCCAGACAAGCCTGTGACCAAGAAACCGGCCGAGACACGCATGGGAAAGGGCAAAGGCGCGCCCGATCACTATGTCGCGGTGGTCAAACCCGGCCACGTCATCTTCGAGCTTGCGGGCGTCTCGCCAGAGATGGCACGGGAAGCCATGAGATTGGCGGCGTACAAGCTGCCTTTCAAGACGCGCTTTCTGGAACGTGACGGCGAGCCGATGATCGAGGAGGGAGCCGGCGATGGCCAATAAGCGAACCGCCGATTTGCGGCAGCTGGAAACGCGCGAGCTCGAGCTTCGACTTGAGGAAGCGCAAAACGATCTCATGGGTACGCGCTTCAACCTCGCGACGCGCCAGACAGAAAACACGTCGAGGTTGGCGGATGCACGTCACCAGATCGCACGCATCAAGACTTTGCTAACCGAACGAGAGCAGGAGGCTTAGGCAATGCCTGGAAATGTCAAGACCAAGACTGGGCAGGTCGTCAGCGACAGGATGGAAAAGAGCGTCGTCGTCGCTGTGGAAATGCTCGTCAAACATCCGTTGTACAAAAAGCGTGTCCGGCGAACCCACCGCTTTCAAGCGCATGACGAGGCCAATGAGGCGCGCGTGGGCGACGTGGTGCGCATTGCCGAGACGCGGCCCATCAGCAAGAATAAAACCTGGCGCTTGCTGGAGATTGTTCGCAAATCCGACCATACCACAGTCTGAAGGCAGTTCTCATGATTCAAAATTTGTCGCGACTGCGGGTGGCAGACAACACGGGGGCGAAAGAAATTAGTGTGATTCGTGTGCTCAAGGGCTCGAATGCGAAGTACGGCAGCGTCGGCGATATCGTCATCGCGTCCGTGAAGCAGGCGAACCCCGGCGGCTCCGTCAAGAAGGGCGAGGTGGTGCGAGCCGTGGTGGTGCGAACGGCAAAGGAGTACAACCGTCCCGACGGGTCCACAATCAGATTCGACGACAATGCCGCCGTCATCCTGATGGCCAACCAGAACAATCCTCGCGGTACCCGTATTTTTGGGCCGGTGGCACGCGAGCTGCGGGAGCGCAACTTTATGAAGATAGTCTCGCTCGCTCCGGAGGTGCTGTGATGCCGGGGCAAAAAACTGCATCAAAAAGATTGATGCGTCCCAAGATGAGCATTCGGAGCGGGGACGAGGTCGTCGTGATCGCGGGTAAGGACAGAGGCAAGCGAGGCCGTGTGACGCGGGTCTTGATCGAGAAAAACCGTGTCATCGTCGATGGCGTCAACATGGTTAAGCGTCACCTGCGTCGACAGCCGGGAAGTCTCCAGGCGGGCATCATCGATATGCCGGCGCCGATGAGTCGAGCTAACGTCATGCTCATCTGTCCAAATTGCAACGAACCCAGCCGTGCATCCCGCAGTATCCTGCCGGACGGCACACACGTGCGCAACTGTAAGAAGTGCGGCGAGACATTCGACAAGGAGCGGTGATGGCGGAGCCACGACTCAAGCAAAAGTTTCTGGAGGACGTCGCTCCTGCGCTGCGCCAAGAGTTCGCGTACAGCACTCCTCTGGCCGTCCCCACCGTCAAAAAAATCGTCTTGAATATCGGACTCGGGGAGGCGTTGACGAACCAGAAAGCTCTGGACGCCGCGATGCAGGATCTCGGCACTATCGCTGGACAAAAGCCCGTCGTGACGCGAGCAAAACGGTCGATTGCCCAGTTCAAGATCCGGGAGGGCAACCCCATTGGCGTGATGGTCACACTACGAGCAAACCAAATGTGGGAGTTCCTGGACCGGTTCATTAGCATCGCTCTGCCGAGAATTCGTGACTTCTCCGGCCTGTCGGACAAGGGGTTCGAAGGCCATGGGAACTACTCCATCGGACTTCGCGAGCAGCTGGTGTTTCCGGAGATTGATTACGACAAAATCGACCGCGTGCGCGGTCTCCAAGTTTCCATCGTGACGAGTGCAAAAACGGATCGCGAGGGGAAGCGGTTGCTTCAGCTCCTCGGGATGCCCTTCAAGAGCTAAGGAGAGTAACGTTGGCGAAAAAATCCATGATTGCCAAGGCCAAGCGCCCGGCGCGATTCGGAGTTCAGCAACACAATCGCTGCGAACAATGTGGACGGCCGCGCGCGTACATGCGTAAGTTCGGGCTCTGTCGTATCTGCTTTCGTGAGCTGGCGCTGAAAGGTTACCTTCCGGGCGTCATCAAGGCCAGCTGGTAGGAGGCAACGTGTGAAGACAACCGATCCCATAGCAGACATGCTAACCCGAGTGCGGAATGCGACCCGGGCGTATCACCCCGCCGTCGATATGCCCTACTCGAACATGAAAATAGCGATCGCAAAGATCATGGAACAGGAGGGGTACATAGCGGGGCACGATGTGAAGCAGGACGGCAATCGGAAGATGCTGCGCCTGCAGCTGAAGTACGATTCGCAGCGTCGGCCCGTCTTTACCGGCCTCCGCCGTGTCAGCAGGCCTGGCCTACGCGTGTACGCCGGCATGCATGATATCCCCCGTGTCTTGGGTGGTGCCGGCACCGTGGTGGTATCGACAAACCGCGGCATCATGACCGGACACGAAGCGCGAAGGCGACATTTGGGCGGCGAGCTCCTCGCCGAGATTTGGTAGAAAGCAATGTCGAGAATAGGACGACTGCCGATAGCGGTGCCCACGACCGTGACGATAAGCGATCGTGACGGACTGGTATCGGTTCGGGGGCCGAGGGGCGAGATGTCGCAGGGACTTCCGCCGTCCATCAACGTCGCGCAGGAGGACGGAAGTCTTCTGGTACGACGCACGTCGGATGAGCCGAACGTGCGAGCGCTTCACGGCTTGATGCGGTCCCTGCTCGCCAACATGATAGCCGGGGTGACGGACGGCTTCACCAAAGTGCTGCTCATCAGCGGTGTGGGATACCGCGCAGTCAAGGATGGAAACAGCCTCCGCCTGTCCGTCGGCTATTCGCACCCCGTGGACATCTCCGCACCTGAAGGCGTCACGTTCACCGTGCCCACCCCAACCCGTATAGAGATCAGTGGCATCAGCAAAGAGAGCGTCGGGGAGATCGCGGCTAAGATTCGCGCGGTGCGTCCGCCGGAACCATACCTGGGCAAGGGCATCCGCTACGAAAAAGAAGTCATTCGCCGCAAGGCCGGCAAGGCGGGCAAGGTCGGCGGTAAATAGGGCTCAGGAAGACGGGCTGACGAAAGGGAACAACTATGCCAGCAAAAGCAAAAATGGTACGCCTTCGCCGCGAGAGACGCCATCGTACGATGCGAAAGCGCATTTACGGTACGGCCGAGAGGCCCCGGCTCAACGTTTTTCGCAGTAGCGCGCACATCTTCGTTCAGCTCATCGACGATAGCCTGGGCAATACGTTGGCGGCGGCATCCTCACGTGAGGCGCGAGCCAAAGAGGGCGCAAAGCTGGATCGGGCTCGTATTGTCGGGCAGCTAGCGGCGGAACGCGCGAAAGAGCGAGGCATCACAAAAGTAGTCTTCGACCGCGGCGGGTACCTCTACCATGGCAGAGTCAAGGCTGTGGCGGATGGGGCTCGATCCGGCGGACTGGAGTTTTAGGGGATACATATGGCGAGAATCGACATAGGAGATGCAAAGCTCGAGGAGCGCGTGGTGCGCGTCAATCGGGTTGCGAAGGTTGTCAAGGGGGGACGGCGCTTTAGTTTCAGCGCCATGGTTGTCGTCGGCGACGGCAACGGCATCGTCGGAGCTGGATTGGGCAAGGCCGGCGAAGTTCCGGAGGCGATCCGCAAAGGCGTGGAGCAGGCTAAAAAGAACGCGATTCGTGTCTCCCTGCAGGGCACGAGCATACCTCACCGCATCGACACGCACTTCGGCGCGAGCAAAGTTATGCTCAAGCCCGCGGCTCCCGGGACCGGTGTCATCGCCGGCGGAGCCGTGCGCGCGGTCGTCGAGGCTGCCGGAATAAGAGACATTCTTAGCAAGAACTATGGGAGCAGCAATCCCGTCAACGTGGTCAAGGCGGCTCTGAAGGGGTTGGAGGAGCTTCGGTCTCCCGAAGAGCAGGCGGCCTCTCGCGGACGATCCTGGGAAGAGCTAAGAGGAAGGTCGCGGGCCGCCGAAGTGTCTATGGACGGCGAGACCGGGGATGGAATCGATGCCCCGGCAACTTGAGGTCACGTACACGCGGAGCGGGATCGGACATTCGGAGCGGCAGCGTAGGACGCTCGAAGCTCTGGGTCTCCGCAAACTGCACGACACAGTCCGTCACCACGATCAGCCTTCGATTCGCGGTATGATATCGCGGGTACACCATCTGGTCAACTGGTGTGAAGTTGAGGAGGGCGAAGTCCATGAGACTACATGATCTACGGCCTGCGGCCGGCGCGCATCGCGGGCGAAAGAGGCTGGGACGCGGGAATGCGAGCGGACAGGGAACGACGGCCGGCAAAGGTACAAAGGGGCAGAAGGCGCGCTCCGGCGGCGCAAAAAATGGCTTCCGAGGCATGTCGTCGCGGAACCAGCGCACCGCGAAGCGCCGCGGCTTCAACAACATCTTTAAGCGTCAGTTCGAGGTGGTGAACGTCTCGCGGCTGAGCGCGTTTGAAGAGGGATCCACCGTCAATCCGGCCTCTTTGTCAGAGTCGGGCATTGTGGCCGGCAAGACCGGCAACATCAAGGTACTGGGGGATGGTGATCTCAAGGTGAGGCTTCGCATCGAGGGCGTACACGTGTCGGCGGGCGCGCGGCGCAAGATCGAAGATGCCGGAGGCACCGTCGAAAGTTTGCCGGGGAAGAAATCCACCGAGTCCGAGGAGACAACAAATGATTCAAGCGGCGCTTAACGCATTCGCCGTTCCGGACCTTCGACGCAAGCTCCTGTTCACTCTGGGGTTGCTCGTGGTCTTCCGGATTTCGGCGCACGTTCCCGTCCCAAATGTCAACCACGCGGCCTTGACGAGCGTACTCAGCCACAATAACCTGCTGCAGATGCTGAACATCTTCTCGGGCGGGTCGCTGCAGTCGTTCTCCATCGTCGCCCTGGGCGTGTACCCCTATATCACGGCCTCCATCGTGATGCAGCTGCTGGTTCCCATCATTCCGCGCATGGAAGAGCTCTCAAAGGAAGGCGAGTACGGGCGAAACAAGATCAATCAGTACACGCGTATGCTCACCGTGCCGCTAGCCCTCGTCCAGGCGTACGGTCAGATGCTGGCTCTCAATAACTTCCAGAGCAACGTTCAGGTTTTCAGCAACTTTGGACTCTTCAATGGATCGACATTTCTTCCCACCTTTAGCATCCTGGTCTCTTTGACCGCCGGAACGATCTTCGCCATGTGGCTCGGTGAGCTGATCACGGAGAACGGCGTCGGAAACGGAATCTCACTGATAATATTTGCGGGGATCGTCGCCCGGCTGCCCACGCTGCTACAGCAGCAAATAGCGGCCGGTCAGATTACGTTCCTGATCATCATGGCGTTGATCGCCGGCGGGGTAATCGCGGCGATCGTGTTCATGTCGGAAGGTCAACGCCGCATTCCCGTTCAATACGCGAAGCGCATCCGCGGCGGGCGCATGTATCAGGGCCAATCCACCCACATCCCACTACGGGTCAATTCGGCCGGCATGATTCCACTCATCTTCGCGGCGTCGATCGTGATCCTGCCCGGGACCATCTCAACCTACTTCTTCGCGGCCAAGCAGACGTGGGTAAGGAACGTGGCACACTGGATCTACAACCTGATGACATCCACGAACGCCATGTACTGGATCATTTACTTCGTGCTGGTCGTCGGATTCACGTATTTCTATACGGCCGTCACGTTCCAGCAGCAGAATCTTCCGGAGACACTGCAGAAAAACGGAGGTTTCATCCCCGGGTACCGGCCGGGCAAGATGACGGCGAACTACCTGACAGCTGTGCTGAATNNAATCGGATAACCCTCGCCGGGGCCCTGTTTCTCGCCATCATCGCTGTGTTGCCGTTCTTCATCAGTCTTTCAACCGGCATCAGCACGTTCACGTTCAGCAGTACGGCTGTGCTGATCGTGGTTGGTGTGGCGATAGACACGATGAAGCAGCTGGAAGCACAGCTGATGATGCGTCAGTACGAGGGTTTCATCAACAGGTAACGTATGAACATTGTCCTGTTAGGGCCACCAGGAGCGGGCAAGGGAACACAAGCGCGACGGTTGCAAGCCACGATGGGTATTCCGCATATCGCGACTGGAGATTTGTTTCGCTCGTTGGCCGCCGAAGACAACGGGCTTGGTCGTGAGGTGCGGGCCTACATGAACAAGGGCGAATACGTACCGGATGACGTGACGATACGTGTCGGGCTGGACCGGTTGCGCGCGCCTGATACCGAGAACGGCTGCTTGCTCGATGGTTTCCCGCGGACGGTGGCTCAAGCCACCGCTCTCACTTCCGCCCTTGGACGTCTGGGCCAAAGGGTCGACCTTGCTCTTTACATAACAGCTCCCGAAGAGCTCTTGGTTCGGCGGCTGTCAGGTCGAATCGTCTGCCACCACTGCAACGCCATCTATAACAATGCGACTCGTCCGCCTCAGCAAGACATGAGCTGCGACGCGTGCGGGCATGAGCTTGAGCGGAGGGAGGACGAGAGGGCGGAAGTCGTAAGGACGCGCCTGCGGACTCACGAGGAGCGGACGTCGCCGGTGGCCGAGTACTACCGTGAACGCGGTACCCTCGTTGAGATCCATGGTGCACGGACCATCGAAGTGGTGGAGCAGGAAGTGGACGGAGCCGTCGGACTGCGAGGCGTGCGGTGAGCGTGAGCATCAAATCGGCGCGAGAAGTGGACGCAATGCGCCTCGCGGGGGGCATCGTCGCCAACACGCTTCAGGAGTTGCGCAACGCAGTTCGACCCGGGCTGACAACTAAGGATCTCGACCGTCTCACCGTGCGCTCGATTCTTCGTCAGGGAGCGGAAGCCGCCTTCCCCCACATCAACAACTTTCCAGGAAGCGTCTGCACATCTGTGAACGAGGAAGTCGTGCACGGGATACCAGGCAAGAGGGTGTTGCGTGAAGGCGACCTGGTGAAGCTGGATGTTGGAGCGATTTATCAGGGATACCATGGGGATGCCGCTATAACCGTAGCCGTCGGTTCTGTCAGCCAGGAGGCTCGCCGTCTCATGGACGTGACGGAGGGGGCACTTGACGCTGGAATTCTGGCGGCGCGTAGCGGCGCCTACCTGAACGATATCGGTGCTGCCATCCAACGATTTGTAGAACCCAGCGGCTTTTCCATCGTACGTCAGTACGTGGGACATGGCGTGGGCCGTGAGCTACATGAGGACCCCACCGTCGCCCACTATGAGCAGTCGACTCGCGGTATGCGGCTTCGTCCCGGCATGACCCTGACCATCGAGCCAATGATCAATGCGGGTACGGAAGAGACGGTGACGAAGCGGGACAGGTGGACAGTCGTGACCAAAGACGGCAAGCTGTCCGCTCAGTTCGAGCATACCGTTCTCATCACGGATGGCGATGCGGAGATTCTGACCCTTCCTGCGGTTGGCGAGGCCTGGGGCCAGCCGGCTGCTGCAATGCATAGTGTACACTAAGAGAGTTGTCTCGAATTTTAGGGCGTTCCGAGAAGGGCGCGCGCAGATCGTCTCCGATATTGAGTGGGGATCGACATGGCGACGTGCACCTCTTTCCCGTGTGAGAGGGTTTCATGAAGGTGTCGGCATCGGTGAAGCGACGCTGTGATAAGTGCCGCGTTATTAAGCGGCGGGGAGAAGTAATGGTCATCTGCACAGACCCTCGCCACAAGCAAAAACAAGGATAGGGCCGGATTTATGGCACGTATTGCGGGCATTGATGTACCTCGGGATAAACGCGTCGAGGTGGCCTTGACCTATATCTTCGGTATCGGGGCGACGACCAGCCGGAACCTCTTGCGCCAGACGCAAATCAATCCGGACACGCGAGTGCGGGATCTGACCGAAACTGAGGTCCAGCGTCTGCGTGAGCTGATCGATCGGGACGTCAAGGTCGAAGGTGATTTGAGGCGCGAGGTTTCGCTCAACATCAAGCGCTTGACAGAGATTGCTTGCTACCGAGGTCTGAGACACCGTCGCAACCTCCCAGCACACGGGCAGCGGACGCGCACAAACGCGCGAACCAAACGCGGCACACGGAAGACGGTCGCCGGGCGAAAGCGAACGGCAGCGAAGAAGTAAGACCGCTCGGGCGGCAGGATCGATTAGAGGAGAGAGCCGAATGGGTAGACAGGCACCCCGACGTCCACAGCGAGGGCGCAAGCGAGAACGCAGGGTTATCCCGCGTGGACAGGCGCACGTTCATGCCACTTTCAACAACACGCTGGTCACAATCACCGATATGAAGGGCAACCCCATCGCGTGGGGCAGCGCGGGCACCGCGGGCTTCAAGGGCTCGCGCAAAAGTACCCCGTTTGCCGCTCAGATGAGTGCTGAGAACGCCGCCCGCAAAGCCATGGATAGTGGCATGCAGTCGGTCGATGTCTTCGTCAAAGGCCCCGGCCCCGGTCGCGAGTCCGCTATTCGCGCTCTTCAAGCGACCGGCTTGAGCGTTATCTCGATTACGGATGTCACTCCCGTGCCACACAACGGGACGCGTCCGCGCAAGCGACGCCGCGTGTAACGCGCCTGCCGCTCTAAGGGCGTACTGGATCAACGGCGACGCCGCCTACATTGTCCAGTTTCATCACTATTTGAGCCGCTGCCCAGCGCAGCGGCGTCTGACTGTACATAACGGAGGATTAATGGCACGGTATACCGGCCCCGATTGCAAGCTCTGCCGGCGAGAGGGCATGAAACTCTTTCTTAAAGGAGAGCGGTGTTTGACCAAAAAGTGCGCCATCGAGAGGCGCCCATATCCACCGGGACAGAACGGCCAGGGGCGCAGACGCAAGCCGTCCGAGTATGCGTTGCAGTTGCGAGAAAAGCAGAAGGTGCGACGGATATACGGTGTCCTGGAGAACCAGTTTCGTGGCATATTTGCGGAAGCCGAACGACGCCCGGGAATGACAGGCGAAAACTTGCTGCAGCTTCTCGAGACACGTTTCGACAATGTCGTTTATCGCTGCGGTTACGCGAGCTCGCGAGACCAGGCGCGCCAGCTCGTCACCCACGGTCATTTCAAGGTCAACGGACGCAAGCTCAATGTGCCGTCGGCGCAGCTTCGTCCGGGGGACGAAATCACGCTTGCCGAGGGCAGCGCCCGCACCGAATTCTTTCAGGCAGGAGCTGCATTTGGCTCCCAGCGGGCTAAAACTCCTGAATGGCTTCAGGTCGACGATAAGACCATGACCGCCCGCGTCATGGCGGTACCGCAGCGTTCCGACGTGGACGCGATGGTGACGGAACAGCTCATCGTCGAGCACTATTCACGCTAACACCACAGGGGGTGGGTTTTTTGGAAGCTTCTTTGCCACGTATAGATTTGCCGCGTATCGAGTGCACGACCAGCTCCGACACCTACGCTCGGTTCGAGATTGAACCTCTCGAGCGAGGGTATGGCGTGACACTGGGTAACGCGCTTCGACGAGTCTTGTTGTCTTCGCTCCCCGGGGCAGCCATCACAGCGATTCAGATCGATGGAATCCGTCACGAATTCTCGGACATCCCAGGAGTCAAGGAGGATGTGACTGAGTTCATTCTGAATCTGAAGAAGGTTCGGTTGCGCTCGTTCTCGGACGAAGCGGTTCACCTCGCGCTTGACGTTCAAGGCGAGAGCGTCGTGACGGCCGGTAGCATTAGCACGTCCGATCTCGTCGAGATCGTTAATCCTGATCAGCATCTCGTGACCGTCGACCAGTCAACGGCCAGGCTCACGGCGGAAGTGGTGGTGGAGCGAGGACGCGGATACCACGACATCTCGGACCTGCGGGATGAAGTGCCGATTGGCCGAATTCCGGTTGATGGCATCTTTTCGCCCGTGGAACGCGTGAACTTCAGCGTCGAACCCCGGCGGGTGGGTCAGATGACCAACTACGACGGACTCATTCTCGAAGTGTGGACCGACGGCACAATCACGCCCAACGATGCGCTGAGCCAGGCGGCAAGCCTGATTACCCAACATTTTCAGCACATCGCCGGATTCGGGCATGTAGTGGAGATCCCTGGCGCCAAGCAGCCTCTGACCAATCGACCGCTTCCAACGCAGGAAGCCGAGATGCCGGTGGAGGATTTGAACCTGTCGGCTCGCGCCGAGAACTCGCTCAAGCGCGCGGGTATCACTAAGGTCGGACAGCTCGTGAACATGGACGCCGAAAGTTTGATGAACATCCGTAACTTCGGTCAGAAGTCGTACTACGAGCTGATTGAGCGCTTGAAGCTGCGCAAATTGGTACCCGAAGATTCACCGGTCCTCGCCACTGTCGAAGGACTCGAAGCGGACTGAGGAGTCCGCACTTGTTGCGGCGAGGAGAGATTGCAACGTGAGACACCGAAAAGCAGGGCGCAGGCTGGGAGTGCCGACGGATCGACGCATCGCGTTGCTGCGAGGGCTGGCCGCCGCGCTTCTGCAACACGAGGCCATCAAGACTACGGAGCCGCGCGCCAAGGAGCTTCGCAGGTTCGTGGAGCGGTTGGTCACGATCAGCAAGCGCAACGACGTTCCGTCGCGTCGCCTTGCAGTACGGAGACTGCCCGACAAGCACATGGTACAAAAATTGTTCGAGGTGTACGGGCCGCGGTATCAAACACGACCCGGCGGCTATACCCGTATTGTGAAGCTGGGTCCGCGCCACGGAGATGCCGCCCCCATGGTCCGCATCGAGTTCGTCGAGCAAGAACTGGCAACGCAGGTTTAGCGACGCGCAGAATTTGTTGCATAGTCGAATACGTCGGGGCGGGATACGCCGGATTCCAGAGGCAACCGGGCAGGATAACAGTGCAGTCGGTTCTTGAAGAGACAATCGAAAAAGTGACCCAGGAACGGGTGCGTGTGCTCGCCTCCGGACGGACGGATGCGGGAGCGCACGCATGCGGCCAGGTCGTCGCTTTTGACACCCGCAGCGCCCTTCGGACCGAGGTTCTGGGCCGGGCGCTCAACGCCACGCTGCCCATGGATGTTTCGATTATCTCCACTCAGGAAGCCCTTCCGGACTTCCATCCCCGCTTCGATGCAACCAGCCGTACCTATCGGTATGTCATTCACAACCGTCGCGTGCGTTCACCCTTCTGGCACGGCCGTTCTGCGCACATCGGTCACCACGTCGACGACAACGCCATGAACCAGGGGGCCGGCCATCTCGTCGGCACGCACGACTTCGGGGCTTTTGCGCCCGCCGCTTTGGGCGGCTCTCACGTAAGGACCATCTTCGACGTGCGTGCCCACCGTCACGGTGACCTCGTGATGACCGACGTGCGCGCGAACGGATTTATGCGACAAATGGTGCGATCGATCATGGGGACCCTGGTCGAGGTGGGTACGGGAAGGGCGTTGCCGGGTGTCGTGGGCTCTGTCCTGTCTTCGCGCGATAGATCCCAAGCGGGCAACTCGCTGCCCGCGTGCGGTCTGTATCTCATCGAGGTGCACTACGCGCCGGACACGATGTTTGGGCCCCCAGCCGTGATCGACCCTGACGTACCGTTTGTGCCCGTACATGGCACCGAGGAGAGGGAATGAAGACATACGTACCCAAACGCGGCGAGATACAACAACATTGGTACGTGGTCGATGCCACGGGCCAGAGCCTGGGACGCCTCGCGACTGATATCGCGCGCGTCCTCCGGGGCAAGCATAAACCTTCGTACACGCCCAACGACGATGTCGGCGACTTCGTCGTGGTCGTCAACGCGGAAAAGCTAAGGTTTACCGGCAAGCGCTTGTCCGACAAGATGTACTACAGTCATTCCGGTTATCCCGGCGGTTTGAAGGAAATGAACTTGCAGCGGCTTCTCGATGCGCATCCCACGCGGGTGCTCGAGAAGGCAGTCCGGGGTATGCTTCCACACAACAAGCTGGGTGAGGCGATGTATCGCAAGCTCAAAGTCTATGCGGGACCTAACCACCCCCACGCCCCGCAGCAGCCGCGGGATCTAGGCCAAGTTTTTCGGGGTCAGCCTGCGGGCGCCCGATACACTCACGAAGGATAGTTTATGGCATTGCAGCAGTACA
>QHBP01000032.1 GCA_003244175.1 Chloroflexota bacterium | reverse complement strand
TTACAACCGTTGGTACCGGTGGTAGTTCCTACATACAGGGTGGCGTGGTCGGTACCGGCGCCTTTGCTGGTGCGCGGATCGACGACGATGCGGGTCACGCTACGGTTGACGAAGACGTTTGGTATGTCGTCAGTCTTGTCCCGGGCGCCCATCAGCACAAAAGTGCGACCGGCGTCCAGCGAGCGATAGATGCCGAAACCGTGGTTACTATCGGCGGAATTGTTGCCCTCGCCGGTGCCCACATAGATGATGTTCGGGTTGACCGGATCGAGGGTGAGACCACCGATGGAAATCTGCACTTGGGTGTCGAATATCTCTGCCCAGCTCTGCCCACCATTCGTGGACTTCCAGATACCGCCGTTGGCAGTGCCAAGGTATTGCGTTTGGCAGTTCTCGGCGGAGCAGGTGCGTGGATCAACCACGAAGGCGGTAGCTCGTCCGGAGACCGTGTTTCGCCGCGCGTTCAGCGTCTCGGCGAAGAAGTCGGAGTTTGGCGTGTAGGTAGGGCCGCGCTCGACCCAGTTATCGGAACGTCCGCTGTTATTGAGCAGGTTGTACTGGTAGATGGCGTCTGGATAGCCATTGTCCGGGATCTTCGTGGCGGGGAAAGCGCGGATGGCGTATGCCTCCTGCTCCGCGGACAGGAGGGGGCCTTCCGGGCCTTTGGTAAACGCATTTCCCGCACTGCGCACGGCATGCGCTGCGGAATCCGGGTCGATGGCGCCCGCGGCGAGCGCGGGATGNNCAGAGCCGCGCTGTGCGAGGGCAATGTCGCGTAACCGCCCGCGCCGGCAACTATGGCCACCGTGGCGACGAATGGGAGCGACCTCCAAAGTGCTTTGCGTGATACTAAGCTCACGTGGTCTCCTCTCGAACTGAATGAAGTGACAACTCAGGGCCACGGCGTGTCGCGGTGCCCACGAGAACGACATGCAGAGTGCGCGAAGCGCCCTCCCCACTCGCAACTTTCAGTCTTAACTCTTCTCCTCGTACGTCCATCCACCTATGGATGTGCGCCAGTGTCTCCTCACCGGCGGCAGACAGTATCGACCTCTCCTCAGCGCTCCTCCAGGCGCCACCGCAGGCGACAATAGATTGTCGCCACACGATAAGTCTCTACCCGTGATCTATTCGTTGCGAATTAACTGTAATAGAAGTCGATGCAAATCGCAAGGCTGTGTTTGGCGACTCCGTGGTTCGTGGGTGTCGCCCAAGTGACATAGATGGAGCGCAGTTGCCAGGTATGGTGCATGAGAACGGAGGGTACGCCGTGGGTCAGCGAATCCCCGGATCCAGGCACGTCCGGCTCATATAAAGCGCCAGTTGCTCTTCCAGATACGCGGCGCCAGCCGACAGGACAGCGGGATCAAGCGGCGAGCAGACGTCGGGTCGTGCAGGACAGTCGCCATCCTCTCTATCAGCCTGCTGGACTGCTTCCGCTCGATCAGGCGTCAACTGGACTCGAGACCCGTGAATTGCCGGCACGGCCGGCCAACAGGCGAGCGCGAGCAAAACCAAGAGGGGTCCTGAATTGACGTCAGTTGTGCCCCCGGTCAGGAGTTGCCCACATCCCTGAGTCGCCCACCAGAACAGGAGACTCAGAACGCTGGAGGCAACCAAGAGCGGACGCAGGCGTTGTGGGCGAGCGGTACTGAGGGTGAGGCCGAGTCCCGCACACATAGCTATGATTGCGATGTTTAGGGCGACTTCCCAATGCGCCGTGACGTGAGCCGCCCAAGCGAGCGAGGGGCCGAGGAGCGCGGCCTGGAGCGTCCCCGGAGCGCGATTCGAGGCTATGGTCAGGGATATCTGTTGGGTCTGCCACCAGCTTGGCTGCAGCTGCAATGCGGCGGCCAGGAGCCAGAAACCGGCGAGGAACCACCGCAGGGACACACGCGATAATGGAAGTACAGCGGCGCGCGTGGGAAACGCCGCCAAACCGAGAAGCGCGTACAGCAAGACGGGGCCCGGCGCCCCAGTGAGCGCGCTCGCCTGGCCTGTAAGCAGCATACCAAGTCCTTCTCCGCCGTACCATACCAGCAGTGACCAGGCAACTGCTCCCATGAGTGCCGGCCTGGCAAATCGCCCAGTGAGCAAGCAGAGACCGAGAGCGATCTGTAGTGCCGCGATGAATAGATTAACCGCAACCACGTGTGCAGTTGAAAAATCTATGCCCGGCTGGAGCGTGGCGGCTACGATGCCCGGCTGACCTTGCGTTGTGGCTCCCATGATGTCGGTGGTGAGGTGTGAGGTGAACATTGATGGTTGGAACTGGAGTAAGCCGTCGAGCAGCCACACCAATCCCAGCAGCTGTCGCAGTCGAAGTCCCAACGGGTGACCGGTGACGCCCCCCGTATCTTGTGGGACGGAGACGGCCCGTCTAGCCGTCAGCGTAGCGTTGCATAACGCCATTTTCTTACCTGTTTGGCTGTGGGGCGCTTGTGGGACGTGGCGTGGCCGTTGCCCGTGACGTACTCGTTGATCGTGGCGTGGCCGTTGCCCGTGAC
>QHBP01000235.1 GCA_003244175.1 Chloroflexota bacterium | reverse complement strand
GAAAACGAGCGACATCGGCGAGGTGTGCCTCGGGATACGTGACGGACACATCGGCCTTGGATGACAGCGGAATTTCTTCGGGGCTGACGACGGCCAACCTCGCTTCTCGCTTGTTGACGGCCTTTCGAATTCGCAGCTCCAACACGGGCTCGCGGTTGCTGGGATCCGCGCCGAGGAGCAGGATCGTCTTCGCGGTTTCCAGATCCGTGATCGGCATGACACGTTCACCCAGGTCCTCGAACGCCCCCGCCTGTGCCGAGGTCAAGGCGACATTGGGCCGCGGGAAGTGGTCCAGCCGGTCCGAACCGATGACGTAGACCATGAACCTCTTAAAGACGTACAGATCCTCGTTCGTCAGGCGTGGGGAGGCGACGCCCGCGACGGCTTGCGGTCCGAACTCTCCGACAATCTGCGTCAACCGGCCGGCGATGTATTGCAAGGCCTCCGTCCACGACACCTGTTCGAATCCCTGGTCTCGCCGCAACAGCGGGGACGCGAGACGCTCCGGACTGTTGATGAATTCGAAGTTGAAGCGTCCGCGATCGCACAGCCAGCTGTCATCCACATCGGAATTGTCTCGCGACAGGAAGCGGATGACCTCGTCATTCTTGCGTATCGACAGGTTGATGTTGCAGCCAACCGGGCAGTGTGGGCAGACGCTGGGACGATTACGGAGCTCCCATGGGCGGAAGTTGAAACGCTGCTTCCGGCTGGTCAGCGCTCCCACCGGGCAGAGTTCCACCACGTTGCCGGAAAAGTTCGAGATATACGGCTCGTCCTGAAAGGTGCCGACCATCGTGTGGTCGGCGCGATCCAACAGCACTATCGATTTGTCCTCCGCGATCTCAGCACAAAAGCGCACGCACCGCCAGCACAGCACACATCGCTCCCGATCCAGGGCAATGGTCGGGCCGATAGGGAGTGGTTTCACGTGGTGCCGCTTGGGCTCGATGTAGCGGCTGGTACCGGCCCCGTAGGCGAAAGTCTGATCCTGCAAGGGGCACTCACCGGCTCGGTCACAGATCGGACAGTCGAGGGGATGGTTCGCGAGCAGGAACTCGAAGATGCCGCGCTGTGCCTTCTCGACGATGGGACTACGCGTTCGGACCACCATACCGTCCGTCACCGGAGTCGAGCACGCGGTGATCGGCCCCTTCGTCATTCCCTCGACCTCGACCAAACACGTCCGGCAGGCCCCGACCGGCCCGAGCTTTGTGTGATAGCAGAAGATGGGAATGTCGATGCCGTGGTCCTTGCACGCTTCCCACAGAAGCTCGCCCTTCGGCACGTGCATCTCGCGTCCGTCGACGGTAATGGATACCAGGTCTTGCACTTTGTCCTCCGCGCTAGGCGGCCGTGATAAGCGATGGGTTACGAAGCGGCATGGCCGGCCGCCGCCGCCAGCGGCGGCCCGTAGGGGCAGCGCCCGCGGCTGATGTGCTCCTCGTACTCGTCGAAGAAGTACTTGATCGAAGCCACGATGTTCGAGGTTGAAAAGTCGCCAAGGGCGCAGAAGGAGCGACCCAGGATGTTGTCGCAGATGTCGAGCAGAAGGGGCAAATCCTCCTCGCGCCCCTCGCCTCGTTCGATGCGGCTCACGGTCTTTGCCAGCCAGGGCGTGCCCTCTCGGCACGGGATGCACTTCCCGCAGGATTCGTGGGCGAAAAACTCACTGATGCGCAGCTGCGCTCGGAGTATGCACACGTCGTCGGGAATGAGAATGAAGCTCGCGGATCCCAGGGACGAGCCGGCATCGCGATACCCCTCGTACGACATGGGAACATCGATGTACTCGTCGGTTCCGGGGAGCATCGGGGCGGAGGCGCCGCCCGGAATATACGCTTTTAGCTTTTTGCCGCTCTTCATGCCACCGGCGAGATCGTCGAGCAGAACCCGGAAAGGGGTTCCCAGGTCAACCTCGTAGTTGCCCGGCCGATTGACGGGCCCGCTGATGGAGCACACCTTGGTTCCCGGGCTGCCCTCCGTACCATGAGCGCGAAAAGCCGCGGGGCCTTTGTGGATGATGAACGGCACGTTGGCAATCGTCTCGACGTTGTTGATAACGGTCGGCTGGTTGTACAGGCCCTTGACGGCGGGAAACGGCGGCCGCAAGCGCGGGAAGCCGCGGTAGCCCTCGAGAGAGTCGAGGAGGGCACTTTCTTCGCCGCAGATGTAGGCGCCGGCTCCGCGATGCACCACGATCTCAATACTGTAGCCGGAGGCGAAGATATTGGTGCCGAGGCAGCCGGCGACCGTCGCCTCCGCTATCGCCTGATCGAGAATTTCGCCGATGTACAAATACTCGCCCCGGATGTAGATGAACGCCTTCCGACAACCAATTGCATAGGAGGCGATGGCCACGCCCTCGAGCAGCTGGTGGGGATTGCGCTCCATCAGCTCCCGGTCCTTGAACGCCCCCGGTTCGCTCTCATCGGCGTTTATGACCAGGTAGGTGGGCAGAATGCCCTTGGGAATGAAGCTCCACTTCCGTCCCGTGGGGAAGCCTGCCCCGCCCCGTCCCGCCAGGCCCGAGTCTCCCACTTCCTTTGTGACGTCGGCCGGCGCCATCTCGGTCACCGTCTTGCGCAACGCCTCGTACCCGTCATTCTCACGGTAGACGCCCAGTCGATTGATGTCCGGCACGTCGACGTGCTTGAAAAGAATCGTCTCCATCTATCCTTCTAACCGGTCTGCCGGGTCCACGCTCTCCATCCACGTCCTTCGAATCTCGAAGCCACGAGCACCGCCCGCCCGTAGCTGCCGGCTCCGCGCGGCTTCGATCAGGCCGTCAACCTTCTCCGCCGTCAGATCCTGGTAGTACCGATGATTGACCTGCATGACCGGCGCCCTATGGCATGCGGCCAGGCACTCAACCCGAAAAAGGCTGAACATCCCGTCCGAGGTGGTCTCGCCGGGCTTGATGCCGAGCTTCAGAGAAATGTAGTCGATGATCTCATCTGCCCCCAGAATCGAGCACGGAAGCGTCTTGCAGACCTCCAGCACGTACGTGCCCACGGGCTGCTTGTAATACATGGTGTAGAAAGTGGCTACCTCCTCCACCTGATCCGGATCCAAATCGAGAGCAGCGGCCACGTCCTCCATGGCTTCGCGGCTCAGCCAGCCCAGCTCATTCTGTGCTATGTGGAGCGCGGGCAACAGTGCCGACCGTCGCTCGGGATACCTCGCCTCTACGGCGCGAATACGCTCGAGCGCATCGGCTGAGATGACCGACATCGTTATCTGTCCACCTCACCGAGCACGATGTCGATGGTGCCGATGATGGCCACGAGGTCGGCAACCTTGAGCCCCTTCGCCATCTTGGGAAGCGCCTGCAGATTGTAGAAAGACGGTGCCCGCATATGGAATCGGTACGGCTTACCGCTGCCATTACTGACCACATAGAAACCCATCTCACCCCGCGCCCCTTCGATGGCGTTGTACACCTCGCCTATCGGGGGTTTCAGGCCCTCGGTAAAGAGCTTGAAGTGGTGAATCAGGGACTCCATGCTATGGACGAGCTCGTCCTTGGGCGGCGGCACGATCTTTCGGTCGTCGATTCGCCACGGACCTTCCGGCATACCGTCAATCGCCTGTTCGACGATCTTGAGGCTTTCCCGCATCTCCCGCACCCGACACTTGTAGCGGTCGTAGACATCGCCCTTCTCTCCGATGACGACCTCGAAGTCGAAGTTTTCGTACCCGCTGTAGGGCATCGCCCGGCGGATGTCGTACGCAACTCCCGACCCACGCAGTGTGGGGCCACTGCAGCCCATATCGATGGCGATATCGGGAGGCAAAATCCCGACGTCCTTGGTGCGTTCGACCCAGAGGTCGTTGCGCGTCAGGATCTCCTCGTATTCGTCGATGCGGTGCGGCATATAGGCGATGAAGTCGCGAACCATCGATTCGAACTCCGGGGGCAAATCCGCCATCAAACCGCCAATCCGTATGTAGCTCGTCATCATGCGGACACCGCTGATGTGTTCTTTTATGTCAAGAACGCGCTCCCGCTCCCGGAAGCAATACATGAACATGCTCATGGCGCCCAGGTCGAGGGCGTGCGTGCCCAGCCAGAGGAGATGGCTCGAGATTCGCTCCAGCTCTCCGAGCAGTACGCGAATCCACTTGACACGCTCGGGCACGTCGATACCCAGCAGCTTCTCGACGGCCAGGACGTATGCCAGCTCGTCGAGCATATTATCCAGGTAGCCCATGCGATCGGTGAGGGTGATCACCTGCTGGTATTTGAGCCGCTCGCCGGTTTTCTCGATGCCGGTGTGCAGGTACCCGATGTCCGGTTTGATATCGATGACGGTCTCGCCCTCCAGCTCCAACCGGAGCCGTAGCACACCGTGTGTCGATGGGTGCTGGGGGCCCATATTCAGGATCATCGTGTCGTCGCGGGTCTCCGTGGCTACCATTCGTCCTCGCCTAGTCGAACGTCTTGTCGGCGCGTGGGCGCGGCAAACTTATCTGCGTCTGAGCGTAATCCTTGCGGAGGGGGTGACCGATCCAGCCCTCCGGCAAGAGGAGGCGCGTCAAACTGGGGTGACCGGCAAACTCCACACCGAACAGGTCCCAAACCTCGCGCTCGGGCCAGTTGGCCCCGCCCCACACCGGGATGACGGTGGGGACCGCCTCGCCGTCGTCCGCCTGCACCTTAAGGCGGAGGCGAATCAGGTGATCGAGCGAGGTGAGGTGGTAGACGATGTCGAAGCGCGGAGCACGATCCAGCCAATCCGTGCAGCTGATGTCGGACAGAAAATTGTAGTGAAGGGAATCGCGGCAGAAGAGACAGACATCGACAATGCGTTCCCGATCCACGAGCACCGTCACCTCATCGCGAAATGGAACAACTTGTCGCACAACGGTGCCAAAATCCGCCTGAATCGCTTCGGCGGACTCACCGGGCGTCATGTCAGACACCTCGACCGTTGAGGTGCATGTCGGATGCCGGCGGAATACCACGCTTGATCTTGTCCTGAAGCAT
>QHBP01000124.1:1159-3301 GCA_003244175.1 Chloroflexota bacterium | reverse complement strand
GGTTTGCCTAATCGCACGCAGGCTTCATTTATGGCATAACGTGTCTCGAAGTTATCGGAACCGTCGACAATCACGTCGTAAGGCGAAAGAATGTCAGCCGCGGTCGAAGAAGTGACGCGCTCTGAATGCCCCACGAGGGCAATGTCGGGATTTAGCGCGCTAAGTGCCTCCATCGCGGACGAGACCTTGGACCTTCCCACCCGGCTGGCACTGTGCAAGATCTGGCGTTGGAGATTGCTTTCCTCCACCGCGTCGTGGTCTGCGATGCCTATGGTGCCTACTCCCGCAGCGGCGAGGTAAAGCGCGCAGCCTCATCCCAGTCCGCCAGCGCCGACGATGACTACTCGGGAGTCCAAGAGCTTCAGCTGACCCTGCTCACCCACTTCCGGCAGAACCACATGCCTGCTGTAGCGGTTGAGCTCCCGTGGTGTAAGGGTTTTGGGAACGACAGACGGAAGCCCTTTTTGCTTCCAGCTTTGAAAGCCGCCCTTCAGGGAGCGAACGTTGGTATAGCCCATCTGTTTCAGGGTGTGCGCTGATAGGACGGAGCGTATACCGCTCGCACAGTAGAGAAGAAGGACGTCGTCGTGGCGTGAGGCAACCTTCTCGATTTCTAGTTCCAAGGATCCCCTGGCTAGATGCCTTGCCGTGGGTATGTGCCCTTCCTCCCATTCATGTCTCTCTCGCACATCGATAAATCGGAGCCCGGGAGTAGCCTCCCGCGAGGCAGCTGCGTCCTCCGCGTCCATCTCTTGGACGTTGAGTCTGGCATCTTTCAGGACATCGGCGAGGAGTTTCATGGCGTAATCGTCGGCACCTCTCGCGTCATTCTAGAAGCCGTGCGAGATCGTCATCGGACTTATCCCACGGACGAGATGCTCACTAGACAGCTGATCGAGATGAGGCCGATGGCGGGAGCCATGAACAAGAAAAACCTAGACTGTGCTCGCGGCGCATCGTCACCAGATCGAAGAATTCGCCAGCCGATTGCCGGGAGCGGAACTGTCGCGGCCGCCAGCACAAGGCCGGGGCCTGACCGAGCTACACCGGCGGCCAGAAGAGCAGCGACAAGGCAGAATCCATAGAGCATCAAGATGGTGGTAGCCGTCACGCGGGGTCCTAGGGCAACAGCAAGACCGTGCTCCCCAACCGCCGCGTCTGCCGAGATGTCGGGCAGAGCGTTGGCAAGGTGAGCGGCCACCAATGCGGCAACACCGACCGGATATATAGAGATCAGACTCGGTGTGAGTCGCCCCGCAACCATCCAGATCCAGGACGTGAGGCACAGGAAGGCGACGACGTAGGGGACAGCGCTGAACAGAGTGGCCTTTAACCACAGGTCGTAGCTTACGCCCGCGCCTGTGAAGACAATCGCCACGAGCAGGGGCCACAATCCAAAGCTCGCTGCCAGAGGTATCAGACACAGGGACGACACGATCGCCAACGTCAGCGCGACGCCGGGTGCTACGATCCCCGAAGGAATCGGTTTTCCGGGCTGCGCAACTGCGTCTCGGTCCTTGTCCACATACTCGTTTAGCGTCCCAACTATGATCTGCGAGAGCAGGACGACCCCTAGAGCTCGTATTAAGAACAGGGTGCCTGGGTATCCGCGGTGCGCGAGCAGAAGCAGTGCCACGGACGTTAGCATTACCACACACACGGGAAACGGGTGAATGAGACGGACCACGCCGACCGCTATCGACACTGGATTTCGGCACGAACGCCAGCCTCCTAGGATCGGTCTAATCTTGGTCAATGGAGCTGCCAGCTCAGCACGAGCTGCCACCATATTCGGTATCCAAGGAAATCCCCACTCCCCAAACTTTGCGGAGGCGGTTGTCGCGTGTCGGATACTGTGTCGGTAGTGGGAGACTAATGTGCAAGACCTAAAGACCGCCAAGTACGTACAGCTCACCGAACAGAACGGGCAATACATACTGGTCCTTCTGGATCAAGATAAGGCTCCTGTGGGCCAGGGTTACAAGGGTCCAACGTTAAAGCGGGCGCAAGCGGATCTTAAGTATTGGATCCGAGACAAAGGACTAGAAGAGATACCGGCTTAGGCGCCGGGGTCAGAAGGGGCACTTGAGAGGCGACGGGCTCAAGATTGTCCATGTAGATCTCGATGCCTTCTATAGCTCC
>QHBP01000124.1:0-1124 GCA_003244175.1 Chloroflexota bacterium | reverse complement strand
GTAGTGGTCGGCGGTGACCCAGGCGCGCGAGGTGTGGTCGCTACAGCAAGTTACGAGGCCAGGCGCTTTGGTATCGGTTCGGCAATGCCCGCCGCTCGTGCTCTGAGGCTCTGCCCTCACGCCGTTTTTCTACGCCCCCGCTTTGACGTGTACCGCGCGGTTTCTAAGCAGGTCATGGATCTTCTGCGCCTCTTCACGCGAATGCTTCAACCGCTGTCGCTCGATGAAGCATTCCTGGATGTCAGCTCAGTGCCGTTCGACTCCGGTGAACTGCTTGGGCGTCAAATCAAGTGCCGCATTCGGGAGGCAACAGCACTCACTGCGAGCCTGGGACTGGCCCCCAACGTCTTGGTCGCAAAGGTAGCATCAGACATACAGAAGCCAGACGGGTTGACACTCGTGCCAGCAGGACAAGAGCAAAACTTCTTAGCGCCGCTGCCGGTCCGCAAGCTGTGGGGAATCGGACCTCAGGCTGAAGGCAGGCTGCGCTCTTCGGGGATCATGACGTGCGGGCAGCTCGCCCAAGCCGAGGCGGCATCAGTCGTGGCACGTTTTGGACAGGCCGGTCTCGAATGGCAGCGTCTTGCACGCGGCCAGGATGATCGAAAAGTGACGTCGGTGTGGGAGCGACGTACGTTGAGCCGGGAACGCACATTTGCCAAGGACGTGGCCGAGCGAGAAGAGCTTCACCGTATTGTTGCCGAGATTGCAGAACACGTTGGGGAGGACTTGAAGGAGCACCGTCCGGCCAGGACCGTCACGCTGAAGCTGCGGTACGCCAACTTCCGCACGGTGACGCGCGGACACAGCCCCGGTCATGTGATTACTGCCGAGAGTCTCCTGTTGCTGAGCCGTTGGCTTCTGGAGAAGAACTGGAACGGAAAGCCCGTACGCCTTCTGGGGATAGGTGTGTCCAACTTTCTTGAGGGACCCGAAGGCCAACCGGCCTTGTTTTAGACAGTCAACGAGGCGCTCAATGAACGCTGATCCCCTACGGCCTCTTACGCTGGGGCAGCGACACGTTCCCGTGCCTCGGCCGTGGCACGAAGCTTGTCTGCCTTGTCAACGCGCTCCCAGGGCGCTTCGATATCATGACGACCGAAGTGTCCGTAGGCTGCGGTTGG
>QHBP01000248.1 GCA_003244175.1 Chloroflexota bacterium | reverse complement strand
GACCGGAGCTGAGGGCTTGTAAGGGTCCGGCCAGCGACGCTCAGACACGGACTTGCACGAACGCTCCTCGATGAGCTCACACGCCTCCACGGGAGTCATGCTGCGCGCCGCGAAGCGTCCCAGCCCTTGCTTCACAGCCGCAGTGACCACGCTAGTGCCCAGGAGCTCAGTTACCTCCCGGCAGGTAGCACTATCTCCAGCGACAAATGCCACCGGCACATCCCACGTTCCGCACAGCGCGGCGAGGATGCCACTTTCTCCGACTGGTGTTCCATTAATGCTGGCTGAGTACCACGCTTCGCTCGAAATGGTATGGGAGNNGAATACCTGTGGTCGTCCCCGCCATGGCGTGCGCACCCACGAAGAGGACAGCATCAACGCCTTCCTGCAAAGGCTCGACATAGCGCGCCCAGGAGTGCCCCATGACCCACTCCGCACCTCGCTCCAGTCGTGCGGGCACCAGGCTCTTGAAGGACCAGCCATGTCCAGCACCGTGGCAGTCGACTGCGATGATCTCGGTGGCTCCGGCCCGTTTCGCGCCACGGACGGCAGCGTTCATTTCTTCCGTGAAGAGAATCCGACTCTCCTCGTAGAGCGGACTTCCACCTGTGACCTGCTCCCACGCCTCGATGCAGGCCACACCCTCCATGTCACCCCATATCATGACCCGCATGTTGCTTCTCCTTGCTCACGCTGCCTCAGTCTACGCAGCGTGCCCGGATAATGACCTGGATCTAAGGATCCCTCCAGCGCGGAGAAGAGTGCATGACACCGAGGTTTCGCTTGCCGGCTCTCGACCATCATTACGTGTCGACGGGAGGCCTTCGGCTGCACTATACAGAGCTGCCTTCAGCCGGAACTCCGCTGATCCTTTTCCACGGAATCGGTATGGATTGGCGTGTCTGGCAAGCGCTAACAAGGCACCTTGCGCCGTTCTTCCACCTATACGCTTTCGATCTTCGGGGGCATGGAGACAGTGACAAACCCGGGCATGGCTATACAGTGGCCCACTACGCAGCCGATATTGAGGATGCCATCGACCAGCTGGGTCTCACGTTCTCAGCGGTTGTGGGCAGCTCCCTCGGAGGCATGGTGGCGGGGGCCTTGGAAGTTCCGCTGGACCTGGTCACCCACCGCATTTTGCTTGATCCACCTCTTACGGGAGGGCCGATCAAGGACGAGCATATGTTCCGTACGATACTTCAACTCAAGCACCAGCCCGAAGAGAGCTTGGCTGCTTTTCTGGCACCCTACAATCCGCATGCGGGAAGTTTCTTGATGCGAACGATGGCGCAGATGTGGAAGCAAGCCGCCGACGGCGTTATTGAGGACATGCTTGAGCAGCCGCGCGCGTACAACGCCATAGAGCCGGCGTTGAGAATCAACGAGAGCGAGACGCTGCTGGTTCAGGCAGATCCAGCTATGGGCGGAGTGCTCACCGATCGAGAGGCCCAGGAGGCGCTCCGCGTGCTGCCTCGAGGTCACTTGGCAAAGATGCTTGGCGCCGGCCACGCTGTGCACGCCTACAAACCACGAGAGCTAACGCAGATGATCGTGGACTTCGTGCGGCCGCAGCTACTCACTAGCACGCGTTGAGGAGGCGACAGGCCCCTTCGAACTCCGTCTTACAATTGCGCAGTGGTCGAGCCGCTATCCGTGACATAGGGCGGATTGGACGGTGGATCGGAGAGTTGCACGGCGAGCGTGTGACGAAGGAAGGGCAAGGCGAGGACGCTCGCGTTCGTGAAGAAGTAGGGGGATAACGTGCCTGTCCAAAAGGGAAAGCGTCGACGACGGGCCCGGCGACGTGGGTCCGTTAACGGGCCTGAGGGCACCTCAGGGCAACCGGTGTCTCAGGGCAACGTGGGGAAACCCACCGAGCGGCCGCGGTCGCGAATGCGGCTTCCACTCTGGGCAAACGCTGGGGTGGGCCTCGTCATGCTCACGGTCGGTCTGTACTTCTTCATGCAACCACAGAGGGGGATGAGCAGCACCTTGCGTTTGATCATCCTCGCGGGATACATAGCCGTCTCGCTCGTGTACCTGGTGACGGCATTGCGGCAGTACCGGAACCGGAGGCGAGACCCTTAGCTTTCGCCTATATCAGGTGTTCTCTGACCATCCCGAGCGTCCAGCATACAGTTGTGCCTTGAGTCACGACAGCGCGGCCGGAGTTCCCTAAGTTGGCTGACTGCGCACCAGGCGCTCGCCGTTGAAAAAGCTCTGGGCCTCGGGCAGAGTGACATCCTCGGGTGGAATTATCACGTCAGATGACACAATTCGTTCATGCGCGACCGGCTCTCCGCTCGTCTGGACGAAGTCAATAGCTTCCGCCAAGAGTTGATGAAAGTCGGCCTCCCGATGTTCGTGCAGCGCACTCGTGAGACGCCCATCCATTACGTCAAGGCGGTGCGCCAAATCGTCGCGTAGCTCGTACTGGCCGGAACCACTAATGCGAACAATCATTGCTTCGTCTCAATCTGCCTCTGTTCCGGCTGCCCAAGCTGCGCTTTCATGGACGCGAGCTGCGCATCGACTTGTTTACCGGTGCTCAGCTGTGCCAATTGATTGTCCATAGGGTCCGCGCCTCCGGTAG
>QHBP01000430.1 GCA_003244175.1 Chloroflexota bacterium | reverse complement strand
TGGTCGCCGCGATTCTCTCGACGGTGGGTGCCACGCCCGCACGAGCAGCCGTTCGTACGTGCGCCGTGATCATGCAGGTGCGGACCAACTTGAACGCGCTCCAAGCTCTGGTACGCGCCACGCCACACCTCTCGGTCCAGCAGGTCAAACGGCGCAGCAACGCCGTGAAGTTTCGGGAACTAAGCCTCGAGCTCGGGAACAACAAGCGCATCGTGCCCAAGGACCTGGACGATTCCTTCGCCCGAGTAACGTCACTACTGCGACAAGCGGCCGCGCGTCGCACTCGTCGGGACGCCGGAGGATATCGGTCTTCCCTCGCCGCGTCCGTTCGTGAAATGCGGACTGCGTGGCAGAGGTTCCGCCGCTTTCAGGGAAACAAGCGGTGTTAGACTACCCAAAAAAGGGCCGTGGGATCCGGAACCGCGGATCCGGACCGTAGATCCGGACCGCAGGTCAGGCCTTCAAGTCTCCTGTTGAAACGCTCGTGACGCGCAAGATGTCATCCCTCCCGAATGTCAGGTCGTCGTAAGCCCGTCGATTTTAGTTACTCCTCCTTGCTGTGCAGGAACGCTGACGACCGTCGGTAGGGGCCGATCGTGAGCGGCCCACCTCGGCACTCGACATGTCTCCTCCGCGAAACACTCTGCGGTCGAGCACGCTCCCAGTCGACGTGCTCGCTTACCCGAAAATGTCGAGAGGAGGCACGCCGATTTGCGAACAATCCGTGCGACGGGGAGCTGTGGCTCGCCCACGTGCACCGCTCACGAGCAGCCCCTACCCATAGGGCCCGACCGGTCGTATTTTCGTTCTGCACGGCGCGCCGAGGTGCATGTGGGACTGACCTCTATCTGCGTGGATTACGCCACCAGGAGTCGATCACGCAGCCGATTGATGTCTTGCGCGGTCACGCCTGCTGCCCGCACGTACGCGTCCACCCCGCCATAGTTCTCGTCCAGGTAAGCCAATACGTCCGCCATGACGTGGGCATGTGGAGTGAATCGAGCGACGTCTCTCTCTCGGTCGACACGCTCCCCTGAGCCCGTCGCGATCCACTCCTCCTCGTGCGGCCGCAGGAGCTCCTCCGTTAAGTTGTAATCGGATGCAATGACGTCCCGCGGTACCCCGACCAACCCCAGGAGAATGGCCGAAATTAGTCCCGTGCGATCCTTTCCGGCCATGCAGTGAATCACGACGGTCCCATCCGGTGCACGGGCGATCGCCGTTATTGCTTCCGCCATCTGCCGGGTGAAGCGGTCGAGCATGTCCTTGTACACATCCGCAAGGGTTGTGAAAGCCGGTTCGGGGACCGCGGGGTCGACCAACGACACGTTGCTGTAGGCGACGCCGTGCTGTCGCGGACTGGCGAATGGATTTGGGTGCAGCCGAAGCTCTTCGGGGGTGCGCAGATCGAGGATGAATTGGACCGCATGGTCGATGAGGGAGCGCTGCCCGGCCTCCGTCAGCCCTCCCAGATTGTCCGCGCGCACGATTGCTCCCCAACGCGTCTCGCGGCCTCCCATGGCGGGATAGCCTCCAAGATCTCGCGCGTTGAGGCACCCTTCCCACTCCAGCCGGCGCGGCCGTCGCTCGGTAACTGTCATTGACTTCCTCTCATGTGGATTTCGGCCACGGCTGTGGCTCTTCCCATTGTCGGTCATGCGTGTGACCACACTGTCAAATATCGGCGATGTGCGACTCTGGAGAACGTATGGCGGAACACTGGACCGATCGGGAGCACAGCGACGAATCCTTCGACGACGCCGACCTTCTCGAGGCCGAGCTGTCGGGATGCCGATTCACGAATTGCGGCTTCCGTGGGACGCGAATGGTCGATGCCGTCACGGAGTCCTGTGTCTTTGACTCCTGCGACTTCACGGCCGCCCACCTGGGTGGATCGACACATCGCCGATCCGCCTTTCTCCGCTGCCACTGCACTCTGACGGGATTATTCTCGGCTCGCTTCGAGGGCTGCAAGGCGACCGGATCCACGTTCGAGAAGGCCGGACTTTCCGGGCTCATAATAATTGGCGGCGATTGGTCGTACGTCGACCTGCAGGGGCACAACTTGAAGGGCATAAATCTGAGGAAGGTGCGGCTGGTAGAAGCTAATCTGTCCGACTCGAACCTCGAGAAAGCCGATCTGCGCGACGCCGATTTGTCGGGCGCCAGTCTGTTCCGCGCCTTGCTGGGAGGCGCCGACCTCCGTGCCGCCAACCTCTCACGGGTCGACATGCTGGAGCTGGATCTATCCGGAGTGCGGCTGGACGTTCCACAAGCGGTGATGCTTGCACGTGCTCATGGAGCCCGCGTGGACTTTGAGGACGAGGAATAAATCGGAGGCCAGGGCGACGATGTCCCCTTCGCTTTGGGCTACCGCACATGCCTGTTCGATACTCCTCCCAGTTATTGCGCAGCACACCCAAACGTGGGACTATAAAAGCATGGAAGCGTACGAGATGCCATCGGATACACTGGCACCGTGGGCCGAGATCGTCTCGAATGCTGGCCCGATGACGGTGGAGACAATGCGTGTCTTGCCCGACGACGGGTGGCAGTATGAAGTAGTTGAAGGGGTCTTGGTCCGCGTGGGAGGCAGCAGCTATCGGGCGACACGCATAGCCGGTCGCTTCTTCGCTGTCCTTCTGTCCTACGTCTTAGCGCATAGTCTGGGAGATGTTACGCCACCGGCCGGCACCTACGACCTTGATGCCTCAGGGCGCAGTAGCACGGGCCTCGTGCCCGATGTGGGCTACATCCGCGCCGACCGCCTTCCGTTCATCACTGACCCTGACAAGGCAGTTCCATTCGCCCCTGACCTGGCGGCCGAAGTCGCCTCGACCAACCAGAGTCGAAAGGCCCTGGGAGCCAAAGCCACGCGCTACCTTGAAGCGGGGACCCGGCTCGTGTGGATTATCGATCCACGCCGGCAGGAGGTCTATGTGTGGCGGCAAGGAGACACGCGACCGGGCGTCACACTGCGCACGGGGGACCTGCTCGACGGCGAGGCCGTCATCCCTGGCTTTACACATCCGGTCGCCGCGTTGTTGACGTAAGACGCCCCGACGACGGAGTTGACTGCCGTCTCAGTCACGACATCCTCGTAGCCGCTTCCAATGCCTGTAGGAGGTCACTGAGTGCAGGATGCCGGCGATCGAGGTAGCCGTAGACTTCAACCGTATGGTTGATGCCTGCCGCCCGGATGCGGACGTAGACGGTCGCCGCCCCCGAGCAGGAGACGTCAGCCGCGTATCCGGGAATGTGGAAGAAATGATCTCTCCTCGCGCGCCCGATCAATCTCCGGACGGTTGAGGCAGACAGATGCGGAATGGGATACCTCTGCGAGACACCCCGCGCCACTAGGCGGCCTTTCCGGTACACCGACACGGAGTAGGCGGGCGCAAGCGCTGGGCCTGAGAACAGTAATCCGCCACTATTCCGGTAGAGCGGCCGAAAGTGATCGCAGCTCCATTGCGCGGTAGGCGCACATACCCAATGCCTCCGCTCGGCGCCGTGGCCAGTGCGGCCGGCAAGGCTGTCAGCCACCACACGGCCGCTAGGAGACATGCTCTCCACCGTGCGGTTGCGAACGGGATCACTTACACACCTCGCTCGAACCGCTGTGACACTGAATTCTCTCGGGCACTATAGCGAAGCTCCATCATACTGGTAAGGGCAGTCGCAAATGCATCTTCTTTACTTGTTGTGGACCATGTCTCTGATTTACTCGCTCGGTCCGCCTACGGCGGACGGCAATGTCAAGGTCGGCGTGGACGCCACTTTTCGGCAGAGCCGCAGCCTCTGTTTGAGTGTTAACCATGGGAGGATCCGCGACGTGAACATCCCGACGAGCCATCGACGAGGAAACTCAAGGCCGAAGGCACAGGCACCCGCCACGCCGACATCTCCGATGGCCACGATGCCATCAAATACGTAGTGATTTCCCGTGACCACAATGACGGTCAGGACGAGAAACGGATAGAACGCCGCCAACACTTTGATCCACAGCGGGCGAGTGAGGAGGATGAGCGCAGCGGCGACGATGGTTGCCCATCCAATATGAATGCTTGGCACAGCCGAGAACTCGTTGAAACGGGCCCGGACCGGAATGTTGGCACCGTTGATCACGCCGTAGAGGGGGTCCAGGAACGTGTACGGGTGCCGCCGGTAGGTCAAGTTCGACGTGAGACGAGGCGGCGCGACCGGGAAGCGATCATAGAAAAACCACGCGATTGCGTTGGTCAGAAAGAAGGTGTTGCGGATGAGGGGAAAAAATCGTCGCCGGTAAACCCACACCCACATAGCGACAAAGAGGGTGATCAGTGCATGGCCGAAGACATATAAATTCACAATAAGGTCGGAAACGAAACTCCACGTGATGGTGAAATCAAGCACATGATGCGTGTGGCGGAAGAACATCTGCGACGCCGGCTCGATCCAGAGATGGTGCGCCATCTCGAAGCGCACAACACGATGGGCATTCGCAAGCCCCCGAGCCGGACCGTAATGGGAGAAGTACCCGGTGCTGACATCGTTCACAACCTGGATGGAGATAGCCACGGCACACTGGACAATGAAGGCGAGCCAGATGAGCACGCGGCGCCGGCGCACGGCGTGCCAGGCCA
>QHBP01000424.1 GCA_003244175.1 Chloroflexota bacterium | reverse complement strand
CCTTTCTACATCCCGGTACCTACTGACGCCGGCGTTCCCACGGATACCCCTGTTCCCACGTCGCCGCCTTCATCGACGCCTATTCCGACCGGCACGCCTCTTCCCACGCCAACCTCAACGTCGATTCCGACGGCGACCCCTATGCCGTCAGACACGCCGCAGCCGACTCCGACTCCGACGCCTCTCCCGACAAGCACCTCGATTCCAACGAGTACGCCACAACCGACTCCGACCTCGACGTCGATTCCCACGGACACGCCGCAGCCGACCGCAACCTTCACTCCGGTTCCGACCGACACATCAATCCCGACGGACACACCGCAGCCGACTCCGACCTTTACGCCGGTCCCAACCGATACGCCGGTCCCAACCGATACACCGCAGCCGACTGCCACCTCAGCGCCCGTTGCGACGGACACTCCATTGCCGGTCGCAACTTTGACCCCGACCGAGATTCCAACCGTGGGGTCGGTCACGACGTCATTTTCCGCGTCCTCCGTCTCGATTGAAGCATCTCGGCGTCGGAGCCGTCTGCCCAGTCTGGTGTGTGTGTGGACGAGCACCGACACGGGCGGCCACCCAGCCACCTCATTTGCGCCCGGCAATCCTGTATATCTCCTGGCCGCGTGGCACATCAGCCCGATTCGTTACCTCCGTCGCTATCACCTGCGGGTCAAGTGGGATGTCTTTCGCGGCTACCAGCCCAACTTACGACTCGTGCCGTTACAAAAACTTCACGTGACGCGTCGCCACGCCAACGTGCCCGTGACGCTCCAGCCGGGTACGTTTCGCTTGGTCTACATGCCCGTCATTCGTCATCTTCGGCGCGGGTGGTATTCGTTGGTGGGCCGCGTGTTCCTGCAAGGCCCTCAGTGTCCGAAAACCGAGTGCAGCGGTCAGGTGCGGCAGACACGTTTCTTTGTCTTCTGATGCCGGACACATTTCGGGCATTCGTTCTTGAACGACAGGACGGGGGCGTGGAGGCCGCAATTCGCGACGTCTCTTTGGACGAGCTGCCTCAGGGCGATGTCCTGGTATCGGTGGCGTACTCGAGCCTGAATTACAAGGACGGGCTAGCGGTGATGGGGCGTGGAAAGGTCGTGCGGGATTACCCGATGGTCCCGGGTATCGATCTGGCCGGCACGGTCGTGGAATCGAAATCATCGAAATGGCGCTCCGGCGATGAGGTGATACTCACCGGCTGGGGCATGGGGGAGAGTCACTGGGGCGGCTTCGGTCAGCTGGCCCGCGTCGATGGGGATTGGCTGGTGCGACTGCCTCGAGGTATGACCGCCTGTCAGGCGATGGCGTTAGGCTCCGCGGGCTTCACCGCCATGCTCGCTCTCACGGCCCTCGAGGCGCACAACCTGCGGCCCGACAGTGGCCAGGTTGTCGTCACTGGAGCGGCGGGCGGCCTCGGCAGTCTCGCCGTCGCTCTCCTTGCTCGGCGGGGATACAAGACGGTCGCGTCGACAGGCCGTCCGGAGACGCACGACTACCTCCGGTCGCTGGGCGCGTCGGACATTCTGGATCGGAACGTACTGGCAGCTGCCCCGACGAGACCCATGGAATCCGGCCGCTGGGCGGGCGCTATCGACACCGTCGGTGGTGCTTCGCTTGCCGGGCTACTGCGAACGATGAAGGAGCGCGGCAGCATTGCGGTCTGCGGCAATGCCGGTGGCGTCGATGTCCAGACCACGGTCCTGCCCTTCATCCTCCGTGGAGTCACATTGATCGGCATCGAGTCGGCGCGTGTACCGCTCAGGGACCGACAGATCGCCTGGGATCGGCTGGCCGAGGAGGTGCCGATGGGCCTTCTCGAACACGTGGCGCGAGTCGTCCCGCTTCGCGAGGTTGCGTCGCTCAGCGAAGAGATCCTCGATGGCCGGATACGCGGACGGATAGTCGTCGACCTGCATGCGTCGGGGTGACACACGACGCGCACGGAACGTACAATAAGAGCTAAAGGAATCACCACGAATGCAAAAGAAACGACCGTACCGGCCGGGGCCGAAGCGAAGCGATGCCGGCAAACACCGACGAGTTGTCGAGCCTCGTGAGAGCGAGGGAATCTCCGTGGAGGGAGTCGTCACGGAAACGCTCCCGAACGCGCAATTCCGGGTAGAGCTGGAGAATGGCCACTTGCTCCTCGGGCACATCTCGGGCAAGATGCGCAAGAATTACATTCGCATAACCCAGGGAGACCGGGTGACCGTTGAGCTGTCCCCCTACGACCTGGACCGTGGACGGATTACCTTCCGCCACCGTTAGCCACCGCCCTCCTGCCAGAAGACGAAGCCCCTCCCGTACGGGAGGGGCTTCTTGATGTCCGCGAATCTGTCCGATCGCCATCGCTACCGACCGGACCAGGGATTTACCAGCGCGAGGAGCGCTGCGCCGGTTGATAGCAGTTCGAGCAGTAGACCGGCCTGTCGCCGCGCGGCTCGAATGGAACCATGGCCTCCTGGCCGCACTGAGCGCACGTCGCCGAGAACATCTGTCGCTGCGGGCGATCGTAACCACCGCCACCGCCACCGCCGC
>QHBP01000195.1:214-9019 GCA_003244175.1 Chloroflexota bacterium | reverse complement strand
CGCGGCGCAACCCTCTGGTCCATCAGCGGCCATGAAGGCGCTTGCCTCGGCCCCGTCACCGGTGGCGGAAACGGCAGCTCTGGATCACGCTCACCCGCCCCGGCCGCCACGCCAACGCGGTTCTCGCATTCATGTCCCGGCCCAAATCCGAGCGATCGTCGAACAAGTCAGCGAGGAGTTTCACGACGCCCCGGATCTCCTACTGTCCAACCTCGCACGGGCGATGAACCTGTACCGCGCCTCGGGACTCTCCGAGTACGAGTATTGCCGGATCTTGCAGGACGCTCGGGCGGCGACCAAGCGCGCCGGCACCATCACCAAGCCCTCCACGCAGCCGGGGACGCAGGGAACGAAGAACAAGGTACCGTACTGGTTTGCGACTGTCGAGAAAGGTCATGAACGGCACGTACATGCTAGGGGCAGCCGGGGAGGGACCGGCAGCCAATATCTGGGGCTGATACGGAAAAGCCAGCCTACGGACGCGGCTCTGTCCCAGCTCAAGTCACAACTGCCGCATCACACGCGCTGCGTTATCACCCTGGAGCAGGTCCAACTCCCGGTGATCGTCTCGCCGGGCGAACGGCTCAAGCCACTTGCGGAGAACGTGCCGGACTTCCCTCCATTCGACAGCTGGACCCGAACCCTCGATGAGCCGCGTGTGCTGAAGAAGTGCAAGGGGGGAATGACTTCGAACGACAATTGCGCCCCGGTTCCCATATGAGTGGACGGGATTGGCGAGCTCATGGCCCCGTATGTAGTGGTCGACGGCCGGTAGTTGCCGATCGTGATTTTGGCCTCATTGATGTTTACGAGGCCGCTACTGACCAGGACGTGCACGAAGAATATCGACAGCGAACCATGCGTCAGAGCCAAGCACCCCAACGAGTCCGAATCCGGCGCGCGCCGGGATACGCGTTCCGTTGCCCGGAGCGTCTCCACGTGCTTGTAGCTTCCCTTGAAGACGACGTGTATGGCGATTTTCGACGCCGCAGCCGGAGATCGGGCCAGCGCGGCCGGCGAGATGGCCAGAGTAACAGCGGCCGCGACGGATATGCCGGCCGTCAGTAGGGACATTGCGCGAAGGATCATCGAGTTCACACCTTTCTCCGATGCGGCGGGTTGAATGGACGTGGGGCGGTGAGACAGATGCGGTGGTGCCTGAGCTGGGCCGCGAACCCGGGCATGCGTGTCTCTGTCATCGCTTGCTCTTTCCTCGGATTGTCTCTTCGGTGCTGCCGGTCTCTGCGCGGGGTGAGACGTGTCCCACACGCCACGCAGAGAGACCTGGTCCGGACGGAGTCTCTAGAGGTGAGGCCTGGCAAGGGGCTTTGCTGGAGGTTTGCCCGTCGTCTGTTCGAGCGAGCTGACCTGTACTGCCGAGATCGAGGCGTCAAACACCTGCGAGGCGGGGTCGTTAGCGAGGCTTTCGCAGTACAGCACCACATAGTGGAAGTCGGCCAGAGTAAAGGAGTCCGTCACGGCAAGCGGGACGTACCCGGTGCCATCGGTCAAGGTCTGAACCCTACCGATTGCTCCGGCGCTACTATCCGCGAGTGCGCATTGGAGGCCGTTGTTGTCCGGTGCAGCCGTCAGGGTGGCTGTCACTATGTACTTACCCGCGGCCATAAAGTCGGTCGATGCCACGTAGACGTAGGTGCCGCTGGATCCCATGCCGACCGTGTTGACGTTGACGTCGGCGTAGCCATTGACGACTCCATTCGGCCCTTGTGGTCCCTGTGGCCCAGTCGCTCCGGTCGCTCCGGCGGGCCCCGTGTTCCCTGGAGGTCCCTGTGGCCCTGTCGCGCCCTTTGATCCCTGGGGCCCTGGGGCTCCCGTTGTACCCGTTGCCCCCTTCTGACTCAGCAGGTTCCAGGCCGGATTGCTTGTCGAGGGGGGCGAATTCAGATTTGTCGCCCTGGCGATCCAGGAGGACCCCTGGTACGCAACCGCATCCGAAATCTTATAGGAGGTAGTTGATGACCAGGCTCCTCTCCACGTCAGCCCAGGCGCTCCCTTTTGGTTCCAGGTCAGGGATGTCGTCCCCGAGGGACAGGTGCTCTTGACCGCGGTATCGATCACCTGCAGGGCGTGGGTTCCGGTGGCGGTATAGCAGCCGTGAATGACGCCGGTCGAATCGGGGATGCTAGCGAATGCCACGCCGCTGACCACCAGCGCCATGATGGCGCTAGCAGCTACCACAGCGACTCGCCCTCCTCTGAGCCGTCGAAGGGCTCTACGCCGTCCGCCTGCTCTCGTCTCGAGCTCTCCGATCCGGGTGCGCTGCTCCTGCACCACGGCCCACAGCTCGGCCATACCGGGTTGGTCTTTCTCGTTGCTTACCATGGTTCCTCTCTCCTCACTTAGGGCTTGATTCGATAAATGACGTAGTCTCTACGTCGCCGATAACCGTGTGTTTTGGTTCGAGCTTGCTCTGGCGCGTCTTCTTTCCTCATGTCTCCGCACTCGCGATGGTGTGCAACCACCGGATGAACCGCAATCGGGCACGCTCTACATCGCTCAACACGTCGGCATCGCGCTGGTAGCGCGACCGCAAGCACCGCAGGTCTCGCTGCTCACGCGTCGAGAACCTGCTCCTGCGCTTCTCACGCTTTGCCGCCGCCGGCATGGCTCGCTTCATTCAGACTCACCGCCCCTCGCTCTGATGACTCGCGCCGTCGTCCACTCACTGTCAATGGCAGCGTCTTGGCCGCTAGCCATTGGTTATCATCGGGCGCGCAGAGTCGACGAAATTTATGACCAGCTTTTGCTTTGTGCCGTCGTTCGTTACAGTCACCATTCCGCTATGGCCGTCGCCATCAAGGACGTCACCCTGAACCAACGGCCACGCGCTTATATCTTGTTGGTTTGGCGTAACGCCGACAGCCGGGTCGGCCAGGATCGGCCACGACCACTTGTTGTCCGCCGGCGGATTCATCAGAAAGTGTATCTCCCGTCCGTCCAGCGCCTTGTAAACATTCTCGCCTGTCGGGCCGAAGCTTCGTCCTTGGTTGTTCGCCAAGACGGTTTGCCAGAATGACTGGAAGCTAGCGGGTTGTCCCCTGGTGTTTACTCCACCTCCCTGCGCTTCGAAAAAGCCATATGTAAGGTGCGTGCCGTCATACGTTCCCGGGCAAGGGGAGGGGAAGAGCAGGCAGGTAAGGCCTGGATCCATGGACGCGCTGTACACCGCGACATCGAATCCTAAGGGCTCGTTGCCAACACAGGAGCTGCTTTGACGGTCGAGGAACGTCCACTGCCCTATCGCTTGACCGTTGACGACCTGTTGGTCCGTATGCACGCATGCCGGATTAGTCAAGTAGAACTCTGGAATCACGGGATTGATGCCGCATGCGAAATCTTGCGTCACGCAGGTCATCACTCGGTCTCGGTTTGGGTACGGCCCGTCTTTGATATTGCACGGGCCAGGAAGGCAAGGGTCTGAGCCCACGCCGTCGATACGGATGAAGTTCGTCACATTTGTATTCGCATTAGGCGGGCTCGACGCGGCTGCAGGCATCTGGGTTGGAATGAGGACCGTCGGGACGGCTATACCTTGATCATCTGCTTGATCGCCTCCCAGAACTGTGAGGTAACCGCCGGTCCAGATGCCTCCCGAACTGATAAGAAACTCTGGCTCGCTCGAGTAGATTTCCACGCCGTCGTGCTTAAATCGCTCGAAAAAGTGACGATGGGCCGGATTCATGATTAAGTCCATGATTAGCGACGGCGGTTCGTACGAACTCACGGCCATGATCTGCATGTCCGTCTCCGTGCCGACCCGTGCGTGAAACGGCAGTTTGGCGTTCGCGAGTATCTGGGTCATACCGGTGAGCACCATGAAGTCGTTCTTCAGGGGGTCGCTACTTCGGGACACTAGATCGGTTGAGTAATCGCTGGGCCGACGGCGGTAGGGCACGCTGCGTCGTAGCAAATTGTCGGAGACCGCGAACTTGGCCGACAGGTAGTCCAGCACCGCCCGCGCCCCGGTCGCGACGTTGACGTCACCGGCGTCATCGGCAAGGTTGAGCACCGAGGCTATGGAGTAGGTCTGGTACGGAGTGGAGTTGTATTCCTTAAAGTCATTCTGAAGGAACCCTTGAAGCATGGTGAGGATGTATGCGGTCATGCCGTTGGCCACGTTGTCATCCTGGCCGTTATGGAAGTCCACGTAGATGTCGCCTTCACTCCTGAAGGCGTTATCCAGAATCTGATTGGTCAGATAGCGCGACGACTCGATCTGCAGCAGATGATTCTCGGTCTCGCCCGTAAAATTGCAGGGCGCGTTGTCGGCGGTGTCGTATGCGCCGGTCTTGTCTAGCAGGTGTAGGATGCGGTAGCGGACATCTGGATCAAGCATGTTATGGAAGCGGAACCAGATGGTTATGTAGCCGCGCAAGGCGACATCGTAATCACCCGTACGTGGACACAGAGCACTTCCAGAAGTAGTCCCAACTTTGGCCGATATTATTTGTACGCGGATCGCGTCGTTGACTTGAGCGCGGAAATCCTCGTAATCACCCGGGCATCCTAACGGCACCGGCCCGCCGGCGTTCGCACCTGCTTTGAGAGCCCAGCCGATCCGATCGTGCACGGCGCGAGGGCCGCGAGAGATTGATCATTCAGCGAGAAGTTTTGAGCGTAGCTAAGCGAGATGGGCGTGGTCCAGCCCTGTTTGCAGCTCGAGCCCGAAGCACCGTGGTCGTCACAGCCTTCGACCTGCACGATGTAAGTTCCGGTCCCGGGATCGGGGGTGCTCCAGGCCCCGCCCGTACTTTGTTCCGTGACCTCCGGCTGGGCGAGGTGGAATCCGTCCTTACTCACACTGATCAGCCACTTGTCATAGTGAAACGGCCAGGAATCACCCCAGTTGACCACCAGATCGCCGCGTTCGGTGTAGACGGCTAAAACCATGTTTGTGCCTTGTTGAGGCGACCACACGATCTGACCGTGCTCGAACCGCTGCAAATGGTCATCGTTGCCTCGAAGCAGTGGGCATCCAAGCGGACCGAGGGAACCGCCGAGATCCGTCCAACGGCCTCGAATAGGTCCACTACCGAGTTCGGGACCGTCTGGGCAGGCGGCCGAGGCCTTGGCATTGAGATATGAGGGTGTGACAAAGTGCACCTCGGCCCGGACGGTCCATCCCTGCTTGCAGCTGGAGCCGGAAAGTCCACCCAGCGCGCCGCTACCGTTGTCACAGCCCTCGACAACCGCGCCATACGTGCCATTGGCGAACGGTTGAATGTGCGCGAATCCCACAGTCCGATCGATATAGGAATTAACTAATTGTTGACCATCCTCGTGGCCATCCTTATCCCACCGGACCAGCCACTTGTCGTAGTTGAAGGCGGAGGTATCGCCCCAGCTGATGATGACGTTGTTTTCTTGCTGGTAAACGGCGACCACCATTTTCGAACCCTGAGCGGGTGAGGTGACGATCTGGCCATGCTCAAATTGCTGGGAACGTGAGTCCCCAACTATCTGGCCACTGGCGATGGGGCAACCCAACGGACCCTCCTGCATGCCTAGCAACCGCCAGCGGTTTTGGATCAGAACCAGCGGATCCACGGGACGCCCGCAGGCCTTTTTGGCCACGTTAGCGTGTGGATGGCCGGATGCCAGAACATCAACCGACCGGGGTCCTGCGGCTCCCGCCACGACGAGAAGCGATGTAAATAGGACGATCCACCAGCGACCCACGATGCAACTCCTTCCGATTGAGACGCCTACAAAAACGACTGAGACTGCTTCACCTGTGACCGCTTCCTACCACTGGGTGTCAAGAGTGCTCGGTGCTCCCGACACCGTGGTTGGGAACGGCTGCGAACTGGACGAGGTTCTTTGTTCCGCTTGACGAAGCCAGGCGTCCAAGGGGGTTAGCGCTCCAATCCGGACCTCTCCTTGTCCCGAAGAGTCACTATTCGTTCCTCGCCGCGACTCACTCTGGGCTCCAGTCTGCACCGCCGGTTCTTCGACGAACAGGAAAAACTCACCCGATCACTGGAGAAATTGAGATGCGGAGGGGATTTTCGCGTGGTAACATACTGTGTCAAGTTACGTCCTTCACGAGACGGGGACAGTCACATACGGCCGACCACCTGCTGGGGGTGCACAATGCCGGTTCTGTCTTCAGAGCAATTCGGTGAGACGCTGAGGCGCTATCGAATGGCCGCGGGCTTGACGCAGGAGGAGCTGGCGGAGCACGCGGGTCTCAGCGCGCGGGTTGTCAGCGATCTCGAGCGTGGCGTCAAACATATGCCACGCAGGATTACGGTGCGACTCTTGATGGAGGCGCTCGAGGTTCCGCCGGAGGAACGCCCGGCACTGGAACGGGCGGCTCGACGTCCCGGACATTCTTCGGACGGCCGCGCGCAGCACAAGCTGTCTCCCGGCGCGATTTCAGACGCTACCCCTTTCGTTGGACGCACTCGCGAGGTGGAAGTGGTCAGCGAGCTCGTCCAGCGGTCTGATGTCCGGCTGCTCACGCTCAAGGGGACCGGCGGCGTCGGCAAAACACGTCTGGCATTGTTCGTGGCGGAACAGGTACGCATCGCCTTCCCCGACGGTGTGCATGTCGTGCACCTTGCGCCGGTACGAAGCGTCGCCGGCGTGCCCATCGCCATCGCCGGCCTACTGGGCGTGGGGGAGGCGGGGCCACTCTCGCTCATGGAGCGCGTACACGAAGCTCTGCGATCGCAGGAGACACTCCTGGTTCTCGACAACTTCGAACACCTGGTCGCCGCTCACGCGGTGGTCGCGGACCTCCTCGATCACTGCCCCGGCCTGACAATCCTGATCACCAGCCGAGCGTCCCTGCGGGTGGCGCGAGAGAACGTCTTTGACGTGCCTCCTCTTGCCTCCCCGGATCCCGAGCTCCTGCCCGCGCTCGAAGCCATTGCCGAGTACGATGCCGTGGCCCTGTTTTGCCTAAAGGCAAAGGCCGTGCAGGCCGGCTTCACCATGACGCGCGACAACGCGCCGGCCATAGCGGAGATTTGCTATCACCTCGACGGCCTGCCACTCGCACTCGAGCTTGCGGCGTCACGCATCCCGATTCTCCCACCCCGCGCCCTGCTCGCGCGCCTTTCCAGCCGCTTGACCCTGCTCACTCGCGGCACGCGTGACCTCGAGGAACGCCATCAAGCCTTGCGACCCACCCTCGAGTGGAGTCGCGATCTACTCTCCCCCCCTTACCAGATGCTTTTTGCGCGACTGGCGATCTTCGCCGGCGGATGGTCTCTGGACGCGGCCGAGGCCGTCTGCGACGCTTCTGGAGACATCGAGGGGGGCGTGCTCGACGGCATGGCGGTACTCGTGGAGCAGAGTCTGGTTCGCCTCGATGAACGGGACGACGCCGAGCCCAGATTCCGCATGCTGGAAACCGTGCGCGAGTACGCTCACGAGCAGCTGGCAGCGCGCAATGAAGTTGAGCAGCTTGCCAACGCACACGCACGCTACTACGCCCTGCTGGTAGAAGATGTAGAGCCGCAGTTGACCGGTCCTGGCCAGACTGCAGGGATGGAACGACTCGAACACGAACACAGCAATGTGCGGGCCGGGTTGCTCTGGAGCTCACAGGATGGCGACGTGGAGGTGGGATTCCGCATTGCAAGCGCTCTCTGGCGTTTTTGGCTGGTTCGCAGCTACCCCGCAGAGGGCCGTCGCTGGTTCGATTCCCTGTTTGCGGCCGAGGCGGCTCGAGGACATCCTGTGTCACTGGAACTCCGAGCCAAGGCTCTTTCTCGCGCCTGCATCCTGCTCATTGAACAAGGTGACTATGACGTCGCCACGGAAGCGGCGGAGCAAGCACTTGCGGCCTTTGAACAGCTTGGCAATGTGCGTGGCGTAGCCGTAACGTACAGCCACTTGGCGAACGTGGCAAAGTACCAGAGCAACCTTGAGCGATCTCGGGTACTCCACGAACGAGCGCTCACGTATTTCCAAGAGGCGGACGACCGCGTCAGCGCAGGCGCCACTCTGAACAATCTCGGCACGCTGGCGCAAGAACGTGGCGACTACCGGCAGGCGCTGACACTTCACGAGGAGAGCCTTAAGATCAAACGCGAGCTGGGTGATAAGCGGGGAACCGCGGTATCGCTGGTCAACATGGGCGAGGCGGCCCGCTGGCAAGGCGACTCGGAGCGAGCCGCGGACCTCTACCGTGAGAGCATTCTTCTGCATAGAGAGCTTGGCGACGACAAGGGGGTGGGTATAGCCCTGGCAAATCTAGCAAGCGTCGAATGTTCCGATGATCGGTTCTCGGACGCCCACGCTTACGCGGACGAGAGCCTGGAGCTGTTCCGCGCGCTCAATGATCCCTGGGGCATTGCCTTGGCGATGCGGGCGCGGGCCTCGGTGAAGGGCGCAGAGGGGGATCTGAAACGAGCCGTGGCGGACTATCGTGAGAGCCTGAGGCTGTGCCGTGACGGTGGGAATCGGCTGGACGGAATCGAGTGCCTGGAAGGGTTGGCCGCGGTGGCTCATGCAGCCGGACAACCGGAGCGAGCGGTACGCTTGCACGGGTCGGCCAGCACGTTTCGCGAAACCATCGACACGCCGCAACCGCCGGCGAAGGTCGTGGCACACTCCCGTGAAATAGCAGGCTTGAGAGACCAATTGGACACTGAGCGGTTCCACTCCCTGTTTGATGAGGGTCGCCACATGTCCTGGGACGAGGCGACGACATACGCCCTGATCTAATCGAGCACCGCCGTCAAGCCATGGCTGCTTGAATATCTCCTCGACCAGGGCGCCCGCGAGGACCGGCTCTCGGGTTGAGCCGCGGACTCGACCACAGGTGCAGCC
>QHBP01000195.1:0-209 GCA_003244175.1 Chloroflexota bacterium | reverse complement strand
AGCCTCGGCAACCATTGTCCGTCGACCCAAGCGGCTCGGACGTCGCGCCGAGGATCGTGCCGGTCCACGACCTCGCCGGCGACGCTTAGATTGGTATGCCGTCCTTGGGCCCATCACCCATCACTGTAACCACCGCTCGCTTCGATTCCCTTACACGATCCGCGAACGAGACGACATCCGCGGGATCCTCCGTGCCAGGGTTCGGCCGT
>QHBP01000037.1 GCA_003244175.1 Chloroflexota bacterium | reverse complement strand
CACGTGATGACGTGGTACTCATGCCGACATCACGAATGCAATAGGGAAAATGCACGAGTTAGGCGGGGATGTTATAGTTTCGGCATGGTAACGACGGGTGAACGCATCAAGCAGGCCCGCGAGCGCGCGGTCTGGGGGCAGGCTGAGCTGGCCCGTGCGGCCGGCGTCTCCGTCCCCGGTTTGTGGCAGATCGAGCACGGCAGAAACCGGCCGCGGCCGGCCACGATTCGCAAGATCGCCGTTGCTCTCGGGGTGCCGCCGGCCGAGCTCGTCGGCGATCCGGAATGAAAAGGCGCGGCCCCGAAAGACCGCGCCTCGTAGGACGCCTACCGGACGAGCCGGGAGACGCCTATTGTAGGCAGGACATCATCCGCTCGTGCCCGCCGCAAGGGAATCTCCTCCGAGGATCCTCGGACGTGCAAAGGCCACTTTCAGGGCCGACATCCTGTATAGCCGCAAGGGAATCTCCCCGAGGTGCACACCCGCCCCCCCCTTGACGGGGGTCGTTTTGGCTTTGAAAAAAGTCTGGGCAGACAGGGTGTCTCACAAATTTGCCTGCCAAAATACCCTCGATGCGCATACGTCAATAATTGAGGGACCCTCGTTCTTTGACATAACATCTATTTCACCTCCGTGCATCCGTCAATGCCTTCGCACCTAGTTCCCTCGCTACTTCGGGGTGACCTAGCGAATTGGTGGGGAGCGCGGGGTTTTGGGATTGCGTACGTCGCGGAAAACACGGTGTCACTACAGCCGGTCAGACGCTCATGTGGCACCGGTTGCGCGGCTGTGTGAGCCAATTTTTTTAGGCACCCGCCCCGCGCCCAGAAACTCTCGCCGCCGACGACCTTGCCGCAATCAACCAGGCTGAGCTGGAAGAGCGTCTGGCGGAAGTGCCAGGCCACAACCTTCTGCTTAGCTTGCTGAAACTCCACGTCCGATAGTGCGCCAGATTCCTTTAACGTCACCAGCCGCTCAAGGTCTGCCACCATCCCATGACCGTTTGAGTGGACGTGCTCCTTTGCATTCGCCGCCAGCTCGCGAAGTTGGGCTAGGTACGGTTCGATGATCGAGAGACTGCGACGGTTAATCGGGATGCAGTTCGCCATCTTAAAAACGTCGCGATCCTTCCCGCTCTTCCCAAAGAACGATGGGACACCGCTCGCTTCGTACCCTGCAGTCGCGATGCGAACATAGCCAGTCCAGGCCCCGATCTGAGTCTCGATCCCGGCGATGTCCTTGTAGTCAAAGCTGGTCACATGACTACCAAACATCTGACCCGCCCAGATGCCCGTCTTAATCAAAAGGACGCGTTCCAGACCGAACTGTTTAAAGCATTCGCAGCAAACGAGCCACTCAGGAGCTGTGCGATGGCTGCATGCCCAGTCGGATTCGGATGGAAGCAGTCGTTTCCTGCCGAGACATTGTTTGGATTGAGCGTCGTCGAAGGGTACTGGATCCATGTGCAATGGTCGACAAGCCGGCGAGCGCAAGGGAGAGCGCGTCGATCGGCCCTTCCGTCACAGCGAACACGTCCGCGTTAACCGCTGCCGGCGTTGCAAAGACGCAGATTTTCTTGGGGCCCCGCGTTTTCTTGCGATCGTCCACGATGGAACGAGCGTGAGCCGCGATAAAGCAGCCGCTTTCGTCGCGCATCGGGAAAAGTACGGCCGACTGCCCCTCACGCAGGTGTATAAAACGTACGCCGGCTTCTGTAGCCAGGTGCTCCGGGATGCCGCGGCGCTTGAGATAGGCGACAGCGGTCTCAGAAGTGGCAACCGGCATGCCGATCTGGTCAGCGTGCTGTATAGGGGGCGTGTCCGGATCCGGATCCGCTGGATCCGGAGCTCCGCTAGTGAATGGTAAGCCTTGTCGAACCAGCCCTTGTGACGCCGTTGATCGACACACGCCCCATGACTGTGTAGCTTCCTCGCCGATAGAGCACAAGGGAGACTGAGTTCTCATACTCTCGGGGGAGATACGTCCCTACCCGTCCCGCAAAGGTCTTTCTCACGACGACGCGCTTACGCGTCAACACTACAAATGCGTACGAGGGTCTAATGGTAGGTGGTGCGTCTCTGAGCATCCAGTACGTGAATAAATAAACCCTTTTCCCTGATCTGGCCTTGGTGACAGGCGCACGTTTTAGGGAGAAGTCCGTTTGATCCGAGGCCTGGACCCGGACAGCCCGCACCGAGAACGCAAGATGGCGCGCCGGTACGGCGGTTGCACGTGGCGTAGGAGTGTTGACTGTTGGTGGAACTGGGGTTAAAGTTGGAACTGGAGTCGCCGAAGGTACAGGTACAGGAGTCGATGCTGGCTGAGCGGACTGACTCACATGGAACCAGTCGAAGTCGGCCGGGACGACAGCACCGGCGACAGCGGTGTTCGTGCCACCCCACGCAAAGACGCCCACATACGGCTGGCCGCTTGAGAACTCTACCGTATAGCCCAGTACCGTAGCAGCGTTCGTTTGGAACGGAGTGAAGCTAACGTCATCGTAGCTGTACGCCGCCGTGTAGAAGGTGCCGGACTTGGTAGCTGCAGGGCGACGTCAATAAAGTTGTCATCGCTCAGATAAGCAATAATTCCCATCCATCAATCCGAGCCGCCAGGCTTCCTTGAGAACGCCGCGCAGCGCGGCCAGCATTGTGTTTGTCGACGCCGGCGCATACCGCGCTGCTAGGGCAGCGCGAACCGCTTGCGTGTGCTGGTAGCCCAGCAAATGCCACGGAAGCGTGAGCGGGTCGTGGGGGGCGCCGGCCAGGAGCTCCGAGATCGTCGCGAGTGCGCCGGCTTGCGTCCGCCGTGATTGTGGGGCGAGCCGTGCCAGGTAGACAGTGGCGGGATTCTGATCCGCCGGCGTACGGGGCACGGGGAGCTGCGGGCGAAGGACGAGAGCGGCCTGGTTGTCCATGTCGGTTCCTTCCGAAAACCTCCATTTGCGTTAGTAAAGTGGAGCGATGTTCACGGGCCTAGAATCTGTCTTTTCTTCGCCTGAAACTCGTCTTCTGTGACAATTCCACGGTCCCGAAGGTTCGCTAGCTTTTCTAGTTGATCGACATCAGTCGACGGAGACGGTTGTTGTAAGGAGATGTGTGTCGGCGTTTCTTCTCTGAGCGTGTACGTGACGATGATTGAGCTCTTTCCAGCTGCTAACCCGGCTGACACAAGCTTGCGGCCTACGCCAGCATGACGCTCGATCACGCTCGTGCTAACGACCTCGTAGCCATCTCGGGCGAGACGCTCAGCGTCTTCCTGGAATTTGTTTTGTGCCAACTTGCTCTTGCGCGCTTCGTAAGTGCGGACTACCTGCAGCGGCCTGTTCCTGATTTTCGCGGCTTGATACTCTTGGACTCCTGCCTTTGCTGCTTTCACCGTTCGCTTTCGCAAGCTGCTCCACGTGGATGTGGACGGTGCTTGCTCGGTTGACCTTGGGTCAAGTGTCTCTACGCGCTCGGGCAGATCGCCAGTTGGTGAGTTTTCCGAAGTCATTACCCTGCCCTTTTTAGGTTGTCCGCGGACGTCCGCGGGATGTCTTCAGACACAGTATGGGGCTGTATGCTGCTGTCACGGCACCGGCTGGCCTGTCGCGCGGCAATTGCCGTTTCCAGCTCCGCGATAATGTCCTCCTGGTCCGGCGTCAACACGCGGACGGTCTCGAGCTCGACGAGCAGATCTTCCAGCGGCCAGGTCTCGAAGCTCTCGAGCTGCGCCTGGACGTCCACCCAGGCATCGTGCTCGGCGAGCGTGTCCATGTTGGCCCAGTAGCGGCGCTCCGTCTCGAGCTCGTCATGGGTCGGGCTGTCCATCCCTTCGATCGCGGCTGGCCAGTCGAGTGCGGTTGCCATTGCTCAGTCTCCCTGCGGCGAACGATCTACTTCCTACACTTATATTATACCACTAGTTGCGTCATGTTGCAACATGCTAAATCATAGTGCTATAACTGTGGAAGGGAGAATACCGCATGGAGAGTGGATGGTAGACGATAAGACACGCGGGCGGGCGGCGCAGCTCATGACGGTCCGCCAGGTGGCCGACCACATGCAGGTTCATCCGGAGACGGTGCGCAGGTGGTTACGTGATGGTGCGCTCCGCGGACTCAATCTCGGCGGGGTGGCCGGCTGGCGGATTCAGCAGGCCGAGCTCGAGCGCTTTATCGACGAGCGGGAGAAGCCGGCATCATCGTAACCCGCGGTCACGGTCCGACATGGCCGGAGTGTCCGCGCTGTCCGATGTGTCCATAGAGTGATGGTCCGGGGCGCACACCCGCGGATTCGGCGGTCTACTTCCCGTAAGTCTGCGCGGCCCGCTGAATGTCGGGCGCTGCCTGCTCCAATTCCTGCGGCGTAAAACAGGGGGAAAATTCGAGCTTGGCGCCCATCGCCATAAACAGTGGTTCAGCAATCGATGGTATCTTCGTGACGTCATCCAGGTCGAAGATGATGTATCCGCCCCGGCAGCCATTCACCGTGGTGAAGTACGCAGCTTCCGGGCGGACTTTTCCCATGACATCCTGCATTGCCTGGTTAAAGCTGCCGTTCTTGAACGCCGCGTTCGCCGCCTCGGTCGGCATCTCGACTCGCAAAAGCATACGCATGGTGCACCACCTCCTACTGGATTGTCCATCCCGCGGACTGCTTTCACTTTAGTTTCTACCGGGCGTATTTGCCAATGAGCTGCATGATCGTGTCCTGCTGATCCCGGATCAACTGCACCGCTTCCTGGTACCGCATCAGGGCCGCTCGGTTCCCCAGGTACCGCACCCGGTGAGACTACAAGCTGATGACGGTCCACCAGGTCGCTGACTACTTACAGATTCATCCGTTCGCAAAGGAATCTCCCCCGCCGGGGGCACCCCCCCTTGACGGGGGTCGTTTCGCCTTTTAAAAAACTCTGTGCAGACAGGGTGTCTCACAAATTCCGTGCCAAAATACCCTTGATGCGTATTCCAACTCCGTGCTATCGTCAATGCCTTCGCACCTAGTTCGCTCGGTACTTTGGGGTGACCTAGCGAATTGGTGGAGCGCGGCGTTTGGAGGCATCCGTCGGGGAAAACTCGGTGTGTACTACAGCCGGTACCTTTCTCCTTACCACACTAAGCTCTGGCAGCGATCGCAGGTACCGGTGATGTTCGGGCGCATTAGCCGGCCACACGATGAACACGCATCAGTCGATTAACAGCGTGACGGCCGCGCGCGTGATGGCATGCCGGAACTCAGCCGGCGTGTGCGGATCCTGAAAACTCTTACCGTGGGAATTGAAGATGATGATCGGCCTGGTCCCACAACGTCTGATAGCGGATGCGAACTTCACGGGCGCCACCATCGCGCAAACCTTCGATCGTGCACCAGCCGGTCGGTTCGCCTTGGCCGTCGTGCTCGCGTTGGATCAAGGGGGATTGACGCGCATCCACGTGCCAGGGCGCCGAAATCGATAACAGACGTCAGTGTCGGCCCCCGGTCAGCACGTATGTAAAATGCCGTCACGCCTGTCACCCGGTTTGCAGCGGTACCATAGTCAGCACCCCGAGGAGGCCGTCGCCTTGCTCCTCCGTCCCCTGCCCACTGGCGCATAAGATCGTAATTGCCGGCTGGCCACCCCCGCGAATGTCAATGGTGGCGATAACATACCAGTCCTAATCGCGTGCTCCCATGGTTCCTGCGGAAGGAGGAATTGATCCCTTCATGGCGCACTCGCGACAGGTCATATCTCCCTCGTGGTACCCACGTATCGTGGACAGCCTACCCCTTCCCCTCAGTGCCCAACGACATCCGTGAGATCCAGTTGTGGAGATTTCAGCGAACGGACAGATGGAGTTCTGTGCCACCGGAGCGAGCATTGGTTAGGAACGTTCCTCCTTGACGCTTAATAGCTGCCCAATAAGCCAGTCCCAGCCGAATCTCTCCAGCGAGAGGGGCGTCGCGTGATCTCCGGCGTGCGTGATGAAGAGGCAGTCCTCTGGCCGCTCGCTGTATTGCGGCACCAGCGCGTCGAATAGCGCTCGATGGCCGGCCATTGGGACCCAGGAATCGCGGGCGCCGTGGATCATGAGGACGGGCCGCGACCGAAACTGCGCGGCGTGAAGGAGCGGATCGAGCGAGAGAAGCTCCTCCCAACTCTCCCGCACCTGGGCGGCCTCTATAGAGGAGAGCGCTTGGTTCTCGCCACGCACCTGGCTCCCAAAGGTATTCGGGTAGTCGGCTGCGCCGCAGATCGAGAGCACAGCGCTCACCGGTAAGTCCTGCGCCACCGCGGAGAGCGCTATGTAACCACCCATGGAGCCACCCCGCAGCCCGATGAGCTCGCCCACTATCGCCTCATCCCTCCGGAGGTGAGCCACGAGAGCAGGTAGATCCTTCACGGTGTGTCCCAGGGCAGCGAGCAACGTAGTGACGGTATAGCTTTCCGGGGCCTTTTGTGTAGGAGGAACATGTTCTCCATGGAGGTAGGCGTCCACCGTCACGAGCGTAATGCCGCACGATGTAACGCGTTCGATGGTGTCCAGGCCAATGTCCTCCTTGTGGCCGCCTAGACCATGGAGGGAGATGATGGCGGGACGCGCGCCCTTCCCCGCTCCGCGCCATATGAGCGCTGGCAGCTCGTCTTCAAGGCGGATATATTCCGGCTCTGTCGGCATCAGCCTTCTCTCCCCTCCCGATCCCGAAATGTGACGGCGGGTAGCCCCATCAGCCCTGCCGCAGCGTCGCCAGCGCTTGCTCGGTCCGCTTAACGCCTCGTCGGGCGCCCAGGCGCTGAAAGAGCGCGAGCGCCTCTTCTAAGCGCTCGCGCGCTCCCTCGCAGTCGCCTCTTTGTATCTGCGCCATGCCGCGTTCATAGAGGAGGCAACCGTGGGCGAAGGGATACGGCATCCGCTGAGCAAGGGCGGCGATCTGGCCCCATGCCGTTTCGGCCTCCTCCCACCGCTGTTGCCTAGCCAGTACCATCCCGTAGACGCGCAGCATCTCCACAAGGGCAAACTGGTCGCGCTCGGCCCTATAGCGCTCCAGTGCCTCCACAGCGATCTCCTCCGCCCGCGCGTGGTTTCCCAGCTCGAGGTGAGCCTCGGCCAATTCCGCCAGGTGGTTCCGAGCGGCGTCGTTCCACAGATCCTTCTCGTCGAACACCAGATGCAGGCGGCTGAGCGCGGCTTCAGCCTGCCCTGCCATCAGGTCTCGTATTACCAGCTTGTGCTGCGCTCCGCGCCCCGCGCGCTCATCCTGACCGCGCTCGGCTGTGGCAGCTGCCTCCTCCAGCAGGCGCGAGGCCTCCTCCCAGTCGCCCTGATAGAGTCGGATGGTCCCTTGGAGGGTAAGGAGCGCCGCCGACAGGCGAGGGATGGTCTGCGGGCGGAGAATGGCCTCCGCCTGCGTACTATACCGGTACGCCTGTTCCCAGGCGCCGGTGATCAGCGCGTTCCATCCCAGCGCCTGCAAGACTCCTGCGATGGGCAGCGGATCGCCCATCCGCTCGGCAGTCGTGAGGGCCCGGGCGAGGTAGTGGTCGACGGCGAGCAGATCGCCGAGGGCCCCATGGACGTCGCCGGCAGCGGTGAGGGCGGAGCAGAGGTTGGGGAGATCCTCGGCGACTTCGTACTGCGGGATAATCCTCTGGTACAGATTCACGGCCTCATTCAAGCGGCGGGCGAGGAGCAGCGCATAGCCAAGCCGCCCTTCGACCAGCGCGACGGTCCGTTCATCACCTCCCACTCGAGCAAGCTCAGCGGCCCTTTCGGCGGCCGCTGCCTGCTCCCGGTATTTTCCCATGCCAAAGAAGAGCGTAGCCAGCGCCGAGTATAGTCGCGGAAGGACGGGTGACTGCAATCCCTCCACGGTATGCAGCAGCGGCTGAAGGCGGGCCAACCCATCCTCCGGCGTCCCTCGCAGGAAATGCACCTCTCCGATCTGGGCGACGACCCGGGCCTCCCCCTCGGAATCGCCCTGCACCTGGTAGGCCGCTGCTGCCTCCTCCAGCACCTCCAGTGCCTCGTCGCAGCGCGCCATCATGGACAGGACGTGCCCTAGCTTCTCTTGGGCTCCCGCCGCCCCGACCGTATCGTCTAGCGCGCGGGCGAGCTCCAGCGCGGTCCGATAGTGAGCCTCCGCCTCGCTGTGCGCAAAGACCGCCTCCGCCTGCTGACCGACCAGGAGCGTATACTGCAACCCCCGTTGCGGATTACCTCCCTCTTGAAAGTGCCAGGCCAGTTCCGCGACCCGCTGCTCCCGCTTGCGGCCTGGGAGCTGTTCTATAGCCTCCCCCGCTGCGAGATGCAGCTTGCGCCGGCGTCGGGACGATAGCTCCTCATAGAGCGTCTGCTGGGTCAAGGCGTGGTCGAAGGCATACGCATCCCGGCCAACTTCGTTGACCAGCGCTGCCGCTCGCGCCTCCTCCAGCGCTCGCTCCAGCTCCTTCTCCGAGCGACCGGTCATCCCCAGGAGGTCGTCGAAGTGTATGGTCTGCCCCAGAACGCTGGCCTCCCGCAGGAGCTCCTGCGCCGCCTCTGAGAGGCGCATGAGGCGCTGGCCGATGACCGAGCGGATGCTCTCTGGCACCTCGATCGCCTCAATGCGCCGCCGATTCCAGACCCCATCCGTGCGAAAGAGATCCCCGCGCTCCACCAGCACCTGCAGCACCTGCTGCACGAAGAAGGGATTGCCCTCCGTCCGGCCGTGCACCAGGCCGACAAACTCCTCGGAGATCGCGTCCTCACCGATGGTGGCGGCGATGAGTTGGGACGTGCCTTCCTCCTCAAGCCGGCGCACCGCGATCCGCTCTATCAGCCCCTCCCGGCCGAGGTCCCGCAACGCCCCTTCCAGGGCATGCTGGGGTCCGACCTCGGCGTCACGGTAGGTGCCGAGGAGCAGAAGGCGGGAGGTTCGGGTGTGGCGAGCGAGGTGAAGGAGGAGCTTGACGCTGGAGGTATCGGTCCAGTGGAGGTCGTCCAGGAGCAAGGCAAGGGGAGCAATCTCCGCTGCTGCCTCCAGGAAGCCAGTAACTGCCCGGAGGACGCGTTGTTCGTCGTCTAGCCCGCTACCTCCTGCCACCTCGAGCACCCCAATCTGATCGGGGAGCAGCGCGCCCAGATACGGCCAGCGGTGGGAAGCGATCTGTCGCAGGGCGGATGGTGCGGCCGCGTAGATCATCGCCAGGGCATCGAGGAACGGGTAGTAGGAAACCATCTGCTCCGGTTCGTAGCAGCGACCGGCGGCAACCAGGAAACCTCGATTCCGGAGATGGAGGGTAACCTCCTGCGCCAGCCGCGTCTTCCCTGTCCCCGGTTCTCCGGCCAGCATGACCAACCGTCCCGTCCCGCTCACCACCGCGTCCGTGGCGTCGAGAATGTGGCCAAGCTCCTGGTTGCGGCCTACAAGCGTATTCGTGGGGAGGGCTCCCAGGAAACCGCCAAGGGAGAACTCCTGAGCCTGCGGCTGCGCCTCGCTTTCATCGAGAATGGCTGCCGCTTCCGGCACGCTGAGACCGTGGTTCTCGATGACTTCCATGACCATCACCGGGTCGGCGAAACCCTTGAGCTGCACGTGTCCCCGCTCGGCATACGCCACACCCTCGATCTTCCCCGCAAGGTGCGTGACCGCGTCGCTGGCCAGTACCTCTCCTGCCCCCGCGAGGGAACAGAGCCGGGCGGCCAGATTGAGCGCTCCTCCGCGATAGCCTCCCTTGACTGGGATGGCCTCTCCGGCATCCAGTCCTTGCCCAACCCGCAAGGGAAGAAAGGGATCATGCGCCATGACCTCCTGGAAGGATGCCTGCAGGTTCAGAGCACAGCGCAGGGCATTGCGGGCCGAGGGGAAGACGCACAGCGCCTCATCGCCGCGCAGCTCAATGACCTCGCCGTGGTGGGCGCCCACCACCTCCTCACAGATCGCGGCAACAGTGCTGGTGAGCCGAGCGGCTGCTTCGTCGCCATGCTCGACCGTGAATCGAGTGTAGCCCCGGACATCGGCGATGAGGAAGGTGAGGAGCGCCGAGCGCAGCGGCAGGGAGGACGGAGCTTCCACCACCCCAGTCGACTCGGTCAACATCAATCTTCTCTCCTGCCTTGGATGGTCCTGGGTCCAGGGTAGGACGCGATGCACGAGCCGTCAAGGCAGCTGAGGACAGATGGAGACATTTCGGTCCCATGCCTCTCCCTCTCCTTCACCGGGAACAGTGCGTCCAACCGCTTGGCCGCGTCCCGGACCATATCGCGCGAAACGTGCGTGTAGACCGCCATCGTGGTTGCCGCTTTCGTGTGGCCGAGAACTTCCTGCGCAACCTTGGGATGCATGTTCAGCTGTGCCATCATGGTTGCCATCGTGTGGCGCAGCGCGTGTGAGCTCACAACCGGGATGCCGGCCCTCAAACAATCTCGGCGCAGACAGGTGTTCGTGTAGCCGTTATACAAGGGAGTGCCGCGCTGTCCACAGAAAATAAGCCCGCTGTCTTGGTAGACCCGCCGGAACAGCATTTTTTCCTCCGCCTGAATCGATCTATGTCTGCGTAGCGCGGACACAACTGCATCGGGCGAGCCGATGGACCGAGCGCTGGTGCCCGTTTTTGGAGCGATCTCGACCATGCCCCGCCCGGTCTGGTGCTGGCGCTGTTTGGTAATGGAAATGTCTCCGTTCGACTCCAGGTCGGACCATTTGAGTGCGGTCGCCTCCCCGAACCGCAACCCGCCCAATCCCATGACCGCCCAGAGCGCATGCCACCGCGTTCCCCGTGACACCTCAAGCAGGCTTCCCATCTCATCGTGCGTCAGGTGGGGGCGATGAACCGGGATCAATTTCGGTGGACGGGCGCGAAGTGCGGGATTTTTGGGGATGACATCCCAGATCACCGCCTGCTCAAGGGCCTGCCGCAGGATGACGTGCATGATTGTCGTGGACGACGCGGACAGACCTTCGCGGTGCAAGGCCACATAGAAAAGATCAAGGTCCCGCGTTGTCAGGCTGGAGAGTTTCTTGTCGCCGAGAACGCGGTTGATTCGTCCAATTCCCCACACGTAATCCACGTGGGTGCGGTACCGTAGCGCGCTCTCCTTCCAGGAGAGCCATTCCGCAAGATAATGTGCCAGCGTCTGGCGGGATTGTGTCAGTACCTGGCCGTCGTCTCGCAGCCGGCGCAGAGC
>QHBP01000279.1 GCA_003244175.1 Chloroflexota bacterium | reverse complement strand
CATCGCCTTCGCGGCGCCGGGCACCGCGGGCATCCCCGGCAGCAGGCTGTACACGGACCAGGGCTACGCCCTCCCCGCCAATGTCGCGCCCGGTCAGAGCGTGACGCTGACCGTGGCCGTCCTGCCTCCCCCCACAGCCGGCAGCTACACCCTCATCTACCAGATGGTGCAGGAGGGCGTGGCCTTCTTCCCGCAGTATCGCGACCGCAGTGTCAGCGTGAGTGGTGGCGCCCAGGGCTCACCAGCCGCCTCCTACGCCCCCAACGGGCAGCCCGGCACCTTCACCGTGGGTCAGACCGCAGCCTACAACATCAACCTCACAAACACCGGAACCTCGACCTGGCTCGCGGGCGGGTCAACGCCCTTCCACCTGCGCATCGCCTTCGCGGCGCCGGGCACCGCGGGCATCCCCGGCAGCAGGCTGTACACGGACCAGGGCTACGCCCTCCCCGCCAACGTCGCGCCGGGTCAGAGCGTGACGCTAATTGCGGGCGTCCTTCCGCCCTCCACCGCCGGCAGCTACACTCTCATCTACCAGATGGTGCAGGAGGGCATCGCATTCTTTCCTCAGTATCGAGATAGTAGCGCCGCGGTGACAGGACCCTCCGGCAGCTCAAGCCCCGCGATCTCGGTGACCGCGTCGGCCGGACCGGTGGCCGGCGGCGACGCCTCAACTCAGGGTGCAGGTACCGCGCTCAAGGTCACCGCGACCGGAGCGGAACGGTCGGCCATCGTGGCCTGGCCGGCGCCCGCCGCAAGCGACGCTCCCGTCACCGGCTACACGGTCCGGGTATACGCCGGATCGACTTCCACGATAGTGAAGAAGGTTCTTGCGGGCTCTGATATTCGTACCGCGACCGTCAAGGATCTCACCGACGGCATGACCTACACTTTTACCGTACAGCCGACGAACGGGAGCGGGTCCGGGCTGGAATCGGACCGTTCCAACCCGGTGACTCCGCCTAGTCCGTTCGTCGATCCGACCTCGGTCGCACAGGCCACTCAATTTTAAAAAAAGAGGCCTCGGGTGGTCCGCGGCGGATCATTTGACCCCGGAGCGGGCGATCTAGGCTGCGGGGCGAGCCGATCAGCCGTGTCTGCCCAAACGGGGCACGACACGGGGACCGATGTGGTTTCCCTCAATGACCAGCGCTCCGGCTGCACGGTCGGAGCCAGCCCCTCCCGGCCGCATAGCCGCGTCGTTCCGGGAATTCGACATCCAGTAGTGCCGTCAGGAGGGGAAAATGTCACGTCACTGTTACACGGCGGGCTTCCGGTCGATCCCATCGGACTCTGCGGCTCCCCCGTGCTTGGTGTGCAGGTAGACCAACGGAGAGCGATATTGTTAGCTCCGGCACCGGGGACCCGCGCATGCTACACTCGATGCTCGTAGGAGCTTCCCGAAGTTGACATCTTTGTGACCGCCATGCAACGCGCCTTTCCCCGATCTCGATATCCCGTCTCGGTACTTCTCGCGCTACTTGCTATGGGAGCGGTCATCGTCCTCGCTTCCGCGTTGGCGCCCCGCCTTCTCGAGTTCGGCATGATCGTAGCGGTGGCCGGCATTGGCGTTCTGGCGTATCCGGTGTTCGGTCTGTACCTGATGCTGGCCTTTTTCATCGCCCAGGGATCGCCGCTTTACACGCAGTACGGCATCTTCTCAGGCGCGTACACACTATCGGACGCGGTGGGCCTCCTTGTCTTGATTGGGTACCTGATGCAGTCCCTCAGGCCCAATCGAGAGCGCGCTCTAGCACCGCTACGGGGTCGCGGCGGACTGGCCGTTGCCGTGGTCTTTGCGTACTTCCTCTGGTCCGCTTTGACCAGTATCTGGTCTCCCGCTGCCCTGGGCGACCTCTTGTACAGCTATCGTAACGATGTAGAACATGTATGTTTGTTCGCACTCTCAATTCTTTTGCTGACGGATCTGCGGAAGGTTCGAGGTGCGGCCGGAGCCTATGCCTTGACGGGCGCGGGGCTCGCCGTCTACACGATTCTGACGTTTCGCGGGAATCACGGCTTTGATGCCACCAGCTTGAGCTCCCAAGCCTACCGTGGAGGCTTGCCCAGCACGTTCAACGCGAACGAGCTGGGCATCATTTTGGCGGTAGTGCCGGCTTTCACCGCGATGTCGGTAGCCGCAATGCGTCGTGGGGTGCGTGTGCTGGCCATGGCCGCCGTTATACCGATCACGGGTCTTGCGCTGATTATTCTCACGTCGCGCGGGACCTTTGTCGCCCTCGGTGTTGCTATCCTGGTCGCCCTCGCCGCGAGCCAGGGGTACCGTCGCCGCCTTGCGCTCGTTCCGATCGTTCTTCTTGGCGCGGCGACTTTCGCGGTGCTCTCGGCGACGGGCCACCTGCCCGCGTACTTCCAGGATCGCTTTACCCAGGCCCAGTACGACCAGGCGGGCGACCGCATCCCTGTCTGGACCCTGGGCCTTCAACAATTCGCCGACCACCCCCTCGGCGGAATCGGTGAGCAGGGATTCGAAACGATTTTGCCTTCCTCACACATAGTCGGGTCTTCCACGACCTCGGCACACAACGACTTCGTGCGCACCTTAGCGGACTTCGGTATCGTTGGCTTTGGGTTCCTGGTGCTGATGATCACCGTACTTGGCTACGTAGCCGTCGTTGATAGTGGACGTGATCCCGCTGGCATCGTGGTTGCCGTAGCGCTCGCGGTTTCTATGTTGTCTGGAACATTTTTGCAGGCACACTGGATGTGGGCTGCCTTGAGCATTGCTTGCGCATTTGGGCTGGTGGTATCTCGAAGCCGGCCCGTTGGGACCGCCGTCCACGGCAAACTACTCGTCGGGACGACTGCCCTTCCACAAGACACTGGAATTCACCGCAGCGACGTCCCGATTTTCTACCATCGCGGCCCGGCGAGCGGGTAACGAAACTGCTTATACTACCGGAAGACAACGGAGGCGCGACCGTCGTGCCGCGCAGGAATGCTCTTATCTTCCATCGGGCTATTTCCGCTCTGTATTTAGGAGTCGTTTTTTTTGGAACTTCGTGACCTCATTCGCGTAGCTAAGCGCTGGGTGCCCATCGCCCTGATTGTCGCCCTGACGCTCGCCATTGCCTCGTACGCTTTTACCAAATTCACCGTCAAGAAGGTCTATACGGCGACCGTGACCATGGAGGTCCAGGCCGGTGTGACCGGACAGAGCGTGCCGGATCCCACGATCAGCAATCTCATTGTGCCGACGGAAGCTCAGGTTGCCGCCCAGGGACCGACGGTTGACCAGGCGATGCGCCGAGTGCAGTCGACACCCGGCATTGCCATCACGCCGGGTGAGATCGCCGCGATCAAGGCGAGCATTCAGTGCAAGCCGAATCCCGACACTTCTCTGTTTTCCTGTTCTGCATCCGCCCACCAGGCGGAAGTCGCGGCGCTCGTGGCAAATCAGCTGGCGACGGTATTTACGCAAGGAGAACAAGCCTTCGACCAGCAGCGTTACCAGACGGTTCTGACCAACATTCGGTCATCGGAAGCGATCGCGCGAAAAAACGGCGACGCGGCACTGCTCTCCAGACTGCAAGGGTCGGAAATATCTGTGCTGGTTGATGCCGCGCAAAGGGCGAGCATCGTCCGCATCACCCAGCAGGCGCAGCGCCCGACGTCTCCGTCCAGCCCCCATCCCACGCTTAATGCAGCGCTGGCGTTCCTGGCAGCACTCCTCTTGGTCCTCGGCGTGGGATTCGTATCGGATCGACTCGATGACTCCGTCCGGGGTGAAGAGGAGATCAAGGAGCTCACGGGCCTGCCGCTTCTAGGGATCGTGCCCTCCATCGACATGCTGAAGGACCGTGCTCTCTCGCCCAACTCGCTGCTGTTCTTTACCGGGAAACGCTCGCCGGAAGCCGAGTCCTTCCGTGTCGTGCGCACCGGTATCGCCTTCTCCCGGATCGACGACCCTCCGCGTTGCCTTCTCGTGACCAGCACCGTGCAGGCCGAGGGCAAGTCGACGTTCGCCAGCAATCTGGCATGCGCCTTCGCGGAAAGCGGAAAGTCCGTGATCCTCGTCGACCTGGATCTGCGCCGGCCGTCCCTGTCAAAGATTGTCAATACCCCGATGCGGGGGCTGACGAACGTGCTCCTGGATCAGGCCAGCAGCCTCGAGTCGTATCTGGTGGCGGGTGCACTCCCAAATTTGCGCGTGCTGCCGAGCGGACCGACCCCTCCGAGCCCGGCAGAGCTGATCAGCTCGCTGCGTATGGCGCAGGTGATCCAGCGGCTGCAGACGATGGCGGACATAATCATCATCGATAGCCCGCCGATTCTCGCCGCCGCCGATGCCGCCATAACCGCCGGTCTCTGTGACAGCGCGGTTCTCCTGGTGCGGCCCGATCGCATCACACGTCGCGGGCTGACACGGGCCGTCGAAACGCTCAATGGGGTGGGTGTCCGGGTCATCGGTATGGTTGTCAATGGCGTACCCCGCACCGACGCCGATTACTACGGCTACGGGAATTACTACGACTACCAGGCGCCGGCCGCCCGAGGGGATGGAGCCAAACCCGTGGCCATCACCACCGACAAGAAGAACGCCGCGGGACAGTAAGGGCCGGGACACGTCGCGAACACCTCAACCACTGTAGACCCCGATCCTTCGTCTGAACCCGCCGGTGACACGGAGCCGGGGTCTCCGGTGCTTGGTACTCGAAACCCGGGCCGGCTGCGGCGAGCGATCGCGGCCGTCTTCTTTGTCCTCTGCCTCCTTGCCGCCGCGGCGGTTGGGGTTGCGCTCCTCTCCGCCCGCAACTCCCTCGCCGCCGGTGTGCATGAGCTGCAGCTGGTACAGGCGGAGCTTAAACCCAGCCAGGTCGAGCGCTCGCCATCCGGCACGTTAGGCCGCGCGGAGCTGCACGCGGCCAGAGCCGGCGGCGACTTTCGCGCTGCACGGACGCGTTTGGACGCTCTGAGCCTACTGGTCGACAATGTGTCCTGGCTTCCACGATTCGGCGGAGAGCTAGCCGCCGCCCGTCCCGCTGCTCGGATGGCGGACCAGACGGCGGAAGGTCTGCTGCTCATGCTTCACGGCCTGGACCCCGCCGCGGCCGAGTGGAACGGCCGCGCAATCGCCGGGAAGGTGCCCCTGCCCCAGATAGTGGTGCGTCTGGCGGAGGCGAAGCCGAGATTCGACGCGGCCTGCGGTAAGCTCGCCGCGGCCCTGCGAACGCGGCGTTCCATTGGCAACGTGGGGGCCGAATCCTTGGCGTCGTATCTGCGAACCTTCGATCGGCGGTCTTCCACCTTGTTGGACGCCTGCCGCGCACTCGCACTGTTGCCGCGGCTGGCGGGATTCCCGCGGCCCATGACATATCTGCTGGCGTACCAGAATCCGGACGAGCTTCGGGCGACGGGCGGATTCATCGGCAGCGCGGGCCTGCTGACCCTGACGGATGGGGTCGCGACCCAGGAATTTCATGGAACTAGCTTGCGCGATAACGTATCGGTGCCACCACCCCAACCGGTAAGCCTCTACAATCGGATTCCCGGGTGGCTGTTTCGCGACTCCAACTGGTCGCCGGACTTCCCGACCACCGCCAAACTCGAGCGCTTTTTCGCGCGATTGGATCTTGGCCGCGACGCCGCCGGCGTCATCAACGTCACTCCGCAAGCGACCGCCGCCATCCTCGATGCGACCGGCCCAGTCTATCTTCCCGAATACGGCCGCTGGATCACCGGACGAAACGTGGCGGGTCTGACCGATTACTATGCTCACTGGAGCAGCTCGGCAAGCTCCCCGGCGAGCCTGGCGTCCGACACGGTGCGCAAACAGTTCATTCAGGTCGTCGCGACCCACATCTTTCGGCGCTTGCGCGGTCTGTCGCTATCGCGATGGATCCTCCTCGGCAAGAGCGTCTCGTCGGCAATGACGCACCGAGACCTCCTGGTCAACGTGTCCGATCGAGACGCGCAAAGACTGCTGCACGACCTGCGGGCGACTGGAGAGATAGACCGCACTACCTCGGACTATCTCTATGTCGTCGACACCAATCTGTCCTACAACAAGATCAACCCCTACGTGCATCGCACCATCGAGTACGCCGTGCGGATACTCCCGAATCGCTGGCTGGATGCTCGCGCGACTCTCACCTTCAGGAATATTCCGGCGCCGGCGAGAGTTGCCACCTATGGTCTCGGGCCGGGAGCTGGACGGTTGGGTGGTACGGATGACTACGCCGACTTTGTGCGAGTGTACGTTCCCGCTCTCGCGCAGCTGGGCCAGCAACGGGGCTGGACGGAGCCGTGGTCTCCCGGCGAAGCCTACGGGAAGATGGAGTTCTGTGGTTATCTCATCGTGCCCGCCGGTCAGGAGCGCACCGTCCGTCTCTCATACGTGATACCGCCCAACGTGTTCTCGTGGTCGGGCGGAAGACGCTACCGGCTCTCCATGCAGCATCAACCGGGCAGCTACCCCGACTCGTGGACCGTACAGGTGCAGGACGACAGAAAGCCACCGGTGGTTTGGCGCTTGGCTCATCCCGACAGGGATTGGACCAATACACTTTCGATCAGCCGCCGGCCGTTTCACCCCTTGCCGCTGGCGCCCGCGCCGAGCACGGTGGTGGCGCCCGGCCACTGGATTGAGCCCTATACTTTCCTGGCGAAGCCCTTCAACAAGCGTCTGTCGGGATCTTATTGACGGGCCGAGACCTTCCACCATGGCGTGTGCGCGCGCAGAACCCAGGATTCATACCGACAACGCCTCCCGCTTCGGCCTCCCTCGATAGACACGCGCGCCAAGTGCGATTCCTAGGTAACCTACAATCACCACCGCCTGGGCCGGTCGAGACGCCGAGTCTTTGTAGAGCCATACGAGATTGAGCAAGATCAACGATACGGGAAGTGCCATCCAATCTTGTATAGGGACGCGTAATGGTCGTTCCAGCGATCTGGCACCGAGAAGCGCCAAGATTACCAGGACCGGGACCATCGGTTCCAAGTGGCGAACATCGCCGAATACGAACATCGAGGCAAACGTCAATAGTACAAACGGCGAGTACCTCAGAGCTACTTCTCTACAATTGATGGCACCCAGAATGGCCAGCAGAGTAACTAAAACGCTTGTAACAGCTACTACGTATTGTATGTTGAGGAAAACAACATGATAGTTCAGGACATGATCAACGAATCTTACGAGTACGGTGTGCAGCGTATCTGGATCAGCAGTACTTCCATTAGCAACCATTATGTCTCGATACGGGAGGCTTCTTACATAGTTAGCGTCCCCATTTTTAGCCGGTATCAAGAGATGTAACATCACCAGTGTGAACACCGCAGGCGTTAAAACCGCAGTCGCTACCTTCAAGAGACTTACGTCTATCAATTTACGCGCGTTGAGAGAGTAGAATAGGGGACCGACAAGCAGGGCGGGTTCTCGAGTGGCTACTCCGCACGCGAGGACCAAAGCGAACGGCAATGGTCTTGCACTCAGGGCGAGATACACAGCCAATGTGGTTAGAAACAGTGCCAGCGAGTCAGCCAGCCAAAAGTCGGAGAGGACTCCCTTGGTAAGCAATCCTATCGATAAGAAGAGTAGAAGGCCGAATGTGCAGTAGAGACGGGAGAGCGAGTACCATCTGCCTAAGTAGTAGATCAAAATGGCAGTAAACCATAAACTGGAAAAGTCTATTAAAAGGAAATTTAACTGCAGACCGAAAGGAAGGAAGTGCGCTAGGAGGGGAACAGCGACCCGCCAACAGAACGGGGCGATGTGGAAACTCAACGGAGTGTGGGCCGCCATGTATATGTACTTGAAGTGGTCAATGGGGTTCCTGTAGGCGGGATTGTCGGGGGTGAGCAGGCGCGTGCGGGCGAGGATGAGGAGAAGTAGGAGGAAAGAGAGCGCGGAAACGAGAAGGAACTCGGTAAGGCCTTGTCTCCGAGCCACGTTGGCAGAGAATTTCTTGAAGTTGTTAGGGGATGTCAAGGCATCTATTGGGCGCAGCCCGTGGCCCATCGATCCGCCTCCCCTGGATGGCATTGGAAGTTCGGAATCAGTGTACAGGGGCGGATGGCCACTGGCAAGATGCGGCGCACAGCTAGGTCTGTCATGGTCGATTTGGCGCGTGCGGTTGGCTGTCTTGATAACGATCAGGCGTCTCGGGTGCCCGGTGCCTCATGCGCGGTGGGCGATAGCCGCGGCGGGCCTTCGGCGTCAAGTGCCATCCCTTCTTTGGCACGGGGATCCTGGGACACTGCTAGCCACGTGGAAACGAGAGGCAGTAACTTTGCCTGGTACTCGCTGCTACCTAATCCACGACTCGCCCTTCAACCTACCCTTGGAGTACCACTAGTCAGCGAGTACCAGGCAAAGTTACTG
>QHBP01000202.1 GCA_003244175.1 Chloroflexota bacterium | reverse complement strand
GCTACTACGACGCCTACTACCTGAAGGCCCAGAAGGTCCGAACGCTAGTTCGGCAAGACTTCGACCGTGCCTTCGAGCAGGTGGATGCAGTCGTCACCGCTACCTCACCAACGACCGCCTTCAAGATAGGTGAAAAAGTCGACGATCCCCTCCAGATGTACCTCTCCGACACGTATACGGTGCCTATCAACATCGCCGGCATCTGCGCGCTATCGCTGCCGTGCGGGTTCGCGGATGGGCTTCCCATCGGGATGCAGCTCGTCGGGCCCGCGTTTGGTGAGGAGGTTATCCTTCAAGCCGGCCATTGCTTCCAGCGAGCTACTGATTTTCACCTGGCTAAGCCTCCCCTATTGGGGGCAAAGGCGTGATACGGACTGTCAGGCAAAAGCACATGTATCGGGACGTGCTACGGGGGCGTGAATTGGCATGAGCGTGGAGGGTTTTGAACCGGTCATTGGTCTCGAGGTGCACGCCCAGCTTCAAACGCACAGCAAGATGTTTTGCCCATGTTCCGCGGCGTACAGCGACGCGCCTCCCAATACCTTCGTCTGCGCGGTATGTGGTGGAATGCCAGGCGCCCTTCCCGTCATCAACCGGAAGGCCGTCGTCTACACGGTGATGGTCGCGTTAGCGCTGCACTGCACGATCGCGAAGCACAGCAAGTTCGATCGCAAGAACTACTCCTACCCGGATCTTCCAAAGGGGTATCAGATCTCGCAATACGATCTACCGCTGGCTCAAGACGGCTGGGTCGAGTACGACATCCAGGGCCACACATTCCGCTGTGGCATCACCCGCGTCCATCTGGAAGAGGACACGGGAAAGAGTACACACACGCGGATCGACGGCCGGGATGTCAGCTTGGTCGACTATAACCGCTCAGGCGTGCCCTTGTTGGAGATCGTCAGCCGGCCGGATATTCGGGCACCGGAAGAGGCGAGACAGTTTTTCGCCACTCTCCGACAGATCCTGATGTATCTCGGCGTGAACGATGGCAACCTGCAAGAGGGGAGCCTGCGCGCCGACGTCAACGTATCTCTCCGTCGACCGGGAGATTCTCTCCCCACGAGCAAGGTCGAGATCAAGAATCTCAACAGCTTTCGGTCGGTGCGGAGTTCCCTCGAGTACGAGATCGAACGCCAGCGGCGGCTCCTGGACATGGGTGAGCTTATCCCGCAAGAAACTCGCGGATGGTCGGAGGCGCGGGAAGTCACGGTGGGACAGCGGTCGAAAGAGTTCGCGGATGACTACCGATACTTCCCAGAGCCCGATCTACCCCCTTTGGTCCTCGATCGGCGACACATCGATTACCTCGCGTCACACCTCCCCGAACTGCCGCAAAGTCGGACCCGCAGGTTTGTGGAGGGGTACGGCCTATCGCAGGCACAGGCCACCGTGCTGACCGAAGACAAGGAGCTTGCCGACTTCTATGAGGCGACTGTGGTGGCGGCAACGCCTGCGCCTCCGGTCATGGTCGCCAACTGGATAAGCGGAGATACGTTGGGCCTACTGAACGACCGCAAGCTGTCTCTGGCACAGTCCACGTTGCGGCCCGATCGCGTCGGGAAGCTTATGCTCGCGCTCCGAGATGAGACCATCAGCAGCGCCGCCGGAAAACGCGTGCTGGAAGAGATGCTGGTTGCCGGCGAGGATCCGGAATACATCATCGACCACCTGAACCTGCGCCAGGTTCGCGATGAAAGCGAGCTCGGAAGGTGGGTCGTCGACGTTCTTTCATCCAATCCGGACCTTGTTCTGTCATACAGGGCCGGCAGGACGAACGTCCTGCAACACTTCGTCGGGCAGGTCATGAAACGCAGCGCGGGGAAGGCGGATCCGGTCCGAGCGCGGCAGTTACTCGAGCGTCGCTTGTCCGAGCTTGACTAGCCTCCGCCCTTGCCCGCCCCCCAAATGAGCAACTATGCTACCACTATCGGGCGATTAGCTCAGTTGGTTAGAGCGCACGGTTCACATCCGTGAGGTCACTGGTTCGAGTCCAGTATCGCCCACCAGGTTACCTACTGCGCGAACCGCCGGCTTCGTCGGCGCCCGCGGTCATCTCGTCTTCCACGTCAACATCTTCCATGATTGTACAACGTGGTCCAAATCTACAGATGGACGTGTTGACGGCAAGCGAGGCCAGGGCTTCACTGCCCGCCATCCTCGATCGGATCGAGGCTGGCGCGGAGGTCACCATCACCAGGCACGGCCGTCCCGTTGCAGTGGTGGTCAGTCCTGACGCGCTGCAGTTTCGACGTTCCGAAACATCAGCACCGGTCGTGCAACGAGTCCGCTTGATGATGGAGCAGGGTCGTCACGGCCCCCTCCCGCCTTCGAATATGTCGAACGAGCGCGCGGAGGAACTTGTATCACACGTTCGACGTGGTCGGTCGGCGCACTGATGGATGCCTTCGATGCGGATGTCCTGATTTATGCCGCCGCGGCTCAGCACCCACTCGGGCGGCGCGTGGCGGCGCTGTTCGCTGTAACGCGGTCCCTTCGCCAATCACCTCCGGTGGGTGTGGGCTCGCTACTGCTGCTGCCCGAGCTACTGACCAAGCCGATCCGCGACGGAGCGGACGACGAGGCAGCTGCACTGGCGGCTCTCATCGCCCGCCTTGACCTGCGGTCGGTGGACCAAGAAACCGCCGAGCTCGCAGTGACCTTGGGCGTCGCGTATCGGCTGGCTGCCTCCGATGCGGTGCACCTCGCGACTGCCGTCGGAATCGGAGCGGATCGGTTCATCACCAACAACGCCCGCGACTTCCCCAAGACAATCTCACAAGTAGCCATCACCTATCCCGGTGACCTTCCGGGGTAAGCCTGGTAGACACGTCGGTCTGGATTTAGCACCTTCAAGTTGGTGATGAGACCCTTGTCGAGATGCTCGATCACGGCGCCATCTTCGCTATCCGCGAGTGACGCGAGGGCGTGCGCTGGGTCACCTTCGGCTACGCACGCTGTGAGCGGACTGCTGAATCCGCGGAAGCTTTTCTGGCCGCGCCGCCGGTCAGCGAGGTTCGAATTAACAGAGACCTAGAGGTGCGCCTTCTTCATCTGCGGGGCCACACCATGGTCGCGTACACCACACGCTTATGGTCATACCCGGTGCCGTCCCGATGGAAGACGCCGGTACAGGTGATGAGAACGAGACCTCGCTCTCTCGTCGTCGCGAACATGAGCTTGGTAGGCAGCTGCGCGTTCCAGTACGTGCCCTGCCACTGCACGCGGAAGTGAAGCACGCCACCGTCTCGATACGCGACGTCGATCTGGTCTCCTCGTTGAAGATCTTTCAACAAATAGAAAGCGGCAGGACAACACAAGGAGTCGAGGTGACCGAACATGTTCGCGCGCCCCATGTCGCCCGGACGTGGGCCCCGGTCGTACCAAGCGACGTCGTCCCATCGGTATGGCGCTTTGAAATCGGCCTGGCGATTGAGCGCAAGGGACTCGACAGCTGCTCGCAGATGTATGCGCGGAATGGCAACGAGTCGCGGCCAGCCTGCCGGGACAGGGTCGTATGGTCTTGCGTGAGATGAAGCCCGAACGGGCTCGGGCATGACGGCCAGCGTCAGGCTACAGACAAAGATGACAAGGACGGCGGCGCGGCGCTTCATGAATCCTCCCGACAGTGATCCGACGAAATCGCTTCGCATGATAGCAAACGATTTTGCGCCCGTGTAGAGGGGAATTAGGCCTGTGCTATCATCGTGGCTACAAGCGCCCGCGGGGAGGCTGACGCGGTGACCGTAGCTCAATTGGTAGAGCTCTGGATTGTGGATCCAGCGGTTGTGGGTTCGAGCCCCATCGGTCACCCCACATTCCTTCCCGGGATACAGGGCTCGACACCGAGCCGCCATCCGTAGATTCAGTACCGTCGCGGCACACGTAAGACTTCGAGGCGTTCGAGGCTCGTGCTACGATAGAGAGCGGGAGGAAACCCGGCTGTTCCTGGTGCCTTCTGGGCTTGGTCGTGCGCGGTGACGCATAGAGCCAGGTGGGACCGCAAGCCCATTCTCTTTTGACAACTGCAAGGCCAGTGTCGCCGTGCCAGTACATGTATGTCGACCGGCCGCCGCCTCAGTCAGGAGTCGCCCAGATGGAAGATTGGCAACAATGGCAGCTTCGCGCTGACGAGGTTGCGGCAGCTCTCGACCGCGAGGTCGATGAGCTGGAGCAACGATTCTTGACCGAGGCTGCCGACCCGACGTTCCGCACCTTCTGGCCCCGCTTTCGCGATCTGAAGGACAGGGTCAGAACTGCGCCGGCGATCAAGCTCGACGCCAAGCTGGATCTCGAGCGGCGGCTCCGTCAAATCGGTTCCCGAGCCTATAAGTCTCAGGAGGGAGCATATGCACAGTCGAGCGGACGCAAGGACGAGCTACTCGGATCCATCACCGAGCTGAGGAACCGCATCGAGAGCACCTCCGGACCTCGCGAGCTTCGCGTACTGAGGCGAGATTTGGACGGTTTGCGTGAGCGATTCGACGGGGCCGCATCACTGGTTCCGGCCGATCGACAGGCGGTGTGGGAGTCGTGGCGAGATGCCAATAACATGGCCTGGGACCGACTTAACGGTCTCTGGAATGAGAATGAGACCTTCCTTCGAGGCATACTCGACGAAGCTCGGCAGCAGTTGGAGCAAGGCCAGGGAAGCAGGGTGCACAATGCGGTGTCCCGTTTCTTTGATGCGCTCAAGACCAGCGAGGCCAAGCAGAGCAGTGTGAACGCTATGAAAGCCGAGGCGGACGGGATGCGCCGCGATGCGGAGACAGCGCGGCGCGAGGCAGAGACCGTGCGGCGTGAGGCAGAGACCGTGCGGCGCGAGGCGGAGACTAGCCGGCGCCATGAAGCCCGGCATGAAGAGCGGCGAGCAGCCGATCGTGAGAGCTCTCAACCTCCGCAGCAAGTTCCACCGCTCGAGAGCTGGAGGGCCGAAGTGACGCGCAATCAAGAAGGCATCGGGCGCCTTGCCCTCGAAGTCGAGGATCTGGAGCGCCAGTGTCAGCAGTCGCGATCGATCCTCGATCAGGCTATGGTGCGCGGCAATCTGGTCGACAAGCGACGCAAGCTCGCGGAGCTGGAGCGTACCAATAGAACGCTGTCGCAGCGCATTGAACAGGCGGAGGAGTCGCCCCTCATCTCAACGAGGTAGCGTCTGGTTCGCTTCCTCGTTGGGTACCAGCCATTGCGTCCCACAGGAGAAGACAATGTCGGAGCATGCTCAGACGGGACAGCTCGAGGACTGGATTGTAGGCCTGATGTCGTCGGACGCGGAGCCGTCGCCTACTCGAGACTACTACTTCATCCTGCTTCGAGAAGGCCGCAGCGTCCCCGAAGCGGTTGGGGGTGCCGTGGACGATCTTCTCGAGGAAGTGCGGACGGCGGTCTCGCGGGGCGAGGCATACAACCAGCGACATCATCGCGGGCGATTGGCGCTGCCCTCCTACATACCGTTCAGCGAGCACCGCTTGCCGCGGCCCGCACTTGTGCGCAAAATCACACAGGAACGACTCGGCAACGTGCGCCCTCACATGGGCCGCGAGCGACACTAGAACAGACGTGGGAGCGGACACCGTCTGTCGAAGCGAGGCCCGGTACAATACGGCACCGAGCTGGGAGACGACTCTTGCGTAAGCGCCTGTTCCTCGTGACGAGCGTGGCGTACGTCGCGCTCGGCCTGGTCATCGTGGCGCGCAGCGCCTTCGCCCACGTTCTCCCGGTGGCAGTGGTCGGGATTGTCTTTGTGGCGCTTGGTGTCGTGCGCTTGCGAGACTACGTGCGCTACGGAGGCACACGCGGTGATTCTTGAACAGGTTTCGGTGATAGGCGCTTTGGTCGCCGCTGTCTACGTGTCGACGATCGGCTCCATCCTCTGGTGGATGCTGCACGTTCCGCGCGTTGGAGACGTGGAGCAGGAGGTGAAGCGGGTCATCCGTGTGCAAAGCCAGTCGTCGCGCATTGTGGTGCCTGTGCAGGGAGACGTCATCTCCAATCGAGTCATCGCGCTTGCCAGCCAGATGGCCAAATACCGGGGCGCCACAATGGACGTTCTGTACATCATTGAGGTTCCCTACGCCCTCCCGATCAATGCGTCCATGGAGGATGAAGAGACCTTGGCCAAGACCGCGTTTGTCCGGGCGGCGAAGATCGCGGATCGCTACGGCGTAAAGATCACGAGGAGGGTCGAGCGCGCGCGGCAGGCCGGTCCCGGGATCGTCCAGTATGCCCGTCAGAATAACGCGGACCTTCTTCTCATGGGTGACGTACCGAAGGCGAGCAGGGGCGGGACACGTTTCGCCCGATCTGTCGAATATGTCTTCGAGAACGCCCCTTGCGAGGTCATCATCGACCGGCCTCAACCAGAGTAGGATCGAGACGTGCTGGAAAACAAGCGCATTGGACTGCTCGGGGCGGGTGTCATGGCGGAGGTCATCGCCTCCGGTCTAGCGCGGAGTAAGCTCGTGCAGCCGGCGGACATCGTCATGACCCACTATCGACAGGATCGCCTGGATGAGCTGCAAGACAGATTGGGCGTCGAAGGCTCACTGAAGAACCGGGAGGCGTATGAGCGGTGCCATATTGTCGTGCTGTGCGTACGGCCCCAGGCGATGACCACGGTTCTGGACGAAATCAGCCCCGTGCTAAGAGGCGATGTCCTCCTCGTGAGCATCGCCGCCGGGCTACCCATCTCCTTTTATGAGAGACGTCTCGGTCGGGACATCCCATTTGTGCGGGCCATGCCGACCTTTTTCGGACGCATCAAGGCAGGGACCACCGGGCTAGCCCTTAACCGTCACACCTCCGCAGAACACCTCGCGCTTGTCTCGCGCCTCTTCGACACTGTCAGTGCTCACGTTGTCGTCATGCCCGAGGATGAGATCGACGCTTTTACGACGTTTGGCTCGACTACCACGGCCACCGTCTACGTGCTCCTGGATGCCCTGATCACCGCCGGCTCGCTCGTCGGATTGCGGCACCAGGCGTCACACTCCCGCGCCATCGAGCAAGTGGTGGCGGCGGCGCAAAATGTCGTTGCGAGCGACAAGCTTCCGTCGCAGCTCCTCGACGAAATCTGTACGCCTGGCGGCGTTACGGTAGAAGGCGTCAAGGTCCTGGAGGAAAAAGCGATGCGCGGAACCGTGATCGAGGGAGTGCTGGCCGCTACCGAGCGAGCTCGCGATCTGCGGCGCGCTTCGGGCACGGAGTAGAACTCAAATTAAAGCGCGCGCGAGCCAGCGGTGATGAGGCGGGCGTGCACCACAGACTCCCCGGGGGGTTTGCGGGCCAGCCAGGCGCAGGAGAGTGCGGCGGCCAGGGATGCAAGCGCCGCTGCGAGCAGCAGAGCAGCTATACCGAGGCGTGTTCGCAAGCCCAGGAGCGGATGTCTAGGATCTACCCACCAGTAGGCAAAGTTATTGATCGGGTACTTATCGGCCGGATTGGACGGATGGCGTTGCACCGTGTAGGCGGTTGGCCGCGTTGTGAAGCGGTACTTGGTGTCGCCCAGGAACGTGAGGCGGGCAATCTGATAGACGTCGTCGATCTGAATGAGAATCGGTGACTGTCGAGGCGTCCAGTAGTAGTGATAGTACGGTGCGCCCCACCGAAATGGTTGCCGCGTGTGCTCTTCCATCGCCTGGAGCCGGTACCAAAACCGCCATTGCGTGACCGACACGGCGGCTAATTGAAGGCCGGCGCTGACGACAAGCAGGGCCAGAAAAGCTGTTCGCAGGCCCATCCCTGCCGTGCGCCACCGACCTAGAAGCTCTCCCAAGGGGAGGATGAGATACGGGACCGCGGTGTAGAGATACCGCGGCCCCCACGCCGGATCGCCGTGCCAATACACAAGGTTGCTATAGAAGAGTACCGGCACCACGACCAGCGAAGCGCTAAGTAGACAAAGAGGACGACAGCGCGCATAGAAGCGCGGGACGACCCAGGGAAGGACGAGGACGAGGGGAAGGTACCATATGAGACCTTTACCCGGGCTGACCAGGAGACCTGCCAGACCTGCCAGAAAAGGCTCGCCCAGCGTCTTCTCGCGCAGTCCCGTATCCAGCGGATCGCCGAAACGCGCGTCGTTCCATGCGGCAACCGCCAGCACCCACGGAACGAGGCCCGCGACATAGACAAAGACGTCCGCCAGCAACCCCGAACCAGCCTGACGACGCCATCGCCAAGCGAGGGGAAGGGCCAGGATGATGGGCAGGTATAGAGCGAAGTCGTACCGGGTCAGGAGTCCGGCGCCGGCGGCCGCGGACGCGGCAGCGAGCCACCTCCGGCGCGCGAAGTCTCCGAGTACGTAGCGCCAGGCCGCGTACACCGAGACGAGCAGACACAGATCCACCTGCGTCTGTTCCAGGGCGCTCTGGGCGTCCGGCCAGGAGACTGTCGCGAGGCCGAAGATGAGTGTTAGGACCGTCGAGATTCGCTCCGTGTACCCAGCCGATCGGGCGAACAGATAAAAGACCACGGCGAGCAGGGCGCCGAGAAACAGATCCAGGGACCGGCAGGCGTACAGCGTGGTTATGTCGTACGGCAAAGACAGGTGATGCGCAAAGGCCTTTCCCAGTACGTAGAGGGGCACCATGAGAAGCACTTGACCCGGCCCATAGAAGGCGTACAGATGCCCGCCATTACCCCGGTGCATCCGTAGGTCCGTCCACATCGGCCGATCTATCCACAACCGATGGTGCTCGACCAGAGCCTGCGTGGTTTGATAGCGGAGATCGGTGTCCCCATTGTGCAAGAGGTCGCTGGAGCCGGTGAGGAGATACACCGCGAGGAAGAACGTCCCCAGAAAGAAGGGGGTGAGGGCTCCAACCTCGGGCCAGGAGCCCAACGCGATGGGTTTCCGAAACCCTACGGCGTGCGCAGAGGGGATAGGTGACATGTCTGGTCGAACGCTGCCCCGACAGAATTCTTGGCCTGTCCAGCTGGCCCGTCTAGACTATCACTGCTCTCTAATCGACGCTGTTTCCGCCTCCTAAATCACCGAAATCGTGTGATACATTGACCTGCACGCAGGGCCAACGCAACGATCCGGAGGCGACGGTGGTGTGGCTGGACCGCGGCAACCGGCTCACGCAGCTCCACTTGACGTCCAGCAATGTCTGCTGGCGCCCCGCCTCGACGGCAGAGCTGGCCGGGCTCGCCGGGTATTTCGCGCTACTGATCGTCGGGACGGACGTATTGAACGTCCGACTGGGAGTGGAGGCACTAACCGCGGCGGTCATTCTGCCGGCCGCCATAAGCCGCCGTCTTGAAAGCTTTGCGCGCGACTGGTGGTTCTTCCTGATCGGGCTCGTCATGTGGAACGTGAGCGGACCGATCGCCGCGTACTCGCCCTTTCCACTCCATCTCGATTTCATGCTTCAGGCCGACCACCATATGTTTTTCGGGCACGACGCCGTGACCTGGATGCAGCGGACGTTCGCGGACTACGGGCGCGGCAGCCCGCTCGACATCGTAAGCTTTGTCACATACAACCTGCACCTGCCGGAGCCGTATATCGCCGGCTACATCTTGTGGCGCCTGAATCGCGAGCTATATCTCCAATTCGCGGCCGCGGCTTTGGTTGTCTCGGTCCTGGGCTTCATCGCTTTCGTCGTCTATCCCGCCGTGCCTCCATGGCTGGCGGCGCAGCGCTACGGGGAGGTGCCTGGTGTGTACAACGGATTCGGATTGATTTTGCACCGACATCCCCTCCCATTCCATGGCACGCCGCTGTTCTACGCGTTTCAATGGCGAGGCGATGCCGTGGCCGCATTTCCGTCGGAGCATGCGGCCTTCCCACTGCTCGAGTTCCTTGCCTTCTCACGCCTCGGCCGCCCGTGGCTCGGGCTATTTGTATGGCCATTATGGGTGGTCTTTGTCGTCGTGTATCTGGGGGAACACTGGGTGATCGACGCACTTGCCGGATGGCTTCTGGCGCTCGTTGCATTCTTCGCGGTCCGCGGGGTGATCCGGGTCTGAAAGGGCTCTCGCGATGTGCAACGAAGCCATGGGATGCCCTTCGTCCACAATGGATCGAGGTACCCACTTCCTTCGAGGTTAGTCGCATGTCATGCGAGATCATCTCAAACGAGATCGCGCGCCGGTTTCTGCTCGGTCTACAAGGGCTATGGCCGGGCCGGCGGTGGTCTGGAATCGAAGGCGCGTCCGAAGCCCTTCACGCCCTCGAAGCCGTTCAGGTCGACCCGATGACGGTCGTATCCCGCAGTCACGACCTGGTTCTCTGGGCGCGCGTAACGGGATATTCGCCCCGCGATCTTGATGAGCTGCTCTATAGCCGGCGCGCCTTCTTTGATTACGGTGGATGCGTCCACATTTACCCAATGGAAGAGCTGCCATGTTGGCGGGTCCACATGGAGCGGCGCAAACACGACAAACGGGAAGCCGCGTTCTTTTCCGAACACGGCGCGCTGACACGCGACGTACGGGAGCTGATTCGGGAGGGAGGGCCAGTCGGAAGCAGGGATCTGGAGGGGACCGCCCGTGTGTCCAGCTACCGCGCTCGAAAAGACAGCGGCCTGGCGCTCTACAACCTATGGCTCACGGGTGACCTCATGACCCATGGCCGGGACGGATTCCAGCGCATCTACGGACTGCGCGAGCGCATTGCTCCCGTAACGTTGCAGCACGATGCTCCCGTGGAAGATGCGGAGAACTATTTCGCACGTAAAGCCTTCCGCCTGTTAGGCCTGCACACGGCGCGTGCGTGGGCTAATACTTTCGCTTTTCTCGTGCATCGAAGCGTTGACAAAGTCGAGGCGCGTTCAAGGATCGAAGCACTTGTGGCAGACGGCGAGATTGCAGCCGTCGAGATCGAAGGGCAACCGGAGAAGTACTACTACGTCGCGTCTCGGGAACCCTGTCTGCAGGCGCTAGTCGCGACTGAGATACCACAGGAATGGGATCCGGTCGAGACGACGGCCGAGGAGGAGGTCGTCTTTCTTTCCCCGCTCGACCCGTTGCTTGGGCGCCAACGCGTTCTTGACCTATTCGCCTTCGAGTACCTGTGGGAGGTATACAAGCCCGTCGTTAAGCGACGATGGGGCTACTACACGATGCCGATCTTGTGGAAGGATCGTCTGGTGGGACGCCTCGATCCGAAGCTTGATCGTGGCAGGAACGCCCTCCTGATCAACGGGTTCTGGCTAGAGGATGGCGCGATCTCTGCCGACCGAAGTTTCGTCGCCGCCCTGGCGCGGGGCGTCACTGCGTTCGCCCGCTTTCATGGAGCCGCTCACGTAGACATCAGTTCCCTTCAGCCGCAGTCTGTGCGTGACTGGCTGGGCTACGCCGTGGGAAAAGCGCAACAGTTCTAGAACCCGCTACTCCTGCGGGGCGGCCGGCGCTCGCGATCCATCCACCCGGGTCACCTGAGATGCACGCGTCGCACGAATCTCCAGATAGATGAAGAGGCTGGCCGTGATAGCGGCCAGAACCACGAAAGCCAAAAGCTTCCACTGCTTGTACAGGAGGACGTCCAACACGCTTAGAGCGGCGCAGATCCCGTACAGCAGCAACACGGTACTCGAGTGACTCATACCGAGCTCCAGCATGCGATGGTACACATGCTGCTTGTCTCCGGTTAAAAAGCTCTTGCCCCGGAGCCGCCGCCGGACAATTGCCCAGGCGACATCAAGAACCGGTATCAACAGGAACAGCAACGCCGTCGCAAGTTTCGCCGGTCCCACGATCGACAGCGTACCCAGGGCCATGCCCAGAAACATGCTTCCGGAGTCGCCGAGAAAGATGCGGGCCGGGTGCCAGTTGAACGGGAGGAACCCGATGAGCGCCCCGACCAGCGCCATTGGCAGAAGAAGATCCTCATGATGTGGGGCGACCGGAACCAAAAAGCGCTGATCCTCCCAGGCCCAACCCGCCAGGCATAACGCGGAGATCGCCGCGATGCCCGGCGCCAGTCCGTCCAACCCGTCCAAGAAATTGACCGTATTCATCATGCCGACCAGCCAGATCACCGTGACCACGACCCCGACCGCCAGCGGCAAGTGCCATCCCGGCGCGGTGAGACGAGCGAAAGGGAGACTAACGCTGGAAATCGCGCGCACGCCTCCGAGAAGAGCCGCCACCGCCGCGACGATCTGACCCAAGAGATGTACGCCCGGAGATAAATCGAAGAACTCGTCCGCAATCCCCACGGCAACGGCGACCGCTCCGCCGACGAGCACACCGATAACCGGTCCGCTGTGTTGAATGGTGAGGACGCACGCCAGGGCGAAGGCGGCAAAGACGGCGACGCCCCCCATGAGAGGAGTCGGCCGCCTGTGAATCTTCATTCCGACCGGTTTGTCGATGTCTCCCGTTCGCACCGCGATAACTCTGGCCAGCGGCGTCAGCACAAGAGCGGCCCCGAAGCCTATCAGTAGAGGTGGGAAGGCGTTGTAATGATCGACGGCCGAAAGGTCAGGCAGAAAGAGACCTCCTCAAGCGCTCGTCATGGATGAGGGCTCCGGCCACTGCAACAACGCGCGGCTGTCCTCGGTATATGGACGACCCACTTCGTGATAGCGGACACCTTCCTGGAAGCGCTTGTCGCTCCATGTGCCAAAGTTGTCCACGATCACCGACCCGGGCTGGATGTACCGCTCCACGTGCGCGGCGCGGTACTGCGAGTGCGGGGTCACGAGGACGATGCCGTCGCAGCCCGTGAGCTCATCCGGGAACGAGATCGTGGCGATCCCACAGATGTCGTCGATATCGTCGGCGCTGTAGTAGGGGTCGTGCAAGCGCAAGCGGGGCGTGTCCTTGAGGCACTCGATCGCATCAAGTGCGGGGGAAAGCTTGTGCATCTTGGCATCGGCGGTGTAGGCGAGTCCGAGAACGACGATGGAGCGGCAGTCTTGCAACAGCTCCCGGAGACGCGTGCGGTAGAGCAGGCTGAAGTAGTTGTCGTTGAATTCGATGGCCGAGCGAACCGGCCCGAGAAAGGCATTGCCCTCGCCGCCCTCCGCGATGGTATAGCGCGGCGCTAGGGGTATACAGTGTCCGCCGATGCCCATCGACGGGTGAAACATCGGGATGTTCCATTTGGTGCTCGAGAGGCGAAAGACATGCGTCATGTCGTACTGCGGGAACGCGAGCGACAGACTATTCGCAAGCGCGAGACCTTGAAAACGAATGAGGTTCTCGATCACCTTGGTAAAGGCGGCGTGATAGGCATCCCGCGCCGGAACGATCTCCCGGCACACGATGCCGTAGAGAGCAATGAGGAGGGAGGCCGCTGCCGGCGAATTACCGCCCACGATGCGGGGAAGCGTCTCGAGGGAGTGCTCCCCTCCGGAGAACCAATCGCGGCGCGGGGCCGCCCCGAGAAGCACGTCGATTCCGGGCCTGAGCCCGGACGCGTGGAGCTTAGGAAGGACCACCGAGTCGATCCACGTGGGTTGGATCGTGCTCTCAATCGCGATGAGAGGCAATACGCCCTCGAACTTCGTCGCCATGATCGTGGCGCATATGAGTGGCATGACGTCCTCGAGAGAGGCGGAGCTGGGCTCCGCTCCTCGCTCCGTCGGCACGGCGATGATGTGCACGGCGATGTGCTCATCCCGCAGATCCTGCCAGCGTGTCGTGGCGCGTAC
>QHBP01000160.1:4197-10422 GCA_003244175.1 Chloroflexota bacterium | reverse complement strand
CCTTAAGCGCGGCAGCGCCTTCCTCCGCCGAGGTTCTACGTCGCGGGCCTTCAAACGTAAACGGCTTTGTCACCACCCCGACGGTGAGCGCACCCACATCCTGGGCGATCTGCGCGATGATTGGCGCCGCCCCCGTTCCAGTACCGCCGCCCATACCCGCGGTGATGAAGACCATATCCGCGCCTTGCAGCGCCTCGTATAATTCCTCTGTGCTTTCCTCGGCAGCTTTCTGACCCGTGTTCGGGTTGCCACCGGCGCCGAGGCCACGGGTCAGCTTTTCGCCAATTTGAATGCGAAGCGGGGATTGTGCTTGCTGTAGCGCCTGGCTGTCAGTGTTGACCGAGATGAAGTCAACACCCTGCACCTGTGCCTTGATCATTCGATTCACGGCGTTGGTGCCGCCCCCGCCCACACCAATCACCTTGATGGTCGCCTCGGGAAGAAGGTCCTGCGTTCCCATCATGTTCCCTCCTCTTTTTACCTGACCCTTGAACGGCCGCATGTTGTCCAAATCGTCGCCCCCTGCTCTGTCGTCATCGCGCCCTAGGCCAGAAACTCGCGAAACATTCCGCGCAATCGACTCAGGCCTTTCCATTGGGGAAAGGTAAGAATGGGCGCACTCGCTTCCTCAGTATGATACGCTGCCCATCGCAAAAGGCCAATGGTGGTGGCATAGGCGGGTCGCATGATGGTGTCCGTCAGGCCGATGGCTCCTCTCGGCACGCCCACCCGTACCGGCAGCTCGAGCACGTCTCGCCCCAGAAGTCGGATATCGCGCAGCTCCGCCGCGCCGCCGACGAGAACCACGCCGGCCGGCAACCGGCCATCCAGCCCCGACCGTCCAAGCTCCGCTCGAATCAGTCTCAGAATCTCCTGCATGCGAGACTCGATGATGTCCACCACCAGTCGCCGCGAGATGAGCTCCCCCTCGTCCTGGTCGTAGGTCTGGACCTCCAACACTTCGTCCGGCCCGACCTGCGAGGTGCAGGCGCTGCCGTGCTCGATTTTCACCTGCTCCGCAACTGAGAATGGCGCGCGCAGTCCAAGGGAGAGATCGGTGGTGACGTGGTTTCCTGCCACGCCGATAGCGCTCGTGTAGCACACAGCGCCATCCGTGAAGACCGCGACGTCGGTCGTCCCGCCCCCAATATCGGCAATGGCGACCCCGATGTCCTTCTCTCCGGGGCTGAGCACTGCTTCGCTCGAGGCCAGAGGCTGCAGGATCAGGTCGTCGATCTGAAGTCCCGCCCGATTGACGCAGCGAACCAGATTTCGAATGCTGGTGCTGCCACCCGTGACGATGTGCATCTCGGCCTCCAGCCGGCGCCCCACCATGCCGATGGGATCGCGCACCCCATCCTGGCCGTCCAGCGTGTACCCACGTGCCAGCACGTGGATGATCTCTCGATCGTTGGCGATGGCCTGAACTCGGGCAGCCTCCATCGCTCGCTCCACGTCGGGAACGGTTATTTCGGAAGCATTTGGCGACACGGCGACGACACCACGACGGTTCGCGCCGGTAATGTGGGAACCGGTCACGCCGACGTACGCCGATTGAATCGAGTAGCCGGAAAGCCGCTCGCACTTTTCAACCGACTGAACGATGGCCTGCGCCGCCTCGTCGATGTCGACGACGACGCCCTTGCGCATGCCCGCGGACGGCGCGGTACCCACCCCGACGACATTGACCTGCTGATTCCTGTCGACCTCGGCTAGAAGTGTGCAGATCTTGGTCGTGCCGATATCAAGCGCGACCACGATGTTGTCCTTAGGTACGGGCATGTTCCGCCTGGCTGCTGCTCACGAATGGCACTAGTATACCGGAAGTGTTTGCGTGTCCACTGGTGATTTCCGGGACACTTTTGCGCGGCTGTCAGCGAAATCGGGACTCATCGTCATACTCCGGCGAGGCGTAGAAAAGGAGTCGGAAGGCGCAGGTCCACAAAACGCAATCCGTGCTGCCGGACCTGGGGATCACCTAGGACGGAGCTGAGCTCGGCGATGCGGTCAACCAGCGTTTGCGGCGTCCCGCGTCCCACTGCTGCCTGCCATCCTGCACGCCCGACAACGACCAAACCCACCTTGGGGTCCATGTGAAACGTCGCGATGTCACCCCTTGGCGCCGATGGCAGCGTTTCCGCCGCGTATCGTACGGCTTGGACGATCCCCGGCGGCAAAGTCTGTCCCGGCTGCGTTCCGTCGATCACAGGCAGATGAGTCGTCTGTACCTGGGCGATGATACGCCCTTGGGGGTCAACCTCGTAGAGTGCCTTGCCGTCCCGCCAGGCCAGGAAGCGGCGTCGCATGCGCACGTAGACCGTCACCCCGTTCGGAAAGACCGCATCCACGCGCTGCACGTCGAGCTCGTGCATAGATGCCAGTCTGCGCACTACCTGGTCCGATCGCACCGTGAAGATGTTTTGGCCAACGACACCCGCCGTCAGAGCTACGGCATCCGACGGCAACGACGCGCCCACCACCTTCACGCTGCGTACGCGAAAGAACCCGCCGAGAGACGCGGCCAGGAGAGTCATGCAGATGACAAGCGCGACGATGGACCACCACGTTCTGTGGGGCACGTGGGTTCGCCTGGGCCGAGTCTCACCGCGAGAGTGCATCTTTTTGTTCGTCATGCCGCGATACCGAGAACGGATCTCAGCGCCTCGTCCGGCCAGCGTCCGACAAATTGAACTTCCGGCTCGAGGTCGACGCCAAACAGGTCCTTGACCCGTTCCTGTACCAGCCGCATTAGCCCCAGGATGTCACCGGCGGTGGCGCCTCCAGCGTTCAAGATGAAGTTGGCATGCATGGGCGCTATCTGAGCGCCTCCAAGGCGATACCCCTTGAGGCCTCCACTTTCGATCAGAGCGCCTGCATGATTGCCAGGAGGGTTCTTGAAGGTCGAGCCGGCCGAGGGCTCCTTGACCGGCTGCGTGCGCAGCCGGTGCGCACGCAGCTCATCAACTCGCGCCAGCGAGGCTTGAGGCGAGTCGCGCTCGAGATGAAATCGACAGCCCGTAACCACAAAGCGGCTGCGTGTGGCGGACCGTTCTTTCAGGGCACTTTGGCGATAGTGATATGCGAGATCATCCGATGTCATAGTTCGGGAGAGGCCATCGCCATCGGCGACGGTGGCCGAGATCAGAGCATGCGCGACATCGCCCCAGTGAGCTCCGGCGTTGTTGACCACGCCTCCACCGACGGTTCCGGGAATCGCGATGCCCCATTCCATGCCCGTGAATCCTCGCCGGGCGGTCTCCTGGGCCACCTTGGCGAAGAATACGCCGGCCCCGCAGTGAATCTGGGGCTCCCCCAGTGTCTCTTCGATCGTGAGGCCACGGACGCGATTTGCGATCACGATACCGTCGATACCCGCGTCAGACACGAGCACGTTGTACCCGCCTCCAAGGACCAACCACGGCAGGCCGGCCTCACGGGCGACTTTGAGCGCGCCAAATACCGCGTTCTCGGTCTCCGCTACCCCAAAAAAGTCCGCGGGCCCGCCGACCCTCCAGCTCGTATGCCGCGTCATCGGCTCGTATGCCGTCACGCGCGTGAGCCCGGCCGAGGACAGAGCCAGGAGGACCTGGTCGTTGTTCATCGCTTAGCCAACTCGGCCAGAACACGTGGAGCAAGTTTGGTGACGTCACCGGCGCCCATCGTCACGACCATGTCGCCGTCACGGGCCTCGGACACCACCATCGCTAGAGCGCGGTCCGCCGTCCCGGCATACGCGACGTGGGGATTCTGGCGACTGATCACCTGTGCCAGGCCTTCACCCGTCATCCCGTAGGTGTCCGACTCGCGGGCTCCATAGATGTCGAGTAGGTAGAGCGCGTCGGCCCCTTCCAGCGCCGGGGCGAAGTCGTCGAGGAAGGCCGCCGTGCGGCTGTACGTGTGGGGTTGGAATACGAGGCGGAGGGGGCGGTTGAAGCGTTGTCTGAACGTCTGCAACATGGCCGCAATCTCGGTTGGGTGATGAGCGTAGTCATCCACCACCAGCACACCCGCCGCCTCACCCTTGATGTCGCACCGCCGTGCGACCCCCGAAAAGCTACTGAGCGCCGCCTGTATGTGGGCGACTTCCACCTCCAAGTGAAGCGCAACAGCGACCGCTCCCACTGCGTTGCGCACGTTGTGCAATCCGGCAAGGCCCATCTCAAAGGTATGTGAACCCTCCGGTAGCTCCACCGTAAACGCAAGGCGGCCGTCGCGTTCCACGATGTCGCGGGCCCGAATGTCACCCCGCTCGATCCCGTAGGTCACGCGCGGAACGCGCGCGCCACGCACAATGTGCTGCAACACGGCATCATCCGCACAGGTGACAAGGCACCCACCAACCTGGTGTGCGAACTGACGGAAGGCGTCGTATACGCTTTCTTTCGTCCCGTAATAGTCAAGGTGCTCGGGCTCCACATTGGTGATGATCGCAATGGTAGGGTGGAGGCGCAGAAAAGATCCGTCGTATTCGTCGGCCTCGCCGACGACGAGGTCTTCTCTGCCCATGCGCGTGTTTGAACCGAAGTTGGGACTCATACCACCCACGAGCACGGTCGGATCCAGCCCTCCTGCCGCGAGTATCCACCCCACCAGCGCTGTGGTCGTGGTCTTGCCGTGGGTTCCGGCGATCGCTATCCCGCGCACGTCGTTCATGAGAGCAGCGAGCAGCTCCGATCTCTTCACCACCGGGATGCCGTGCTTTTGGGCCTCGCTCACCTCCGGGTTATCGACTCCCACGGCAGAGGTGATGACCACCAGGTCCGCACCTTTCACGTTGCTTTCCGCGTGCCCGGCGACAACTCCGACGCCCAGCCGCACCAGAGACTCACCCTGATCTCCGGGATCGCGATCGGAACCGGAAACGACGAATCCACGCGCGTGCAGCAAACGAGCGAGCGAGCTCATGCCGATACCTCCCACTCCGACGAAGTGGATGTGGCGCCGGCCGGCCAGTATGTTGGTCACGCCGCAGTCTCGCGCAAAAGACGCGCGATTTGCTGAGCCGCATCTGGCCGGGCCAGGGAGCGAGCCGCTCCCGCCATGCCTGCGAGGCGGGTCTCATTGCCCAAGAGGGCGCGGATGGTTGGTACCAGAACGTCGTCCAGGGTCGCCTCATCGACGATCACAGCCGCGCCGCGCCTTTCCAGATACTCCGCGTTGTCATACTGATGCACTTTTCGTTCGGGCAGGGGGACGAGAATCGACGGTTTGCCAAGCACGGGAAGCTCGCCGACCGTCGATGCGCCGCTTCGGCACACGACAAGGTCGGCGGCGGCCAAAGCGTCCGCCATTGCCTCGTCGTGAAGGTAGGCAAACAGGTGATACCGTTCGCGCTGCGCCGGCGAAAGGTCTGCGGCGGCGTTTCGGGCCTCCTCAAGGCGTTGCTCCCCGCAAATATGCACGACGTTCGAGTCTGTCAGGAGCTCGGGTAGCGATCGAGCCAGGGCTCGGTTGATGGCTCGCGCTCCCTGACTCGCTCCATACACGCAGAGGACACGTTCATGTGCGGGGAGGCCCATGCGCTGTCTCGCTTCACGCGGAGACGCGTGAGCGAAAAACTCCCGCACGGGATAGCCCGTGACCTCTGTCTTGACCGCAGGCAGATAGCGCAGCGTTTCCTCGGTGCTGGCGGCGATACGGCGCGCCAGGGGCAGGAGCCACGATACCGCTCGGCCGGGCACGACATCGGGAAGGAAAATGACGATGGGGATTCGCAGCATCCAGGAGGCGACGACCGCGGGCACCGAGACATACCCGCCAGTGGCGAAGGTCGCGCGCGGCCGGGTGCGGCAAAGCACAACGACCGATCGCAGCGTCGCGACCAGAAGCGACAAGATTCCCCCCGCGCTGTGCGGAGCTGCCATGGGGAAGAGAAACGAGCGTACACCCGTCGCCGGCAGGAGATTCCTCTCCATTCCGCCAGAGCTGCCGATGTAGACCACATCCATATCATTGGGCTGCGGACCGGCGGCTTCGTCTGACAGAGACGCTGACCGCGGGTGCTCGATGCGGTCGTGCCCGCCGGGCTTCAGGTACCGGAGAATCGATAACGCGGGGTACAGGTGGCCGCCCGTCCCCCCGCCGGTGATCAGTATTGTGCGCAAAGCCTTCCCTTGGGTTATGTCTGGAGATGTTGAGCAGAATGCCCATTGCGGTCGTTGTGATGATGAGTGAAGTTCCGCCGTAGCTGATAAACGGCAAAGGGACGCCGGTGAACGGAACCGA
>QHBP01000160.1:0-4188 GCA_003244175.1 Chloroflexota bacterium | reverse complement strand
ATTCATGAGAGCCTGCAGGGTAATCCAGCTTGTGATGCCGGCCGCCAACAGTCTTCCGAATGGATCGGGAGCGCAGGTGGCGATCCGCATGCCGCGGTAGGCAACGACCATGAAGAGCAGCAGAATGGTCACGGTGCCGGCTAGGCCCAGCTCTTCGCCGATAACCGCGAGAATACTATCGGTGTGTGGAGCGGGCAACACAAACTTGCCGACGCCATTGCCCAGGCCTGTGCCGAACACGCCGCCCGATCCCAACGCCTGCAAGGCCTGCACGGTGTGCCAGCCCACGCCGGTCGGGTCCTTCCACGGGTCCATGAAGGCCGTGAGGCGCTCTTGACGGTAGCTGGAGCTGTGGATGAGCACCCAGGCGAAGCAGCCCGAGCCCGCGGCGACGATCACCATGTGGCGGACATCGGCTCTCGCCACGAAGAAGACGGCGAAGGCGGTAGCGGCAATGACGATTGCCGTCCCGAGATCGGGCTGGCGGACGATGAGAAAGACGACGAGACCGACGGCCAAGCTGAAGGGAACAAAGGTCTTCTCGAGCTCTCTGATCGCCGCCCCCTTTCTCGGCAGCCAGGTGGCTAGATACAGAATGAGGGCGAGCTTGATGAGCTCGCTGGGTTCCAGGGAAATACCCGCGCCCAGCGAGAACCAGCGGCGCGCGCCGTGCGAAATGTGGCCCACATGCGTCAGCACCAGAACGAGGAGCAGCATGGTTACGCCAAAGAAGGGCGCGGCGATCCGCATCCAGCGGTGATAGTTTACGCGCGCCGTAATAGAGATCATGACCAGCCCGAGGGCCGCGAATGCGACCTCTCGCTCCAGAACGTAGTACTGCGAGCCGTAATACGTGTATGCATTGCCGATGCTCGCGCTGTAGACCATGAGTACCCCGATGCACATGAGCCCAAGGAATGCCAGGGTGAGCGGGAGATCGACGTCCCCGACGAGTATGGAAGCGGTCCGGCGCACGCTACGCTGCACGCAAACGCTCCACGGCGCGAGCAAAAGCTGCGCCGCGCTCCTCGAAGTCGTGAAACATGTCGTAGCTGGCGCACGCCGGAGACAGAAGGACGACGTCTCCGGTTCTGGCCAGGTCGCTCGCCGTGCGCACGGCGGCTTCGAGACTCACGCAGCGCACGATGGCGCCTCGCTCCAGCAATCCTGTTTCGTGTGGTAGGGCACTCAGAAGCGCGTGCTCGATGGTGTCCGCTGCTTCGCCGATCAGCACCACCGCGCGGGCCCGACGGACAGCTAAACGAGCGAGCTCCTGCCACGGGAGGCATTTGTCACGGCCGCCCGCGATCAGCACGACCGGCGCGCTGATGGCTTGCAAGGCCACAGACGCTCGTGCCGGTGATGTGGCGATTGAGTCATCGACGTATCGCACACCGGAGCGATCGGCGACGGGCTGCAAACGGTGAGGAGCCGGCTGGAAGGTACGGATCGCCTTCGCCATGGAGTGCGCGGGAACATCGAAAATAGATGTAGCGGCGGTCGCGGCGAGCACGTTTTCCACGTTGTGGCGGCCAAGCAAGGGAATGTCCGCTTCGGGCAGGACGGGTGCCCACGAACCGCCCTTCAGTAGCCCAAGATGTCCGTCTCGAACGGTCGATCCGTTTTGCGCACCACGGCTGTCGAAGCCGAAATTGTGCGTCTGGGCGGGTGTCGAGCTCTCGAAAAGCGGAGCATAGGAGTCGGCGGTATTCAAGACCAGGTGGTCGGCCGCGCTCTGATGTGAACAGATATTGAGCTTCGCGAAAACGTAGCTCTCCATCGTCTCATGTCGGTCCAGATGGTTGGGTGTGACGTTGGTGACGACGGCGACATGGGGGCTGCGACGCAAGAGGTGAAGCTGAAAGCTGCTCAGCTCCAGCACCACGATCGTGTTCGCGTGGATGCGCGGCAGCAGATCCAGCATTGGGTCCCCAATGTTCCCGCCCACCACGACATGGCGATCAGCGGTGCGAAAGATATGCCCGATAAGACCGGTTGTCGTCGTCTTCCCGCTGCTGCCCGTCACTCCGACGATGGAGCCGGGGCACAGGGCGAAAAAGAGCGTCGTCATGCTCTGAATGGGTAGCGCTCTCTCAATCGCCGCCTGATAGACCGGGTTGGTCTCGGGCACGCCGGGGCTCACGAAAATCGCATCCGCCTCGTGCACCAGCTCGGGATAGTCGGCCCCGACGACAAGGCGGACAGACGGAAGGGCGAGTCCCCGCGCGGAGGCAGCCAGCGCATCCATGGGAGCCGCGTCCGTCACGGTGACTTCGGCGCGCTGACGCGCAAAGAAACGAGCGAGCGAGGCTCCCTCTCGCGCCAGCCCAAGAATCAGGACGCGGCGGTTCGACAGTTCCATAACCTCCTCAGCTGAAAGCAAGAGCTACGCCCGCGACTCCGCACAGCATGCTAACGATCCAGAAGCGCTGAGTCACCTGATTCTCGTGCCATCCCGCGAGTTGCAGGTGGTTGTGCAGGGGACTCATGCGGAGAAGCCGGCGCCCCCCGGTGAGCTTGAAGTAGCCAACTTGCAGCATGACGGACACCGTCACGATCACGTACACAAAGCCAATGATCGGCAACACCAGGAGCTGATTCAGGAGCAGCGCCACGGTGGCGAGAGATGCACCGATGGCCAGCGACCCGGCATCGCCCATGAACACTCGAGCGGGGTAGATGTTGTACCAGAGGAAAGCCAGCAGCGCGCCGACCATGCAGAAACAGAATTCGCCTGTGTAGAGATAATTCCTGGTGAGAAGGGCAATGACGCCGAAACTCGTGAAGGCGATCGCGCTGCTTCCGGCCGCCAGCCCATCCAGCCCATCGGTCAGGTTGACGGCGTGCGCGGTGCCGACAATGGCAGCGACGGCCAGGGGCCAGTACCAGATTCCGAAGCTTCTCGACCCGAACGATGGGACCCAGACATTGTCCGGGTGAGCGAGGAGACGCGGAGTGTGAAGAGCGGCAACGATAACGATCGCAATGATCACTGTCCACGCCAACTTGAAGCGCGCGCGCATTCCCGCACTGCCGGCCCGCACGGTGGTCATGCGGTCGTCCACGGCTCCCAGTGCGCTGCAGCTGGTCAGAGCTCCCACCGTCAGGAGCTGTGACAGATGCATGCCGGGAAAGATGATGTACGCCACCGTCAAGACACTGGTGACGGTGCTGAAGAGCAATCCACCCATAGTTGGGGTGCCGACCTTTGTCAGGTGCGACTGCGGACCCTCGACCCTGATCTGTTTACCGATGCTCATGCCGCGGAGGAAGCGGATGACGTACGGCGCTGCAAACATGCAGATGGTGAAGCTGGCCACGCCGAAGACCATCGCCTGCAGGAGGACCTGCGGAATGAGCTTGGATCCTGTGGGATTGGTTGTCGCGAACAGGGCATTGAATCCTGCCGTGCTCAGCACGAGCTTGCTCCAATGAGACCGCTTACAACTTCCTCCATCCCCATGCCACGTGACCCTTTGACGAGTACGGTCCACTCATTTGCGTCTTTCGATCGCTCCCAAGATCCTCGCATTTTAGGGGACGATGTCGCGGCCCCCGTCGCGAGCGCGCCCCTGATGAGTGAAGCCACGGCGTGCAGGGCGTCGGCATTCGTGGCGGCCCGTACGATCCGCCTGGTTTCCATGCCGGCACGCTCGGCGCCATCTCCAATCCAGGCCCCGCGCTCTCCCCGCGCCACCAGCCAATCGGCTGCGCGCGCGACCTCTTGACCAATCTCGATGTGGGCTGCCTCTTCGTCTGGTCCAAGCTCCAACATGTCGCCGAGAACGGCTATCTTGACGCCCGTGCCCGAGGCCAAGACATCGAGCGCCGCACGCATCGATGGCGGTGAGGCGTTATAAGTGTCGTCAATCAGGACGACGTTGTCGCAACGAAGGTGAACGATCCGCTGTCGTGTCTCCAGGCGCACATCCTCCATTGCCGCCTGAATCTCGCACCAAGCCATACCCACAGATCGGGCGACGGCCGCCGCAAAGAGAAAGGCGTGGACCGTGTGAACGCCGGGGACGCGTGTCCGGATTGAAAAGCGTCGGCCTTCCGCCCGCAGGGTAAAGCGTACACCTTTCAGGCCTATGGTCTGAATGTCCTCCGCTCGGAAATCGCAATCGGTGCCGATTCCGACCCACACAATGGGAGAGACCCCACTCGATTTCGTCATAGCCCTTGTCC
>QHBP01000413.1 GCA_003244175.1 Chloroflexota bacterium | reverse complement strand
GCTTGGGCTGGATTCCGGCATCGAGATCACGTCCGTCTCCGACATTCCGTCGGAAGGGACGGGGCTGGGCTCGTCCAGCACGTACACCGTCGGCCTGCTCCACGCGCTCCATGCCTACACGGGGCAGCATGTGGGAGCCGAACGATTGGCGCGGGAGGCATGCCACGTAGAGATCGAGCTCTGCGGCAAACCGATCGGCAAGCAGGATCAGTACATCGCGGCCTATGGAGGCTTACAGTACCTCCACTTCAATGCCGATGGGTCGGTATTTGTCGACCCGATCATCTGCCGGCCGGAGACGAAGCGGGAGCTGCAGCGCCGGCTCATCATGCTCTACACCGATATGACGCGGTCGGCCGATGATGTACTACGGGAGCAACGGGCAAATACCGAGACTCTGGTCGAGACACGAAGTGCCCTGCGCTGCCTGACGCATCTGGCCAGGGATCTGTGTTCGGTGCTGCGAGCGGACGATTTGGAATCGTTCGGGGAGATCCTCCACCATGCCTGGATGCTAAAGCGTGGACTCGCCTCTGGAATCAGCAACCGATGCATCGACCGCTGGTACGAAACTGCCAGAGAGCACGGAGCCGTGGGGGGAAAGATCCTTGGGGCCGGAGGCGGGGGATTCCTGCTCCTCTATGCCCCGCCAGATCGACATCGGGACATTCTGTCGGCCCTACCTGAGCTCCGAGCCGTCCCGTTCAGGTTCGAGCCCCAGGGAAGCAAGATCGTCTACGTGGAAGAGGGCGGCCATGGAGAGTGACCGGCGGGACGTAGGCCTGGCTGAAGACATCTCCGCCTACCTGGGAGGATTCCAGCGAACACTCGAGGCGATTGCGGTAGATGACCTGCGAGCCATCATCGGCTCGCTTTCGGATGCGTATGAGGCTGAACGCCGGTTGTTCCTCATTGGCAATGGAGGCAGTGCTTCTACCGCCTCGCATCTGGCCTGCGATCTGGCGAAAACCGTGTCCGGAAAGACCATCAATCCGAGAGTGAAGCGTTTTAGGGCTGTCGCCCTGACCGACAATGTGCCGTTGCTGACCGCTTGGGGAAACGACGCCGGCTACGAGACGATCTTTGCGGAGCAGATCAAAACCCTGGCCGGCTCCGGCGACCTACTGCTGGTCATCTCGGGCAGTGGAAACTCGCCCAATATCCTCGAGGCCGTCAAAACAGCCCGAGAGCTGGGCCTACACTCGATCGGCCTATTGGGATTTGACGGCGGAGCGGTGCGGTCGCTTGTCGATCTGAGCCTGGTGATTCCGAGCGACGACTACGGACACATTGAGGCGGCTCATGTGGTCGTGAGCCATCTCATCACGGCGCACTTCGTCCGCCAGTTGTTCCGACACGAGGCCTCCGCGAACGCGGGCTGATGTGCGGGACACAGAATGTCCCGAATGGCTCTCAGAGGTGCGTCTCACCGGCGTTCCGCGCATCTCAATGACCGACAATCGAACGAGACACAACCTTCGACTGGCCATCCAAAAGGAAGGGCGCCTCACGCAGCAGACCATGAGCCTGTTGCACACTGCCGGCCTCGAGTTCGAATCGTATCGGGCTCAACTGTTCGTAACCTGCCGCAACTTCGACCTGGATGTCCTCTACGTGCGGGACGACGATATCCCAGAATACGTGGCCGAGGGCGTGGTGGATCTCGGCATTGTTGGTCAAAACCTGGTAACGGAGTACGGCTTTGACGTTCGCGACCTGCATCCCCTCGGTTTTGGCTACTGCAAGCTGGTGGTAGCGGTCGTCGACGAGAGCGACGTTCTCGCTTCTCATCAGCTGGAGGGAGGTAAGGTCGCGACGTCGTATCCGAACTCGGCTCGGAGATACTTCGATTCACTTGGCATCAATGTGACGCTCATCCCCGTACGAGGATCTGTCGAGCTCGCGCCCGCCATTGGCGTCGCAACGGCCGTGGTCGAGCTCACGGCAACGGGCGGTACGCTCCGGATCAATGATCTCCGTGTCGTCGACACCATCCTGTCCTCGGAGGCCACATTGGTGGCGAATCCCCTTTCGTACGGTGAGCCCATCCGGCGCCGTGAGATCGATCGGTTGCTGGTGCGCCTGCGCGCGGTGTTGAATGCCAAGACTCACAAGTACGTCATGATGAACGTGCCCCGGGAAGCGCTCGAGCGTGTCCAGCAGGTTGCGCCTGGCATGAAGTCGCCGACCGTCGTTCCGCTCGCGGACCCCGATTGGGTGGCTGTTCATGCGGCGGTCAGGGAGGAGCTGTTCTGGGACGTCATCGAGGCCTTGCGCAGCGCGGGCGCGACCGAGATTCTGGTTTCGCCGATAGAAAAGCTGATCATGTGATGACGAGTGCACTGTCGCCGTGTCGTAGTCCGCGAATTCGCGACGCGATCAAACGAGTCGCTGCACTCGCTATGTCTGGACACTTTCCCGTTGAATGAACCGATTGTGGACATCGACCGCTTCATCCGCGGCGATTCGGGCCGGCTCCCGGCATATGAGGCGGTGCCATCCGTTGACGAGCTGGCGCTGCGCTACGGCATTGCGACGTCCGATCTGGTCAGGCTGGATTCCAATGAGAATCCCTATGGCCCCTCGGCCGCGGTGCGCGAGGCCATGCTGTGCGTGGCCGCGGAGCGGTACCCGGACAGTCAATCTCTCCGCCTCCGAGCCGCGCTGGCGGAATACAGCGGGGTCCCGGATGACCAGATCGTAGCCGGCAACGGCGCGGACGAGATCATCGACTTACTCTTTCGTGTGCTCCTCGATCCTGGGGACGAAGTGGCGATCTGTCCCCCCACCTTCAGCGTGTATCGTACGACCGCGTTGCTGAATCGTGGAAGGGTAGTGGAAATGCGCCGAGATTCCAGGTACGCCGTCGATGTCGATGCTGTTAAGAACAGTGTCGGTCCCCGCACCAAGCTGATAGTGGTGTGTAGTCCCAACAACCCCACCGGGAATGTCACTGAGCGCTCGGATATAGTTCGCCTATTGAACCTCGGTGTGCCCCTCTTGCTGGACGAAGCCTACGTGGAATTTTCATCCGGCAGCGCGGTCGATCTCGTCGGGACCTACCCCAATCTGGTGATCGTCCGTACCATGAGCAAGTGGAGCGCGCTCGCGGGCCTGCGCCTCGGGTACGGCATCATGACCGAGGTTCTCGCTCGCCGGTTGCTGGCGATCAAACCCGCTTTCAACGTCAATGCGGCCGCCGAGGCGGCGGCGCTTGCGTCCCTCGCGGACATCGAGAGCGTGCTGGTGAACGTGGAGCGGTTGCGCGAGGGACGCGCGTGCCTGCAGCGCGACCTTGCCGCCTGTCCCTTTCTCGAGATATTTCCCACCTCCGCCAACTTCGTCTATTGCCAAGTACGGGGAGCCACCGCCCAGTGGGTGGGGGAGGAGCTCATGCGCCGAGGTATCGCAATCCGGGTCTTCGCGGATCCGGCGGCCCTTCGCATAACGGTCGGAACGCGCGAGCAGAACGAGAGACTGATGGAGGCGCTTGGCGAGATCGGCTGCGGGATTCCGGATCTGAGCGACATCAATGCGACCTGATATCGGAGTCTCCGCTCGCGTTTCGACATTGGAGAGGCGGACCGGCGAGACCGATGTCCGTATTACCTTGAATCTCGACGGTAAGGGGCTCTCGCGGATAAGCACGGGAATAGGGTACTTCGACCATATGCTGTCGCTCTTCTCGGGGCACGGCAGATTCGACCTCACGGCCGAGGCGCGTGGCGACCTGAATGTCGACGCACACCACACCGTGGAAGATGTTGGCATCGTTCTTGGCCGGGCGCTGCACGGTGCCCTCGGAGACAAGCGCGGCATCGCGCGCTACGGGCATGCGTACGTTCCCATGGATGAGGCACTGGTTCGGGCGGTGGTGGATCTCTCGGACCGGCCGTACTGTGTGTACGAGGTCGGGGTGATGGCACAGAGACTCGGGACCTTCGAAACCGAATTGGCGGAGGATTTCTGGTATGCCGTCGCGAGCAACGGGCGATTCAACCTGCACATCGATCTGATTCACGGCCGCAATAGCCATCACGTGCTCGAAGCGTCGTTCAAGTCGGTGGCTCGCGCCTTGCACGACGCGGTGCTGGTCGGACAATGGGGTGACGAGGTGCCGTCCACGAAGGGCATGCTGGGAGATGGCGATGGGTGATCGTAAGGCCGTAACGGTCATAGATTGCGGTCACGGCAACCTTGCCAGCGTGGTGAACGCGCTGCGTGCCCTAGGTGTGTGCCCGGTCATCTCGTCGGATCCGCGGGAGGTCGACGGAGCACGCGTGCTGATATTTCCGGGTCAGGGAGCCGCTCCCGCCGCCATGGCTTCTTTACGTCAAAACGGTCTCGATTCCGCAATCTGTCGTGCCGTGGCCGGCGGCACGGCGCTACTCGGAATCTGTTTGGGGATGCAGGTGCTTCTTAGCGGCAGCGAAGAGGGGCCCGTCACTGCCCTTGACGTCATGCCGGGAGATGTGAAGCGCTTCAAGGCACAGAATCGACGTCTCAAGGTGCCTCAGATCGGCTGGAACGGGGTTCGACATAACGAGGATCCCCTTTTCGCCGGGGTTTCGTCCGACACGCACTTCTACTTTGTCCATTCCTACTATTGTGTCCCCGCCTTCGATGCCGCCATCGGCTGGACGGAATATGGTGGAGAGTACTGCAGTGCCCTCCACCGCGACAACGTGTGGGGAGTGCAGTTCCATCCAGAAAAGAGTGGATCGGCCGGGCTGCGACTTCTCGACAATTTTCTGAGACTCAGCAAATGCTGATCGTGCCCGCTATCGACCTATTGGGGGGACGGGCGGTGCGCTTGCTTCGTGGCAACTACGAAGTGGTCACCGACTACGGAGATCCGTTGGAGGCCCTGAGACGGTGGCGGGACGCGGGAACAGCTCTCGTGCACGTCGTCGATCTGGACGGAGCACGATCGGGGAAGCCGACGCAGATCGAAACCATTCGCTCTCTAGCGGCCGAAGGTGTGCCCCTGGAGGTGGGTGGTGGCGTCCGTGGCCTCGAGGATGTCGAGATGCTCGTGTGCTTAGGCGTTGAAAGAGTCGTCCTGGGGACGGTCGCCGTCGAGGATTCAGCCGTGTTGAATCGCGCTCTCGATCGTTATGCCGATCGAATCGTGGCTGCCCTTGACGCCCGCGACGGCAACGTTGTGACGCGGGGATGGAAGTGCTCAACGTCGATGCACGCGGTCGCGCTTGGCCGTTCACTCGCGGCCGCCGGAGTCCAAAGATTCCTTTCAACCGACGTGCAGCGCGACGGCACCTTGACGGAGCCGAACTATGACGAGCTGGCCGCGTTGCTCGCGGCCACGGCGGTGCCGGTGATCGCCTCCGGCGG
>QHBP01000324.1 GCA_003244175.1 Chloroflexota bacterium | reverse complement strand
AGGCGTTCCTGCGTGTCGCTCGTCGCTGCGATCCGCCGTCGAAGCATTTGGACGAATCGGCCACTGATGGCGGCTTCGCCGGCCACCCGCTCACCGAGATCCGACGATGAGAGCCGGGTATGATCGTCGATCTCGAGCCAGAAAAAGGCACCTGCGAGCGCTCTCTGTATGCGATCGAGGCTGAGAACGGCGCGCGGATATCCGACGAGATGGGCCGTTAACAGCAGGTTGTCACTCGCCATCGAATGGAGCTTTCGAATGACGTCCTGTTCGTCGCATCCCGTTACGTTGACGCGCTCGATTCGCGCCTCTCTTCCGTGCATCGGAATCCATTCGATCACCGGTGATTCGCCCGAAAACTCGACGATCGCAACGTACCGCTCCCCTGTCTCCTCGGGACGCAGTGACTCCGGACCCCCCGGATAAGCGGCGACGACATTGCCCGCGTGTTCGTAGACAGCCCTCGCGTGTGCATGCCCGAGAGCAATATAGTGCAGCCCTGGCTGCGACAGGTCCTGACGAGAAACCGGCAGGTAAGAATCCTCCTCCACACCCTCTACCGCATCAACGGTCGCATGCAGAATTGCCAGGTTGAGGGCTCCGTCCACGGGACGAAGCGTTTGCAGGGGGTCGGGACACGCCATCGGATTATGTGCGATTCCGTGCACGACACAGGTGACGCCGTCCGCCTCGAATTGTTGCGGATCGTCGAAGACCGGGTGGATAAAGATGTGCGCGCCGGGAAACGCGGTGGTGCGAAACACCGATCGCTCGTACCAAGACGTGTCGTGGTCTCCGGGCACAATGAACGCTTTGATCCCTTCGGCCTGGAGATGTCCAAGCTGGGTCTGGACGAGCTCGACCATGGCTCGAGAGGGGTTGAAGCTGTCAAACAGGTCCCCGGCGATGAGCACCGCCGCGACCTGGCGCTCAACCGCAATTGCACAAATTCTCGCGAAGGTGCCGGCAAGATCCCGGCGCCGGACGGCCGCGACGTCGCCAAGATAGGTGAACGAGCGACCCAGATGCATGTCCGCCACGTGCAGGACCCGAACGCTCACGAAACCCCCACTCCTGGTAGCGTAACGTTACATGAGGTTATGGAGGTTGTCAAAGGGTCGCTCCGTCGCCCGCCAGTCTCGGATTACGACCGAGGTGGAGGGCGAGATTTATGCCGGCGGGTGCGGGATAGGAACACGTGTCGCGTGCACCGGACATGTCACATGCGTGACTCGCCGGCGACGGAGCGACCGGCCTACATCCGCGACGAGTCGCGGATCGCGACGTCCGTGATGGCGGCCCGCCTATGTCACTTGTGACTGATGACGCACGAAGAAGGCCCGCAGAGCCGCGAAGTACAATTCCGGCTGCTCCATAAACGTTTGGTGGCCCGCGTTGGAGATGATGGCGAGGTCGCTGTTCGGGATGCGTTCGTGCATCTCGCGGGAGGCCCGAGGTGTGCAGGTACGGTCATATTGCCCGGTGATGAGCAGCGCCGGCCGGTGAATCGAGGATAGGCGGTCCTCGATCTCGATGGCGTATTCATTGGCGGCGAAGTAGGCAAGCACCTCCGGGGTATAGATGACTTCGTCCTGCCACCCGGGGCGCATTTCCTCCGTGTACCGGAAGGCCTTCTCCATGCTTTGAGCATTCGCGAAGTGGAGGGGCCATTGCATGTCCATGAGCTTTTTTGCCTCTTCTTGCGTGGACACCGTCGATTCCATGGCCCACGAGGCTGTCACCTGCTCACGCAGCTCTACCGGTTCAAATGTAGCTAGATTCTGTTCCAGCTCCGCGTTTGTCTTCGAAAAGCTTGCGGTACCGCCGGAGATGACGTAGTGCGAGGCGCCGCCCTGTTCAATTGCATGCGTCAACGTCACGAAGGACCCGAAGGAATGGCCCAGCAGTGCGTAGCGCGGCAATCCAATGGACCGAGCCAGATCCGTGACGTCCCGAGCGAAGAGCTCGAGCGATAGAGTTGCCGGGTCGACTCGCTGTGACCTGCCCTGTCCTCGCAGGTCGACGTAGACAAGGTAGAACACGTCCGCCAGCGAATCGTGCCACGGAAACATCTCCATGTGATCCAGGCCCGGGCCGCCGTGGAGCAGAATAAGCGGATACTTCGCCTCGTCGCCAACGACGCGATAGAAGATACTCGTATCACCAATCTGTGCGTTCATGTGGGACCTTTCCGCGCGTGTATCTTCTCCACATTGACACATGCTCCGACCCTCAGCACATTTGTCACCGATTTGTAAACCCTGGTTCAGCTCGTGCGGTTATGAAGAACGGCCGCACGACGTTGACTGTATTGACGTGCATGCACATACAAAGGATCAGCACTAGAGGAGGATCACGATGACCAAGCACCGCCGGTCCCTTGCACTCGCCGTACTCGTATCGCTCGGCGCACTCTTATCGATTGTCGCACCCACTCCCCGTGCGGTTGAGGCCGCGGCCACTCTGCAGCTCAGCCCTGCGTCGATACCCGCGGGAACCGCAATCCGCGTCACCGGTTACGGATTCCGGCCCGGAGACACGGCTCTTGTTTCCGTCACGGTTTCTACACGCGCGGCTCCCCGGAAGCTGGAGATCACCGTCGGCGTGCGTCCCAAAGGATCGTTCTCCGCTTTCCTGGGGATTCCTGAGAACACGTTGCCCGGCACGTACGTCGTGAGCGCACAGGATTTTCATGGTCACATCGCGACCCACGATCTGACCGTCTTGCCCCTGGTCTTTCTGCGAGTCGGGACCACCGCCGGACCCGTGGGCGTCGTCGCCGGGCACTCCTTCTACTTACGGGGTACCGGGTTTCTGCCGCTCGAGAACGTCTCCGTCTCGGTTTCCTTCCCGCTATACGGTGGCAACGCCATGGTGCTCAATCAGACGGAGCGCGCGAGCTCCGAGGGGAATCTTTCCACGCTCTCCTTTGCCGTCCCTCCCAGCGCGCGTCGCGGCGCCGCGACGGTGACGGCCACGGGTGCCGGCAGCCTGCGCGTCGCTCGAGCGCGTCTCACCGTGAGCTACCAGCCGGCGCTCCGACTGGGCGCGGCCGTGATTCGACCCGGTACGTCCGTGACCGTCCTCGGGAGCGCGTTCGTTCCCTTCTCGCACGTACGCGTCGCGATGACGATACCGCTGAGCAACGGACTGCGCGAGACAATTGAGCGCGACGCGGCCACCGGATCGGCAGGAGGATTCACGGCCATGCTGCCCGTACCGTCGACGGTGCGGCCAGGCGTGTACACCGTGTCCGCCACGGACCTGCGAGGCGGGTTCCAGGCCTTTGCCCGGGTTCGGGTGGCTGTTCATCCGTCCCTGAGCATACAGCCAGGCGTCACGCAGCCCGGTCAGACGGTTCTCCTGCTGGGCGGTGGATTCGCGGCGCGTGTCACGGTGTCCATCGTCGCCCGTTTCCCGTTGACAATCGGCGGCGCGCGTGTGGTGACGACGTCCGCGCTGACCCAGGCCAATGGAAGCTTCGCGACCAGGGTAACGG
>QHBP01000258.1 GCA_003244175.1 Chloroflexota bacterium | reverse complement strand
ATGCTGTAGAGAAGGGCTTCCCCAGTCGCTCACGGGGTAGTTTCATCGCCGGCTTCGCCGGCACACTACCCGAAGGGCTACCGTCACTGGGCTCCAGGCGGCAAGCTGCGCAAGCGCCTGGTGGATACCCAGCCGCGCGAGTTGCTCTCCGCTCTGACCTCGCCCAGGGATGCGGAGACTATGATCACCGTGTCTCCTAAGCACAATCTATTGGACGACAAGCGTGCAGACGTAAGAGCGCAAATAGCAGCCCTATATGAGAGGTACGCGCTCGAGATTGCGGATAGCCTTGGGGACAATCCTCTCTGCGTCGTTGCCGGTCCGCGCCGCTTCGGTAAGACAACGAGTCTGCTGCCCGCATTAGCCGGCATATTGCGAGGACGAGGCAATGAAACTCGCATTATGAACGGTCGAGATTATGAAGGGGAAGCATTCAGCGCCGGCACTCTGCCATCTCGACAATTCGATGTCGTCATTATTGATGAGGCAAACGTCTTGACACGGACGGAGAAGGAAACAGCAGACGTGCTGCGACTTCTTCACACGAAAGGAAACGCAATAGTTTCGGCTATCACCTTTCATGCCGGATATCAATCCGCGGCAATGTTTCTTGGAACAGCGTGGCTAAATGCGGAATGTTCCATAAGTGGATATTTGGGAACAGTTGTCTATTTACCCCAGATGGTCGTAACTCCCAAGCTTGCTCAAGATCTTCTAACCATCTATTCTCCTATAAAGAATGAGGTTGTACGTTTAAAGGTATTAACATACATAATAGAGAGAGTACCGCTGAATCCACATGTATTGCTCGAATTATCTGGAGCAAGGAGTATCATTGAGGCAAACAGGATCGTACATCAAAGAAGAGGAACAAGATTTCAAGGTGCCCTATCTCCTGATGAGTACCGGACTTTGGAACAATCTCTTGAGGAGTAGGTGTATCGCTGCCGTCCGGGCGCTCGCCAGCCCGGTTCCCGAGCGTGGGAGGACGCAGGGGGACCAGGCGAATGCCGGGCTCCCGACAGATGTGGCATGTGACCACCCAAACAGGAGCTGAGACACATGAATGAAAGTACGTCGTACCAGAGGCATGTCGTAGTCGCCGGTGGAAGCTTTGCCGGCCTGGGAGCGGCATACACCCTGCGAGAACGTTTGGGACCGGGGGATCGCGTGACGGTCGTCGAGCCCTCCGGACGCTTCGTCTTCGCTCTATCTTTGGTGTGGGCGGTGCTGGGCCGTTCGCTGTACCGCGGAAGCTTCGCACTTGATCCCGCCCTCGAGGCCAAGGGGATCAAATACCTGCGATCCGCGGTGCGGGAGGTGCGCGCTGATGAGAACGTGGTCAGGACCGATGATGGCGAGATTCGCTACGACCGACTGATCATCGCGACCGGCGGGCGGCCAAACACGACGGCGATACCGGGCCTAGCCGGGGAATTCCGGTCCGCGCACTGGATCGTCGGGGAGGATTCGGCAGTCGAGGCCCGAGAGTCGTTGCGCCGGCTCTTCGACGATCCCGGTCCGCTGGTCATTGGCGCTGCGCCGGGTGCGACCTACTTCAGCGGGGTCTACGAGCTCGCCCTGGCGCTCGACACCGTCCTGCGCCGGCGGGGAATCCGGGACCGCGTCCCGTTCACCTTCATCACCGGCCAGCCCTATCTTGGGGATCTGGGCTTCGACCAGAGAGCCGCGCGAGCTAAGCTCCAGACACTGTTCACAGAGCGTAACATCACCTACCGGACGGGGGTGAGCATAGACCGCGTCGGAAGTCACGAGGTAGTGTTGGGGTCCGGTGAGACGTTGCCTGCCGCGGTCAGTATCATCATGCCCCCCTTCACCGGCGACGTCGATCTCTGGAAAAGCCCCAAGCTCACCGACGAGCATGGGTTCATTCCCGTGAACGATCGGTACCAGCACGTCACGTATCCGGAGATCTACGCCGCGGGCGTCGCGTGCTCCTTCGATCGGCCCATCCCGCCGTTGACTGAGCCGCGCGCTCCGCACACCGGATACCTGGCTGTACGGATGGGTCAGGCCGCGGCGCAGAACGTCGCCGCCTCGCTCGGTTCCGGTCCGCCGGCCGAGCGGACCCTTCCCTACGTGCTCGATGTCCGGGTTCTGGACGGAGGCAGTACGGGTTTGTTCCTGACATCCTGGGGAACCAAAAGGCTCCAAAACGTGGCCATTCGGTTGCCGCACCCGCTCATTCATTACCTCAAGGCGATCCAAGAGCGGTACCTCGTTTGGCGACTCCGCACGGGGCGGATGGACCTTCCTTAGCGTTCCCGGGATGCTTCAAGCGCGCACACTGTCGGTCGACAGATTTTGACCCGTTAATTTCTGCTGATCCGTGGCGTTGGAGATCCGCTATCTTCTGACGCCGGCAACCAGGCGTCAGGCTCTGACGAGACTCCCCTGCCGCTGCTCGATCGTTTCCAGGAGCGAGTGCAGAGCATTGCAGAACTTCTCGACCCCATCTCGGATCAGCTCACCGGTCACCGTTTCCATGCTGATGCCTGCGCGTTCCAGATCTCTGATCTGCTGATGGGCTTCACCGAGGTCTTGTGTCACCGCTTGGCAGTCAACCACACCATGATCCCGGAAGGCATCAATCGTTTCTAGTGGCATGGTGTTGACCGTGAGCGGACCGATTAGCGGGGTGACGTAGAGGGTATCGGGGTAGCTGGGGTTCTTGGTGCTTGTACTCGCCCAGAGCGGTCGCTGGGGCTGCCCTCCCTGCTGCGCCAGGCGGCGGAATCGCTCGCACCGGCCTTCGCCGGCTTCACGCTGCCCGAACACCTGCTCGAAGTGCTCGTAAGCGATCTTGGCGTTTGCCACCGCAACCTTTCCCTCGAGCGCCTTCAGCTCCTTGTGTCTCGTCTCGTGCGACCCTTGTGCTTGCTCTTCGAGGAGCTTGTCAACCAAAACGTCCACCCGGCTTACGAAGAAAGAGGCAACCGAGGCAATATGCTCGATGGGGCGGTTCTGCTTGACCCGCCGTTCCAACCCGCTCAGGTAGGCATCCATCACCTGCTCGTACATCTCAACCGCGAAGATCAGTGTGATGTTCACGTTGATCCCTTCCGCGGTGAGCTGTTCGATGGCCGGGATCCCCTCGGGCGTCGCCGGTATTTTGACCATGACATTCGGCCGGTTCAGCTCTCGCCAGAACCGCCGGGCCTCTTCGATGCTCGCCTCGGTATCGTGCGCGAGATCGGGCGAGACCTCGATACTGGCGAAGCCATCGCGGCCGGTACAGCGATCGTAGGATGCGCGAAGCAGATCACCGGCTGCTCCGACATCTTCGATCGCCAGGTGCTCGTAGATCTGGATGGGCGAGCAGCCCGTGCGGGCAAGATCGCGGATGCTCTGGTCGTAGTCGTGGGTCCCCACGATTGCCTTCTCAAAGATGCTCGGATTGGCCGTCACGCCGGTGATGCCGTCCCGCTGGATCAGACGCGCGAACTCGCCGGACTGGATCAGATCGCGGCTGAGCGAGTCGAGCCAGACGCTCTGTCCGCATTGTTCGAGGTCACGGAGCGGATTGGGGGTCACGGTGCCACCTCGTACGCCGTACTAGCGGAGTCTCGAAGAGAGGTCTCTACAAACCAGCATACGCCCGAGCATGGGGTGGTCGCGAAACTTCGGTTACTCGCTAACGGTTGAGTCTCGAACCCGGGCAACCAGTGATACGCTGACGGGGATGGACGCAACGGGACGGTGACTCTTGTCACCGCCCCGCGCCGAGACCTGCGGGGAGGGGTCGCACATGGCTGACAACTCCGACCAGCCCACACCCACGAATCTGCCCACTCCTGCATCGCCGAGCGTCTCACCTGAGGCCGCGCAGAGCTACCGATCGCAGCTGACAGTGGGCGAGGATGTCGTTGACCCCGCTACCTGGGCGGGTTCGGTACCACAGGCACACGGGATCGCTCCCCGGGTACGCGTGGGTCGCAGCAGATGGTTCAACTTGCTCTGGTTACTACCGATCGGGTTCGTCGTTCTGATCGCCGCGGTGGCGGTCGCGCAGGGGTTGCGCAGCATTCCGTCGGTGCAGCGGTTCATCGCGCACTACCCCGGCACCGTCGCGACACCCGGCTCCGAACGGAACGCGGGCCTGCCAATCTGGGCGGAAGCGCAGCACTTCTTCAACCTGTTCTTGCTGATCTTCATCATCCGGTC